>JAIVGS010000010.1 GCA_020201435.1 Myxococcales bacterium
CTCCATCACCCGCGCGACTTCGGAGATGAACTGCTCGTCGTGACCGGCGCGCCGCAGGAGGTGAAAGCCCATTTCCATGCCTGAGGTGATGCCGCCGGCGGTGACGATCCGGCCGGAGTCGACCACGCGCGCGCGGCTGATCTTCGCTTTCGGAGCGATGTCGGCGAGGCGGTCGATCGGGACTTTCCCCGGCGGCGTCGCTTCGACGCGATCCGGCTCCTTCCGGTTGGTGGCGGCGAGACCGTCGAGCAGGCCCATCTTTCCGTAGATCCACGAGCCGGTGCAGACGCTCGTCAGAAGCGTCGTCTCGGGCAGCGAGCGGATGTACTCGTGCAGCCGCCCGTTGTGCAGCTCCTGGCGCGTGCCGAAGCCGCCCGGGATCAGGAACGCATCCATCGAGGGCCGATCGGCAAACGAGTAGTTCGGCAACACGGTGAAGCCCGCCTGCGCCTGCACCGGCCGCATCGCGTCGGCGATCAGGAACGCCTCGAGCTCCGGGTTGAATCGCCGCGCGACGGAAAAGACGCCGTGGGGCGCGGCGAAGTCGACGATCTCGACGTCCTTGAAGACGTAGATTCCGAGCCTGAATCCGGGGATTTTGGGTGCCATGGCGGCGGACTGTAAACCAAAAAAAAATGGCCGCTAAGCCGTCTTCGACGGCGGCGGCTAACCGAGAACGCGAAACCCGATCAGCAAGAGCGGGATCGGCGTCGCCTCGACTGCCGGAAAAATCGCGGGCTGGACGCGTTCGAAGGGCCCGATGAGCTGCACGCTCGCGATCGCGTGCCGGAAGAGCAGCACGCCCGCTTCGGCCACCGAGCCCGCTGCCGACTTCGAAAAGCCGTCGCATCCGCGTACCGGGTCGCAGTGCAAGCTCTGGGCGAAGACTCCCACGCCGATCCCGATGAAGGGCGCGACCGGCGTGTCGGTGATGATCCACGCGCCTTTCACCGCCACCAGCGTGGTGTTCATGTTACCGGTGCCGATGGTGCCGAGCGCCGTGAGACTCGCGAGCGCATGCTTCCACTGGTAGCCGAGCTCGAGCGACAGCGCGGCCGACCGGTCCGCCACGCTCTCCGACGGCCGCACGAAGTACGCGCCGGCGCCAAAGTACGGCCCCGCCACGAGCAGGGCGAGCAGCATCAGATCTTCCGCTGCGCGAATGCCTGCGGCAGGTGCTTGCGGACCAGGCGCGCGAGGGCGTCGCCGTCGATCAGGTCGATCGGGTTGCCGCGCGCCGCCTCCTGCGCGTCGCTGGTGAAGGTGCCGAGCGTGACGAGGACGCCCTTGCCGACGAATTCGGCCCGCGCCGACTCGATCATGTTCCGCACTTCATCCGCGTCGGTGGCGGGCGCGCTCGCGAACAGGCCGTGCACGTAGAGGCGCCCGCCGCGGATCGGCGTCGGATCGTTGGCGAAGAGGTCGACCGTCGCCGAGCCGCGCTCGCTCCGCTCCGGGTGAAAGCCCATCTCGGTGAAGAGCGTGAGCAGCAGCCGCTGGAACCCCTCGATGCCGTACCCGCGCACCCACGCCATCTCGCCGTGCCCTTCGCGCGCCAGGTTCTCGGGCGAGGCGGGTGAGACCGGCTGGTTGCGGCCGATGAAGAGGATCAGAACGAAGCCGATCGCGGTGGCGATGACCGCCACGAGCAGGATGCCCATCGCGCCTGATTGCTCCTGCGGGCCGCTCCCGTCAAGCGATCCAGATCGGCCGCAGCCCGGCCAACATCTTCGCCGACGCCTCGGGACCGGGGAGGCCGAGGATCTCGGAAGATTGTGATTTTACAGTGTTTTCAACGAGCCCCGCGAGCGCCGAGATGCGGGCTGCGTCAACCTCGTCGCGCTCTTCGGCCGAGAGCTTCCACCGGGCCCAGCCGTCGACCGCCCAGCCGAGCGCTGCATGTTCGGCCTCGTCGACAGCGATGGCGCGCATCGTCCGGCGGACGGCCCGATCGGCGGCGCACTCACCCTGAAAGGCGGCGACGGCCGCTCCCCACGTCTCACGGACGCAGCCTTCCACGGCATTTTCGACCGCGACCTCGAGCAACGATCGAATCCCGACCGGCTCCAGTTCAACCGGTTGAACCGCCGCGCCAAACCGGGCCGCCAATGCAGTCATCGCCCGGTGATGCCGTTTCTCGTCCTTCCGCGCCGATCGGGCGCGCTCGATCAGCCCGACCGGCGCGCGGTGCGCGCTGAGCTCCCGCTCGAGCGCCTCGAACGCGAACACCGCCGCGCCCTCGAGCCAGGCCGCCGCGGCGACCGGCTCAGCGGCGTCGGCGCAGCGAATACCCGCCGGCAGCCGGCCGCACGGCGGCGGTGCGCAGTGCGTCGGCGTGTAGTCGCAGTAAAGCGTGTTGCTCGAATCGTAACTGCAGCCGGAGAGTTCCCCGATCCAGCAGCCGGGGTAATACGTGCTGCTACAATAGCGTCCGCACTCGTCCGCCGAATGCTGCGAACCCGGCGTCCATGGCACGCCGGCGTCCGGAATCCATGCTCCGATCTGATCCGAGCCGCAACGGTCGCTTCCGCAAGCCAACCCGGCGGCGGGGATCGCGGCAAGCGCGGCACGGCGCAGCCAGCGGCGAAGCGAGGAAGCGGCCCTCAGCTCTTGCGCTGTACCCATGTGTCGCGCGCGAGCATATTCCGTGCCCCTCGCAAACCCCTGATTTCCCGTTGGTGAAATGGTTTCACCGCGACATCCGCGCCAGAGGGCGGAACGCTTGACTTCACCGGGTTCGGACGGTACAAGCGCGCTCCCTCGCCGGGCGAATTCCGTACGACAGTGGGCCTGTAGCTCAGCTGGGAGAGCGCTAGAATCGCACTCTAGAGGTCTCCGGTTCGATCCCGGACAGGTCCACCACTCGCCCGTTGGGCGAGTGGTGTCGAGCGACCCAGCGAAGTGCACAACCTCAGGCTTGCCGCCCCGCGGACTCGGGGTCGATGACCCCCACGCCTACTGCAAGAAGGCGCCGAGGCCTGACATGCAGCTGACCCAGCCCTGCTCGTGCCGTTCGCTCGACTTCGGGTCGGTGAGGCCCTCGTGCACGACGACCACTTCGGTGCCGTCGGGGCGCGGCTCGAAGCGGACGGTGACCCGTTCGCTCACCGTCGCCGGCCCGATGCGCCAGGTGTAGACCAGCCGGTGCGGCGGCTCGATCGATTCGAACTCGCCGGCGATGGTGACCACGCTGCCGTCGGGAAAGCGGTTGTCGATCCGCCAGCGCCCTCCGACGCGCAGGTCGACTTCCGCCCCGCAGCACTCGACGCCCTTTCCCGGCGAGAACCAGCGCCGGATCTGCTCCGGCCGCGTCCACGCCTCGAAGACGCGCTCGGGCGCCGCCGGCAGCCGCTTGCGCACGATCAGCGAGGTCACTTCGAACCCTCCAGGTAGTCGGCGAGCTGCGCCAGCGCGCCCTCCCAGAAGGCGCGGGTCTCTTCGATGTAGCGCGCCGCGGGCTCGAGCGCTCGCGGCTGCAGCGTACAGCGCCGGCCTTTTCCGTCGCGCTCGCTGCGCAAGAGGCCCGCCTGCTCGAGCACCCGCAGATGCCGCGAGATCGCCGGCAGCGAGATGCGGAACGGCCGCGCCAGCTCGCCCACGCTGGCCGGCCCCCGCGACAGCCGCCGCAGGATCCTCCGCCGCGTGGGATCGGCCAGCGCAGAAAAGACTTGATCGAGCACCGCTTCTTGATTTAACTCAACAGTTAAAACAAATCAAGGAGGCCGCCGTGGCCACCATCCATCAGGAAGAAAAATTCGCCGCCCCGCCCGATCGCGTCTTCAAGGCGCTGACCGACGGCAAAGAGCACGCCCGCTTCACCGGCGCGCCAGCCGAGATCGACCCGCAGCCCGGTGGAAACGTCTCGTGCTACGGCGGCAAGGTCGGCGGACGCACGGTGGATCTCGTCCCCGGCTCCCGCATCGTCTGGGCGTGGCGCGCCGACGGATGGCCTGAGGGCGCGTGGTCGATCGCCCGTTTCGAGCTCTCGAAGTCCGGCTCCGGCACCCGGCTCGTCTTCGACCAGGACGGCGTCCCCCAGTCGGCGCTCGAGCACATCGATGCCGGCTGGAAGAAGATGTACTGGGAGCCGCTGCGGAAATACCTCGGCGGTTGACGGCCGCGTGTTACATCACGCCGCGTGGAAGCCGACCCGAAGCTGCGCGCCGAGACGGCGCGGCGGCGGACGTTTGCGATCATCTCGCACCCGGACGCCGGCAAGACCACGCTGACCGAGAAGCTGTTGCTTCACGGCGGCGCGATCCATCTCGCCGGCGCGGTCAAGGCGCGGGGCGCCCAGCGGCACGTCACCTCGGACTGGATGGAGCTCGAGCGGCAGCGCGGAATCAGCGTGACCTCGAGCGTCCTCCAGTTCGAGCACCAGGGCCACCGCATCAACCTGCTCGACACGCCCGGCCACCAGGATTTCTCCGAGGACACCTACCGGACGCTCGCGGCCGCCGACGCGGCGGTGATGCTGATCGACAGCGCCAAGGGCGTCGAGGCCCAGACGCGCAAGCTGTTCCAGGTCTGCCGCCGGCGCGGGATCCCGATCTTCACCTTCGTCAACAAGATGGACCGGCTCGGGCGCGAGCCGTTCGACAACCTCCACGAGGTCGAGGAAGTCCTCGGCATCCGCACCTGCCCGATCACCTGGCCGATCGGGCAAGGCCCTGATTTCAAAGGCGTTTTCACGCTGTTCACCGCGGGCTGGCAGCGGCGGAAGAACCCGCCGGAACAGATCCGCGACGACGTCGAGCTCCTCGAGCACGCCGGCGATCCGTTCGACCGGGAAAAAATCCTCAAAGGCGAGCTGTCGCCCGCGTTCTTCGGCTCGGCGATGACCGAGGTCGGCGTCGACGAGTTCCTCGAGTCCTTCGTCCGCCTCGCCCCGCCTCCCGGTCCTCGCTCACGGACCGACGGCGAGAAGGTCATGCCGGAAGAGCCGCGGTTCTCCGGCTTCGTCTTCAAGATCCAGGCGAACATGGACCCGGCGCACCGGGACCGCCTCGCGTTCCTCCGCGTCTGCTCCGGTCATTTCACGAGAGGCATGGACGCGCGCCTGCCGCGCGAGGAAAAGCCGATCCGCCTCTCGATGCCGCACCAGCTCTTCGGCGCCGACCGCCACGTGATCGAGGAAGCCTGGCCCGGCGACGTGATCGGCCTCTTCGACACCGGCATGCTCCGGATCGGCGACACGCTCGCCGAAGGCCAACCATTTGAATTTGCAGAACTTCCCCGGTTCTCGCCGGAGATCTTCGCCCGCGTGCGCGCCAAGGACGCCCTGAAGCGCAAGCAGTTCGAGAAGGGCCTCGAGCAGCTCTCCCAGGAAGGCGCGATCCAGATCTTCCACCAGCGCGGCGGCGGCATGCGCGACCCGATCCTCGGCGCGGTCGGCGCGCTCCAGTTCGAGGTCCTGCAGTACCGCCTGGAACACGAGTACGGCGCGCAGCTCGTCCTCGAACGGCTGCCCTACCAGGTCGCCCGCTGGGTCACCGGCGCCGACTTCAACCCCGACAGGTTCGAGCAGGAGGTCGACGCGCAATGCGTCGAGGACCGCGACGCCAACCCCATCGCCCTGTTCAAGAGCGAATGGAACCTGAACTACGCGATGGGCCGACATCCTGCGTGGATGTGGTCGCCCACCGCACCTGTCGTCCCGTTGTCAAAACGTAGATAGCTGCGCCGCACACGTACGTGCACCTCGGGCGTGCGCTCCGTAGCTTGCACCCGTGCGCTCGCGCAACCTCGCCATCGTCTTCGCCGGCCTCTGCGGATACGCGGAGCGGCTCGGCGCCCAGACGTGGGAGGAGAGCCAGCGGATGCTGCGCCTGCACGAGGCGCTGGTCGACCCGGTCCTGCGCAAGTTCAAGGGCCGGCGGATCAAACAGATCGCCGGCACTTTTCTGGTGGCGTTCGAATCGCCCACCCAGGCCGTCCTCTGCGCGGCGGCGCTGCAGCAGCGGGCGGGCCGGCTCGAGCTGGACGTGCGGATCGGCGTCCACCTCGGCGAGGTGCGCCTCGTCCGCGGCGACGTCTTCGGTGAGCCGGTGAACATCGCGGCCCGGATCGAGGCGCTCTGCGGCCCCGGCGAGGTGCTGTTCGGCGAGTCGGTCTGGCTGTCGATGAACCGGGCCGAGGTCCGTGCCGAGGACGCCGGCGAAAAGCGCCTGAAGGGTGTGCCGGAGCCGGTGCGGATCTTCCGGCTGGTGGGCGCCTTGAAGCCGCTTCCCGATCTGGGGCCGCTGCCGTCGCCGGAGCGGCCCGAGGTCCACGGCGAGCTGCGCCGCCACCTCTTCGACGCGGCCCAGGTCGCGATGCGCAAGGCCGAGGACGCCCTCCCGCGGCTGCCGGATCGGGTGCGGGTCTTCGTCGGCGCCGGTCTCGCCGCGATGCTCGCGGTGGCGGCGTTCTTCGCGCTCGCGCGCCTCGGTGCGCTGCCATGAACCTCGTCCTCTTGGTCACCGACATGAAGGGCTTCACCGCCCGCACCGCGACCCAGACGCGCGAGGAAAACGCCCGGATGCTGGCGCTCCACGACGCGCTCCTGCTGCCGGTGATGAAGGGCTACGGCGGGTGGAAGGTGAAGGAGATCGGCGACGCGCTGCTGGCCGCGTTCAAATCGCCGACCGACGCCGTCCTGTGCGCGATGGCGATGCAGGACCGGCTCGGCAACTGGAACGCCCGGGCGCCGCTGCGCGATCAGATCGAGGTCCGGATCGCCGTGAGCCAAGGCGAAATGCGCCGTCAAAACGGGGACTTGCACGGAGAGCCGCTGCAGCTCGTGCTGGAGGCGAACGCGCTCGCGCAGCCCGGCGAGGTGGTCCTGACCGACGCGGTCTACCTCTCGATGGCGAAGAGCGAGGCCGCGCCGGCCGAGGTCTTCCGCGAGCTGCCGCTCGGCGGAGGCGGCCGGATCCGGCTGCGCCGGGCGGTGCGCGGGCCGGATCGCCACCTGCCGTACGGAGGGCGCGCGCTCAACCGGCTCGGGCGGCTGCCGGACCCGGCGTTCGCCCTGAGAGTCCGGACGGCGATCGACGCCGCGCTCGACGTGACGCGGCGCAAGGTAATCTGGGCGGCGGCGGCGCTGCTCCTCGTCGCCGCGGCGGCCGGCGAGCACGGCGTGCGGCAGGACCCGGTCGAGCGCGCCGTCCGCCTGTTGCAGGCCCGCGAGCCGCTGGCGGCGCTGGCCGAGCTCGATCGGCTGGCCGATTCGACCCGCGCCTCCGAGCCGCGGGTCGAGGTGCTGCGCGGAAAGGCGGAGCACGCGCTGGGGAAGCTCGGGCTCTCGTTCGCCGATTTCGCCTCGGCCGCGCAGCAGGACCCGCTCGCGATCGACGACGGCGCGATCGCCGCGCTCTGCGATCAGCTCGACGCCGAGACGTTCCCGGTGCAATGGCGGCCCGCGCTGGTGCGGCTGCTCGGCGAGAAGGTCGGCCGGCGCGGCGCTCCGTTCGTCCGGCACCTGCTCGCTTCGTCGCGGGCGGCCTCGCGCAACGACGCGCTGGACGTGCTCGAGCTGTCGGGAGCGGCCACCGACGCCGACCGGCTGGCGGCGGCAGCGGCCGAGCTGTCCGATCCGCACGCGGCCTGCGTCGGCCGCAAGTCCGCGGTCCGCCAGCTCGCGCTGGTGACCGATGCGCGCGCGGAATCGCTGTTGACCAGCGCGGCCAGCTCGAAGGAGTGCGGCTCGGCCGAAGCGCGCGACGTGCTCCGCCGGCGAAAGCGCTCCCCGATGGCCGCGGCAAACTGACGCTAGGCAGCCGGCGGTCTCGCGCCGCGGCGCGCGAGCATTCCGTCGAAGCCGAACGCGGTGCCCGCGCGGCCAAAGAAAAGCACTGGATAAATCAATAGATACGCGAAGCCGCTCTGGCCGCGCAGGTAGCTCATCGCGAAGATCTGGCCGCCGGCGAGCTGGAACTGCAGCACCATCAGGAACGCGAGCAGCGCGGCGAGCGGCGTGAGAAAGCCGATGATCAAAAGCGCCCCGAGCCCGAGCTCGCCGAGCACGACGAGCCTGGCGAACAGGCCGTGGTGGGCCGCGGCGAAGGAGACGTACTTCGCGACCATGCCGTTCGCCGGGTGCTGCGCCCAGTCGGCGAGCTTCTGATCGAGGCCGGCCGAGCTGCCGAACCAGGAGAGCTTCTGCAGGCCGCTCAAGAAGAGCGAGAGGCCGGCGGCGATGCGGAGGAGAGCGAGGACGGCGAAGAAACCGCGAGTGACCATGGGGCGCTTATAGCGGGGAGGGAGAGGGAACGGAAAAGGAAAGGGAACGGACAGGGCGAGGATTCAGGGGTCACGGAGAGGGATGAACCTCCGACCCTTCAACTTCTCCCTATCCTTGTCCGTTCCCTTTCCCTTTCCATTTCCCTTTCCCTTTCCCTTTGCGTTCCGTGATCCTCCACCCTGAACGTTCCGTTCCGTTCCGTTCCTTCGGTTCCCGCAGTTCCCTTCAGAGTGGCCCCGCGCCTTCCACGGAGGTCAGGACTCTGCTACACGGCGCAATCGTCCAAGGAGCGAGCGAGTGCTGAAGGGCGCGATCGTCGGATTCGGTTTCATCTCCGGGAAGGGCCACTTCCCGGCCTATCAGAAGCGCGACGACGTCGAGATCCTGGCCTTCGCGGACGTGTGCCCGGCGCGGCTCGACGCGGCCCGCGCGGCCGCGCCGAAAGCACGCTTTTACCCGACCTGGCAGGAGCTCCTGGCGAACGAAAAAGGCCTCGATTTCATTGACATTTCCACACCGCCCAACGGGCACGCCGAGATCGCTCTCGCCGCACTCGCGCGCGGGATCCACGTCCTCTGCGAGAAGCCGCTGACGACCACGGTGGCGGAAGCGAAGTCGCTGGTCGACGGCGCCCGCGAGCATCGCCGCGTAATCTTTCCCGCCCACAACTACAAGCACGCGCCGGTGGTGAAGTTCGCGCAGGACGTGATCCGGTCGGGTCGAATCGGCACCGTCCGCGCGGTCACCCTGAACACCTTCCGCACCACGCACGCGAAGGGCGTGAAGGAGTGGCGCACCGACTGGCGGCGAGACCGAAAGACGTCCGGCGGCGGCATCGCGATGGACCACGGCTCGCACAGCTTCTACCTGACCTTCGCCTGGCTCGGCTCCCTGCCGACGCACGTCACGGCCAAGACCCTGACGCTCGACCGGCAGTGGGACACCGAGGACAACCTGAACTGCGTGCTCACGTTCCCGAACGGATTCGCACACACCTTCCTCACCTGGACCGCCGGCGTGCGCAAAGTGGTGTACTCGCTGCAGGGGAGCGAGGGCGCGCTGGTGATCGACGACGACGACTGGGAGCTGACCTCGAACGGCAAGCTCGAGAAAGGCGTGATCGAGAGCGACTGGATGGACGCGTCGCACACCAGGTGGTTCAACTCGCTCTTCGACCAGTTCAAGGACGCGATGCGATCGGGCGATTTCGTCAACCGCGAGCTGCGCGAGGCAGTCGCGTGCATCCAGATCATCGAGACGGCGTACCGCTCGAACGCCGAGGGATGCCGTGAGCTGCCGCTGCCGCTCGACGTCGAGAAGCTATGAGCCACGTGGTCATCACCGGAGCGAGCTCGGGGTTCGGCGAAGCGTCCGCGCTCGGGTTCGCGAAGCTCGGCCATTCGTTGTTTCTCGGGGCGCGGCGGGTCGATCGGCTGCGCGAGGTCGCCAGGGCCTGCCTCGAGGCCGGCGCGCGGGAAGCGGAGGTCCACGAGCTCGACGTGCGCGGCAAGAAGAGCATCGACGAGTTCTGCGCGGCCTGCGGGACGCCCGATATCCTCTTGAACAACGCGGGGTTGGCGCTGGGGCGCGATCCGGTCTCGTCGATGAAGGACGAAGACCTCGTCGGCATGGTCGAGACCAACGTGATCGGGCTGGTCCGGGTCACGCGCGCGCTGTTGCCGCGGATGATCGCGGCAAAGCGCGGGCACATCATCAACCTCGGCTCGTACGCGGCGCGCGGGGTGTACGAAGGTGGTGCGGTGTACGCGGCGACGAAACACTCGGTCCGGGTGATCTCGGAAACGCTGCGGCTCGAGCTGTCAGGGACGAACATCCGCGTGACCGAGATGGATCCGGGGATGGCCGAGACCGAGTTCTCGATCGTCCGGCTCGGCGACGAGAGCAAGGCGAAGAAAGTCTACGAGGGCTGGGAGCCGTTGACGGCCGCCGACGTCGCCGACGCGATCCTCTGGGTCGCAACCCGGCCGCCGCACGTGAACGTCTCCGAAGTGGTGATGACGGCGACCGCGCAGGCGTCGCTGACGAAAGTGCACAAGGGCTAGGAGCTAGCGGCCTCCGAACCGCAGCGCGACGCCTCCGGTGACCTCCTGAAATTCCGGCGCCTGCTGGATCGCGGCGGTGACGCCGATCTCGAGATCGCGCGAGAGCGCGATGCCGACGAACGCGTTTCCGCTCAGGGACGGGCCTGCCTGATCCCTGCCTGCGTACAGGCTGCCGTTGGGCGCGAGCGGGAAGATCGCCTCGTGCGCCTCCTGGTAGTAGTCGTACCCCGGCTCGACCGCCACGTCCCAGCGGACGTCGCCCGCGTGCCGCCAGCGCAGGACGGCGCCGCCGTGGACGAATCGCTGCGGGCTGAAGTACCCGCCGTGGCCGAGCGTGAAGAAGCGCAGGTTGCGCTGCCACCCGAGCGCCGCGATCGAGGGGCCGAAGGCGATGTGGCCGAGCTCGCCGTCGTACACCGCGAGCTCCGCGCTCGCCCCGCCGGCAGCGCGCAGGTTGTCGGCGACGCGCAGGCCGATCGCCCGGCCGCCTTCGGCCCAAGCGCGCCATGACACCGCGCCGGTCGTCAGGCCGAGGTCGAGGCGGGCCTGATCGACGACCACGCCGCCCCAGTGCAGGCCGGTCGAGGGATCGGTCGCGCCCGCCCAGGAGAGCGCGCTGTCGCCGATGCTCTTGCGCGACGCGCCGACGGCGATCGAGACCGGACCGACGGTCCCGTGCAGCGCGACGCCGCCGAGGAGCGAGAAGACGGGGAACCCGAGCGGCGTGGTGCCGACTTCGGCGGAGAGGAGCGGGCCCTCGAACGCGGCGTGCAATTCGGTTCCGAGGATCGCGCCCGCTCCCGGCGCAGCGGAGACGCCGCTGCCGAATCGCGGAGCGGCGTACGCGCCCATCGCACCGGTGAAGAGCTCGATCTCGCTGACGCGCAGCGACGCTTTCGAGGTATAGCCCACCGAGATCTCGGGCTCGACCCACTGGCGCAGCGCGGTCAGCGACGAGAGGCCGCTCTCGCCGCTGCGCTCGCGCGCTTCGAATCCGCCCTGCAGACCCGGCCGGTGACGATCGTACACGCGCTGCATGTCGTTCGCGATCTGATACGACGTGCGCTGCGGGACGCCTTCTTCCACCGCTGCCGTAGAGCGACCGAGAGCGTGGCGCCAGGCCGCCATCGCGCCGGCGTCATCGCCCGATCGCTCGGCGACGCGGCCCTGCAGCTCCCAGGCGCGCGCGTCGTCGGGATGCGATCGCACCGCCTCCGCAGCGAGAGTCCGCGCTTCGGACACGTCCGCGGTCGTGTCCGCCGCGCCGCGGAGCGCGTCGAGATCGCCCGGCGCTGCGCGCAGAACCTGGAGGTACAGCGCGTGAGCGCGGCCGGGATCGTTTTTCTCCACGGCGCGAGCGGAAGCGGCGAGCAGGCGTGGATCCCGCGGATACGCGGAGAGCGCCGGCGCGAGCGCCGCCAGCGCGCCGGCGGCGTCGTTCCGGGCTCGCAGCGAATCCGCCTTTCGCACCGCGATCGCGACGCGCAGCTCGCCCAGCGATCGCCGTTCCGCCGCGGAAAGATTCGCATCGCGCTCGAGCCCGGAGATGAGCTGCGCCGCCTGCGCGTCTTCGCCGGCCGACAGCAGCGCAGCGGCGAGCTCGAGGCGCGAACCGCGGGCTGCCGCCGGCGCCTTCGCCATCGCGCGCTGCATGAGCGTGAGGGCGCGCGCACGGTCGCCGAGCTTCGACCAGGCGACGGCGATCCGTGCTGCGAGCGGCGGATCGTTCGCCACTCTCTTTTCCATCGCCGCGAGGCGCCCGGCGGCGGCCGCGCGCTGTCCCGACGCCGCGAGCGAGAGGACCTGCGGCACCTCGACCTGCACTTCCAGGCGGCGCCGCAGCGCGATCAGGCCTTTGTCGTTGGACCTCAAACCATTCAGGACTTGCAGCGCCTCCGCGTCGCGGCCTTCGGCGGCGAGGACCCGCGCCTGCGTCGCGCGCGACTCGGGCTCCTCCGGCGCCAGCTCGAGAAGCCGGGCGACGACCGGATCGGCCTGCCGCGGGTCGCCGAGCTGCAAGAGCACGTTCGCGAGATCGTGCAGCACCCACGCGTCCGACGGTTCCACCTCGCGCGCCTGCATGAGCTGCCGGCGGGCGGTGCCGAGGTCGTGCGCGGCCATGCTGTGGGCCGCCTGCTGGCGCAGCAGCTCGGCCTGGAGCCACGGCTGCCGGTACGCGCGCTGCGCCGCGACGCGCTGCAGTCGATCGTTGACGGCCAGCGCTTCCTCGTAGCGCTGTTCGGAGACGAGGATTCCGTCGAGCGCCGCCAGCGCGTCCGGCTGGTCCGGCATCGCCTGCAGCACGGCGCGAAATCGCCGCTCGGCGTCGCGCGCGTCGTGGCGATCGAGATACAGGTTGCCGAGCGCGAGATCCGCGTTCCAGCGCACGCCGGGCGGCGCGACCGCCTCGGCCTGCAACAGGCGCGCCTCGGCCTCGGCATCGCCCGGCGCCGACTGCGCCTCGTGCAACAGCCCCCAGAACGTCACGCTGCGCAGCGGCTCTTCCCACACGTCCTTGCGCTGCGGCGCGAGCTTCTTCGCGTCCTCGAGCAGCCCCCTCGCGCGCGGGAAATCCTGCGCCGCCATCGCCGCCAGCGCCTGCTTCTGATCGACGAGCGCGAGGCCGAGGCGCGCGTCGGCGTCGTCGGGCACGGTCCGAAAGAGCCGCGTCGCGGAGTCGAGGTCGCCGCGCTGCAAGGCGGCGAAGCCCTCCTGCTTCATGTCGCCGAGGCGCCGAGCGCGGACGAGCTGCAACCCCCGCTTCGCATCCGGATGATCGCCGGCCGCGCGAAAGAGCCGTTCCGCGGAACCGAGATCGCCGCGATCGAGCGCCGCAAACCCGTCGCGCACGGTCCCTGAATCGCGCGCCTGCGCGATCAGCGCGTCGATCTGCGTGTCACGCGGATGCGACCTCTGCCATTCACGCAGGAGCGGCAGGTCGCGCTCCGACGGCGCGAGCCACGAGAACGCCTGCCGCTCGGCGCCCTCCGCCTCCCGGGCGACCGACGGATCTTTCGACAGCGACGCGAGCAGCGCGATCCCTTCGCGCCGCGTCTCCTCCCGATAAGTGAGGAGCTTGCCGAGCTCGAGCTGGTAGCGGCGCTCGAACGGCGCCCGTTGCGTCAGCCGGCGCAGTCCGTCGCGGGCCTCGGTCCAGGCCGTTCCTCCAATCGTCTGGTAGTACTCGAGCGCGAGATCGCCCGGCGGACCCGCGCCCCCGAACAGCTCGCGGTACGCTTGCGCCCCGGCGGCGACGCGGCCTTCGTGGACGAGCTTGCGCGCTTGCCCGAGCAGCGCGGAAAAGCGCGTGCCGAGCTCGATCTCGCGCCGCAGGACGGGAACATCCGGATGACGCGGATTCACCTTCAGCAGGCGCGACAGGAGAGCGCGCGCATCGTCGAGCCGGCCCGCGCGCGCCGCGAATTCACCGGTTGCGGCGAGCGCGTCGGCGTCGTCGGGCGCGGCTTGCAGCACCTGCTTCCACGCGTCTTCGGCCTTGTCCGATCGCGCGCGCGCCTGCCAGTACCAGGCGGTGCGCACCAGACCTTGCGCGGAGTCGTCAGCGGCCGCAGCCGCGATCAGCACGCTCGTCCAGAGCCAGGGCATCGCTTCTCCCATGCCGGCGCGAGCGCGCCGTCGTTGTCGAACCGGAAACGTCCGTCGGCGAAGCCTTTGCCGAAGAGGATCAGGTTCTGGTCGTAGTAGGACGGATGCGCGCCGTAGAGCCCGCCGTGCTGGGCTGCCGGGAGGCGCTCGGCAAGCCGTGGATCGGCGGGCAACAGCGCGCCGTAGAAGCCGATCGGCGCGGCGCCTTTCGCTTGCAGCGTGCGCGCGTCGATCTTTTCCGGCAGGTTGGCGTCGCGATCGAGCAGCGCGCGCGGAACCGGATCGCCGTTCATCGCCAGCCACAGGTAGACGCGGATCGCGTCGTAGCTTCCGACGGCGCCCGCGATCGGATCGACGGCAAATCCGCGGCGTGGATCGTAGAGCACCCAGTCGGGGACCGCGCCGCCGAAGCTGGACAGCATGCGGCGGGTGTTGCGCAGGATCTGCGCCCACGGACCCGGGACGTGGCCGCTCGCGAATCGCTCGAGGATCTGCGGCGGGAGGTAGCTCGGGTTCAACCGGAATCCACGGCCGCTCACGAAGCCGTCGGGACCCGGCAGCAGCATCGGGCCGAGGCCGGGGAGGTCTCTGACCTCGCGTGCGACGACGTTGGCGAGCATCCGGTGCGCGAGCGCGGTGTACCGCGGCTCTGCCCAGAGCCTGCCGGCCTCGAGCAGCGCGTATGACATCCAGAGGTCGGCGTCGCTCGCCGAGTTGCGATCGAGGATGCCCCACGAGCCGTCCTGCCGGCGCCCCCAGTTCCACGACGGCAGCGTCGCGCCGAGATCGGCGCCGGCGAGGTTGTTCTCGGTCCACGCCAGGACGCGTGCGAAGGTCGCCCGGTCGTTCGCGACCAGCGAGAAGAACAGCGCGTACGCCTGGCCCTCGGAGGTGGACCGGTCGCCCGCGTCGTGATCGATCACCCGGCCGTCGGATGAGATGAAGGCGCGCTGGTAGCTGTCCCATTGCGGCCAGTCGGCGCGCGCCGCGATCGGAACCAGCGCGAGCGAGGCGGCGAGCGCGAGGCGGGCCCTCGTCCGCCGCCGGAAGAATCGCCTCGCCTGGTGCGACAAGAGCGCCGCGCCGAACAGCAGCACCGGCAGCAGCACGATCCAGTGCGTCGCGAAGAACCATCGCAGCGACTTGAGCGGCCCGATGCTGCCCTCGCTGTAGCCGGGGCCGATCCGGAACAGGTAGCGCTCGCCCCCCGCGAGCAGCAGCAGATCCGGGCTGCGCCCGGTGCTCTTCGCGTAGCCGAGGAACTCGCGGAATTCCGGCAGCGACGTGCCGGTGATCACCACCGCGCTGCGCCCCGGCGAGAGCGGCGACTCGATCGCCTCGATCGCCGACCAGTCGCGCGCGCCCTGCATCGCGGATCCGGCGCGATGCGCGTCGAGGAGCGGGCCGATCCCGCCCAGCAGGTCGAGGAGCGGCTCGCGCTCGCGCACGGCGCCTTCGGCGTCGATCGGCGAGAGCGCTCCCCAGCCGCGCGGCAGCGGTCCGACGGCGAGCAGGTCCTTTCCGGCGACCGGAGCGGTCGCGAACTGCGCGCGCCGGCCGATCGCGCCGGTGATCTGCGCGAAGTGGCCGAACACGGAGAGCACGGTCGACAGCTGGCGCGCGTCGGGCTTTTCCGGCAGGACGACGGCGGTGTCGCCGAGATCCGGAACGCGGGTGAACGGAAAGCCATCGAACGCGAACAGCGAGACGTCGGGAAGGCTCGCGAAGTGCGGCAGGCCCGCGACGCGCAGCGAGCCGTCGATCGAGACGCGCGGAGGCGGGCCGCTGGAAGGAGCCGCGCACGGCCCTTCGCCCGGATAGCGCACGTGCACGAGCAGCTCGTTGAACCCGCGGAGGTGCTGCCGCGGGATGCGCAGCCGCTCGGTCCCGCTCCGCTCGTTCCGGGGCAGCGTGGCGAGGAAATGGCCGTTCATCTCCACGTCGAGCCGCGGCGGCGGCGCGCCGTGCAGGTCTTCGGTCCACTGCAGGTCGAGCCGGACGAAATCGGCCGGCCAGACGAAGAGATCGGGCGCGACGCGGAATCGCACCGAGAGCGTGGCGGGCGCGATGCCGTCGTGCGAGAGGACCTGTTCTTCCGGGTAACCCGAGAATGGAAGAGCTCGATCGGACGGAATCCAGCGCGGCGCCGAGTACGGCAGCGCCGCCGCTTGCGCGGACGGCTTTCCGAGCCTGACGATCGGGCCGCCCAGCCGCTGACCGCGCGCGGCGAGCGCCTCCACCGCCGTCTGCAGCTCGTCGCGATCGCGGCCGCCGATCACCAGCAGCTTCACGTTCGACCCGGGATGATCGGGATGGTTCATCAGGCGAACCGATGGACCCTCGGGCGGCGGCAGCCGCAGACGCGCCGCGTCGTCCGCGCTGCCGACCAGAACGATCGCGCGCGAATCCGCCAGCGCGCCGGTGTACGCCTCGAACGCGAGCGGGATCGGCGCGTCGACCGCGAACCAGGCCGCCGTGATGGCCTCGAGTCGGACCTCGTCCATCGAGGGCGCGTGCGCGAGCACGATCGGCACCACCGCGCTCGCGTCGTATCCCTTGTCGTAGAAGGGCAGCGGAAGCAGCGCGAGCTCGTCGGGAAGCGGAACCGGCGCGGCCTCCACCGCGACGGCGACGGACCGAAGCCCGCGCCACGCGCCGGCGTGTGACGCACATTGCGCCGCGTCGCGCAGACGCAGCCCGATCTGGTTGCGATCGGCCAACAACTCGCGCGAGACCGGGACCTCGCGGCTGCCCGCCATCTCGCGCGGCTCGAGGTGCGCGACGCGTTCGTCGTTGACCAGCACGTCGACGGCCTCCGCCAGCGGCGCGTCGAACGTGAGCCGGACGGTCGCGTTGGTCAGCTCCTCGTCGGCGCGAGCGACGAAGGGAAAGTCGAGAGCTGCCGCGGCGGACTCGCGCTGCGCTTTCGTCGGCCCCAGCGTCATGACCGCGGCGGCGAGGAGCGCGGTCATGACGCCGACCTCGCGGGAACCGGCAGCCGAAGCGGCTGCGGGCGCGTCGGCAGCCGGATGGCGCGCGCGATCCCGGTCGCTCCACGCGCGGCGATCGCGCCGAGCGTGCGCAGAGGGCGATCGCGCCGATGGCCCGCCGTCCAGCGCAGCCACGCTTCGGGCCGCGAGAAGATCGTTTGAACCAGGTAACGCTCCTGCGACAGCGTGAGCGGCGTGAAACGAAGCCGCGCGACGCCGTCGCCCATCTCCGCGATCTCGGCGGGCAGCGGATCCTCGTCGCATCCGGCGCCGAACACCGAGAGCCAGACCCGTTCACGCGCGGTGAAATGACGCTCCTTCTTCGGCACGATCGAGGCGCCGTCGCGGCCGAGGTCGCGCGTCGAGCAACGCAGCGTCGTTCCGTCGGCGAGCTGCAGCATCGCCGGCAACCGCACGTTCACGCGCTGCGCGGCGCGGTGCTGCGGCCGCTCGCACGCCGCGGCGATGGTCGCCCCGAGGATCATGAGATTATGCACCGCCCATGCGACGTTGATCGCGAGCGAGTCGACGTCGCCCGCCCCGGTCCACAGCTTCGCGACGCCGGCCGCGATCGCAGCCACGTTCACCACCGCCAGCACGAGGTACGGCGAGGCGATGCGGGCATCGAAGTACGGCGCATCGACGCGCCCGCCTTTGGCGGTGACGTTGAACGTGCCGGCGCGCGGGAACAGCAGAGCGAGCGTCGTCGGGATCGCGATGTAGTACGCGAGGCAGGTCTCGTACACCTCCGACCAGAACGAGTGCCGGAACTTCCCGTGGATGCGCGCGTTGCACGCCGTCGAATGGATCAGGTGCGGCAGGCCGTACGCGACCGCCGCGAGCGGCAGCGCGTTGAAGATGTGCCGCCCGAAGACGAGGTACGCGACCGGCGCGACGAGGAAGACGAGACGGGGAATGCCCGAGAAAAAGTGCAGCATCGCGGCCAGGTAGCAGAGCCGCTGCGAAAGCTTCAGCCCGCGCCCGAGCAGCGGGTTGTCGAGCCGGAAGATCTGCGCCATCCCGCGCGCCCAGCGGATGCGCTGGCCCACGTGCGCCGACAGCGTCTCGGTGGAGAGGCCCGCCGCCTGGGGCACGTCGAGGTACGCGCTGCGCCAGCCGCGCCGGTGCATTTTCAAGGCCGTGTGCGCGTCTTCGGTGACGGTCTCGACGGCGATGCCGCCGACGTCGTCGAGCGCGGCGCGCCGCAGCACCGCGCAGGAGCCGCAGAAGAAGCTCGCGTTCCAGGTGTCGAGGCCCGGCTGGATCACGCCGTAGAAGAGATCGTTCTCACCCGGCACTTCGGGCGTGCCGAGGTTCCGCGTGAACGGATCGGCCGAATAGAAGTGATGCGGCGTCTGCACCAGCGCGAGCCGCGGATCGCGCAGGAGCCAGCCGATCGTGGTGCGCAGAAACGATCGCACCGGGACGTGATCGCAGTCGAAGATGGCGACGAACTCGCCGCTCGTCTCGGCGAGCGCGTGGTTCAGGTTTCCGGCCTTGGCATGCGCGTTTCCTTCCCGCACGATGTAGTTCACTCCCGCCTCCGCCGCGAACAGGCGGAACGCGGGGCGGCGGCCGTCGTCGAGCAGGTGCACCCGCAGCTTCTCGACCGGCCAGTCCATCGAGGCAGCCGCAAGCACGGTCGTACGCACGATCTCGAGCGGCTCGTTGTAGGTGGGAATGAAGACGTCGACGACGGGCAGCGGCCCGTCCGGAACCGGCAGCGGCTTGCGGCGCAGCGGCGCGATCGACTGGGCGTAGGCGAGCAGCAGCATCGCTCCCGAGTACACTTCGGCCGCGAGCAGCACGCCGCTCAGGACCGCGTCCGCCGACCAATCGCTCGCGAGCGTGGTCGTGACGCGCCAGAAGAAGTAGCGGGCGGTCACCGCGATCGAGATCGCGACCAGCGCCAACGTCGCGAGCCGTGAGCGGCTGCGGGAGATCGCGAGCGCGATCGCGAGCGTCGCCCCCGCGAGCAAGAACTGCGTCTCGAGATCGAGCGGCGTGATGGCGAAGATCGCGATCGCCAGGAGCGCGACGGCTGCTTCAACGCGCATCGCGCGAGCTCCGCGGCGGCACCAGCAGCCGCGACAGGGCCAGCACGTCGGCGGCCGGCTGTGACTCGGGTGGGAAGCGCGGGGCTGTCGCGTCGAAGTGGATGGCCGGCTCCATCAAGCGCGGCCCGAGCTGCTGCCGCAGCCGCCGCAGCCCCACCCGATGTGCGACCTGGCGCGCATCGAGCTGGTTGAGCGCGTACCGGGCCGGTGGCCGGCGCCACGCCGGTCGCAGCCCGACCAGCCGCCGCTCGAACTCGCCCGGGTCGTCTCCGGGCCGCAGCACGATGATCGCCTCCTCGGCGTCGGCGAGCTCGCGATCGCGCGAGTCGTCGATCACCACGATCTCGCAGCCGACGAGCGAGGCGCCGGGCGTGAACAGCGCCGCGGCACGCTTTCTGCGCGCGAACGCCGCGACCAGGTTGGACGCCACGGTCGTGCGGCCCGCGCCTGGGGCTCCAGCGACAGCGATGCTGAACAATTGTCGGATCACGGGGCGACGAAAGGGTGTGAACGACCGTTCAGATCAGGAAGACTCGGGCGCACGCCCGCCCGTACCTCGCGCCCTCCCGACCGCGTGAGCACCGTCCGCTCTCATCCCCGGAGCTGGACATGCGCGCAGCGTTGCTCGTTTTTCTTCTCGCCATCGCCTGTGGTCCGATCGACGAAAGCGGGGCGCCTTCGATCATCCCGCCCGCGCCCGACGGCGGAACGGCCGGGCCGCCGCCGCCACCGCCGCTCGTGGACGGGGGGGTTCCCGATGCCGGGCCGGTGACCGGCGCCAACGATTGCGACGGCGTCCTTCCGGGGAAGACCGACCGCGGGGAGAGCGCCACCGTGCCGCATTCGGGCGGCCAGGCGTGCTGGTACTTCACCAGCGATCTCGCCGGCGACGTGGCTGCCGAAGCGCACTCCGGCGACGGCTCGAGCCCATCGATGAACGGCGCGTGGCACGTCTGGTCGGCGAACGGGTCTCACCTCGGCAGCTTCAACGCGGGGACGAACGTGCTCGGGCAATCCGCGGGGTTCCAGTCGGCCGTGAAGGGCGCGCTCGTGGCCTTCACGCCGGACGGCCGCGCCGCGCGCTCGACTCCGCTCGATAAAGGCGGCTGCTCGGCGCTCGCGTACAACGCGGTGCCCGGCGGAACGCTGGTGATCGATTCGTGCCCCGGCACGCTGACCGCCTGGCGCTTCGACGCGCAGGGCAACAGCCTCGCGTCGCGGACGATCGCCAACGCAGGCAACGCGTGGGGCCTGGTCGACGCGCAGAACCGCGCGTTCATCGTCGTCGCGGACGCGAACGGCCGCGCGACCGCGCGCTGGTACGACGCGCGGCTCGCGCCGCTCTCGGCCCCGTTCGGCGTCCCCGACGTCGATGGACCGGTCTCGATCCGGCCTCTCGACGGTGGAGGCGCAGCGCTCCAGATCGGCGGCGTGTGGGCGGGTGTCTCACCCAGCGGCTCCGGCAGCCTCGACGCGCCGCCCGCATGGCTCGCTGCGCACTCGAATTTCGACGTTCAGCTCGTCCGGGGCGGCACCGCGTACGTCTGCCTCCCCAAGTCCGGCGCGCCGTCGCGCGATACGCTCGACCTCGTCTCCGCGTCCGGCTCGAGCTGCGGCTCGTTGCGCTTCCCGATCAGCGGCCTCTCGATGGGCCCCGACGGCACCGTCATCGGGAGCAGCGGCGACAACGGCTGCACCACGACGTGGTGGAGCGCGCTCTTGCGTTGAACGAGCGCGCTCTTAAGACTTCGGCGCGCCGCCCGGCTTGGGGCCGCGGCCGCCGCCCGGTCCACCGCGACCGCCGCCGGGACGTCCGCCAGGTCCGCCGCGTCCACGCCCACCGCCGGGGCCGCCTCGGCCGCCTCCCGGTCCGCGCTCGGCGCGCCGATCCTGCGCCACCGACTCCATCGAGAAGGAGCCCTCCAGCGATCCGGAATCCTTGTTCTTTCCGCCTCCCGACGGGCGCCGCGGGCCGCGCTTCTTGTCGTCCTTCGACTCGAACGTCTGCTTCATCGAGTGCGGCATCAGGTCCACGATGTACTGGAACTCGCCGATCTTCTTCGCGCCCGCGACTTCCTCCTCGGTCCCGAAGACACGCACCAGGCGTACGCGCTCCGCCTGCTTTCCGACCACGCGCAGCGCGTCGCGCAGGCGGATCAGCCGGTCGCCCGTTGTTCCGGTCGCCTCGCCGACAGCCTTGTCGAGGATCTCCTTCACCGCCGAGGTCTCGGCTTCGTCGGACGCGGCCTCACGCGCCTCGTCGGCGTTCACCTCGGACGGCTTCGCGCCACCCTCGGTCGCTTTTCCGCTCGGGGTCCCCTGCCCGGCCAGATCCTGGCCCGCGGCCGCCTCCTCGCGAGCTTCTTCCTCGGCAGCGCCGGGTTGCATCTCGTCTTCGGTCGTTCCCGCTTCACCCGGCTTCGGCTCGCTCGGACCGGACGCGCCCGAGACGTCGCTGCCGCCGGCTGCGGCAGAGGCAGCGAGCGCCTGATCGGCCGCGTCGGTGACGCTGTCCGCCCCGCCGGACACCGGCGCCGGAGCGTCGGCGGTCTCGTTCGGCTTGGCGGTGACCCCTTCCGCGACCGCCTTCGACGGCGCCACCATGAGCAGCTCCTTCGGGATCCCCTTGCGCGCCTCGGCCTCCGCGCGCGCGGCCATGCGGATCATCGTCCCGCTGAATTCGGTCAAAGTTTTCATCTCAACACCTGGTCCTTCCGGAAGGGGAGCGGTACCTACCACAACTTGGGCACAGGTGCGGGATCTGTGGGCGGCGGCCGGAAACGATCGTGCATCCGGACGCTTGGGGCTGTGGAAAGGGCCCCCACAAGCTGTGGCTAACCCACCAAAGGTAGCGTATTGGCGCGGCGCGGCATACAATCCCTAGTGGACAAGTCGGCGCGTTTGTGGCTCCCTGTGGGACGTCGCTGATCAGCAGTGACAAGGAGGCTCGAGACCCCAATGGCAAAGACCGGCAAGCATGATTCCGCCACGCTGTCCGCCATGCCGGCGGGCGCCGCGCAGTCGTCCGTCCGCCGCGCCGAGCCGAAAATCCCGTCTCTTCAGAAGGGGTTACAGGTTCCGCGCCGGGTCACCCGGGAGGGGCTGACTGCCGCCGAAATGCTCGATCAGGTCGCCTGGACGCGCAGGCCGGCCAAGATCTCCGGCGCCGACGGCGAGGTCGTCTTCAAGATGGACGACGCCGAGGTCCCGGCCGACTGGTCGCAGCTCGCCACCGACGTCGCGGTCTCGAAGTACTTCCGCAAGGCTGGCGTGCCGACCAAGAGCGGCGCCGAGGAGTCGGTCCGCCAGATCGTCCGCCGCGTCGCCCACACGCTGCGCAGCGCCGGCGAGGAGATGGGCGGCTATTTCGCGACCGCCGCCGACGCCGAGAGCTTCGAAGCCGAGCTGACCTACATGCTGGTCCACCAGATCGGCGCCTTCAACTCGCCGGTTTGGTTCAACTGCGGCCTCTGGCATGAGTACCGGATCAAGGGATCGGGCGGGAACTACGCGGTCGATCTCGCGACCGGCGCCGCGGCGCGGACCGAGGACGCCTACACAAGACCTCAGGTATCCGCCTGTTTCATCCAGAGCTGCTCCGACGATCTGGATTCTATTTTCAGTCTCGTCCACGACGAAGCCCGCGTCTTCAAGTACGGTTCCGGCAGCGGCACGAACTTCAGCAAGCTGCGCGGCAAGATGGAGCGCCTCTCGGGGGGCGGAACGTCCTCCGGCCTGATGAGCTTCCTCGAAGTGCTCGACCGGGCGGCCGGCGCGACCAAGTCGGGCGGGATCACGCGGCGGGCGGCGAAGATGGTGGTGCTCGACTGCGACCATCCGGAGATCCGCGACTTCATCCAGTGGAAGGCGCGCGAGGAGAAGAAGGTCTCGGCGCTGATCGCGGCGGGGTACTCCTCCGACTTCAACGGCGACGCCTACCGGACGGTCTCGGGACAGAACGCGAACAACTCCGTCCGCGTGACCGACAAGTTCATCGAGGCGGTGCAGAAGGACGGCGTGTGGGAGACCGTCACCCGGACCACCGGCGAGGTGGTCGAGAAGCTCGCCGCGCGCGACCTGTGGCGCGAGATGGCGCAGGCGGCCTGGCAGTGCGCGGACCCGGGTCTGCAGTTCGACGACACGATCAACAAGTGGCACACGTGCAAGTCGACCGATCGGATCTACGCCTCGAACCCGTGCAGCGAGTTCGTCTTCCTCGACGACACCGCCTGCAACCTCGCGAGCCTGAATCTCTTGAAATTCCTGGATGAAAAGAGCGGCGTCTTCGACGTCGAGGGGTACCGGCACGCCTGCCGGATCTTCTTCCTCGCGCAGGAGATCGCGGTCGATCTGGCGTCGTACCCGACCAGGCGCATCGCCGAGCGAAGCCACCAGTTCCGGCCGCTCGGCCTGGGGTTCGCGAACCTCGGGACGCTGCTCATGGTCGAAGGCCTGCCGTACGACTCGGAAGAAGGCAGGGCGATGGCGTCCTCGATCACCGCGATCATGACCGGCGAGGCCTATGCCTTGTCGGCCGAGATGGCGGCCTCGAAGGGTCCGTTCCAGGGCTACGCGCAGAACCGCGAGAGCATGCTGGAAGTGATGCGGATGCACCGGGCGGCGGTGAACAACGTCGACCACGCGCTGGCCCCGAAAGAGCTGATCGAGGCCGCGCACGAGTGCTGGGACCGGGCGGTGGCGCTCGGCGAGCAGCACGGGTACCGCAACGCGCAGGCGACGGTGCTGGCTCCGACCGGGACCATCGGCCTTCTCATGGACTGCGACACGACCGGCGTCGAGCCTGACTTCGCGCTGATCAAGTTCAAGAAGCTCGCCGGCGGCGGGAGCTTCAAGATCGTCAACCAGTCGGTGCCGCGGGCCCTGAAGAAGCTCGGGTACGGGCCCGCCGAAGTGCAGGCGATCGTCGACTACGTCCGCGGAACGGCGTCGCTCAAGAGCGTGCCGGAGTTCGCGCCATCGGAGCTCGAGGCGCGCGGGCTCCTGCCGCCGGAGGTCGCGAAGGTCGAGAAGTCGCTCGAGTCGGTCTTCGACCTGCGGGCGGCGTTCGCGCCGCACATCCTCGGCGCGGCGTGCCTTTCGAGGCTCGGCCTCGACGCGAATGCCAAGGGCAAGGCGGTGCTCGCCAAGCTCGGGTACACCGAGGCCCAGATCGACCAGGCGACGCTCATCGTGTGCGGCCGTCAGACCGTCGAGGCCGCGCCGTTCTTGAAGCCCGAGCACTACCCGGTCTTCGACTGCGCCAACCGCTGCGGCCCGCTGGGGACGCGCTACATCGAGCCGATGGGCCACGTCCGGATGATGGCCGCGGCGCAGCCGTTCCTCTCCGGCGCGATCTCGAAGACCATCAACCTGCCGACCGACGCGACGGTCGAGGACGTCGAGAGGATCCACTGGGAATCGTGGCGGCTGGGCGTCAAGGCGATCGCGCTCTATCGCGACGGGTCCAAGCTCTCGCAGCCGCTGTCTGCGGGTGACACGGCCGTGAGAGTCCCGATGCCGAAGGACGCCCGCGAGATGGCCGCGGCGCTGGTCAAGGTCATCCCCGAGCTGACGCCCGACCAGGCGCAGCGGATGTCGGAGGCGGCGTTCGCGGCGAAGAACGCGCCGACGCCACTGCCGGCGAACGTGCGGCGGCGGCTGCCGTCCAAGCGCCACGGCCTCACCCAGGAAGCGAAAGTCGGCGGAAACAAAGTGTTTTTGCGGACCGGCGAGTACGAGGACGGGACCCTGGGCGAGATCTTCATCGACATGCACAAGGAGGGCGCGGCCCTTCGGTCGGTGATGAACTGCTTCGCGATGCTGGTCTCGATGGCGCTGCAGTACGGGGTGCCGCTCGACGTGCTGGTCGAGCAGTTCGTCTTCACCCGCTTCGAGCCGCAGGGCCCCGTGCAGGGCCATGATCGGGTCAAGTTCGCGACCTCGGTCATCGACTACGTGTTCCGCGCGCTCGGCGTCGAGTACCTGAAGCGCGACGACCTCGCGCACGTCACGCCGGAGGAGGCGGCGACGACGCCGCAGACCGCGCAGACCGCCGATCCGATCGTCCAGCACGGCGCGAGCCCCGCGAACGCGGCCAAGGCGGCGCAGAAGTCGAGCCCGCCAGTGAACCCGGCCCGGCGTGCGGCGTCCGCGCAGGACGCGCTCCTCGGCAAGCTCTCCGGCGACGCGCCGTTCTGCGATACGTGCGGTCACATCACGGTGCGGAACGGCACCTGCTACAAGTGCCTGAACTGCGGCAACTCAATGGGCTGCTCGTAAAGGCGTCCCCCCCACGCCTGAGCAGCTGGGCGGCGGATCCCATCCGCGGGATCCGCCGCCTTTTTTTGAAAAGCCGTGCCCGTGCCCGTCCCCGTTTTTCGGGGGCTCGTGCCGGCGCCCGTTCGCGGGCACGTCCACGGGTACGTTGCTCGAAAACGGGGACGGGCACGGGGACGGTTGTTTGGTCGCTTGCCCCTCGACAGGGATGCCGCCGCGCCGCCCCGTGACGAAGCTAGCTGCGTGGACGGTAAAGGCTGGAAGCCGCAGTACGGCATCTCGCCGGAGGGGATCGAGATCCTCGGCTTCGTCGAAGCGCTGCCCCGCGAGGCGCGGCGCGAGCTCCTGCAGACGGTGGCGAGGCTGTGCCGGAGCGAGGGCTACCTCTCGCTGCACGACGACCTGCACGGCCTCCTCGAGCGCGCCCGCCGGCCGCCCCGGACCGGCAAGGTGATCCCGCTCTTCAGTGCGCGCCGGCGGGGCTGACGAGAAGCTTCTCGGGCGTCAGCCGCACCGCCGCCTTGCGCGCCTCGACGGGCAGCCGGGCGACGAACGACGCCGCCCAGCCGGCCTCGTCGGCAAGCTCGATGATGCCGTCGTGCGCGACCGCGACCAGCCGGCAGAGGTAGAGCCCAAGCCCGAGGTTGTGCTGCCGCCGCGACCCGCGCGAAGCGTGCTTCTCGAACAGCCGCAGCCGCGTCTCGGGCGGAACCGGCTCGCCGGTGTTCCGCACCGCCAGCCGCAATTCGGGCCCGTCCTGCCAGGCGGCGACCTCGATCCGCCCGCCGGGCCGGACGAAGTCGAGCGCATTGAGGACCAGGTTGTCGTACATCCGGTGCACCATCTCGCGGTGCAGCGTCGCCGACAGGCCGCTCTCGACCCGGGCCCCGATCTGCGCCCCCGCCTGCCGCGCCGCGGCCGCGTACGAATCCGCGAGCGAAGCCAAAAGCGCTGACAAATCAACCGGTTCCGGAGCGGACTGGAGCACGCCCCGCTCGAGCCGGGCGATCGCGAGCAGGTCGCCGACCATCGCCTGCAGGCGGCGGCCCTGCTCCTCGATCATCTTGACGTCGCCCTTGAGCCCGTCCGGGACCTCGCTCGCCACCACTTCGGCCATCCCGATCAGCCCGGTCAGCGGCCCCTTCATGTCGTGGACGAGCAGGTGGGTGAGCGTCTCGGCCTCGCTCTGCGCGCGCCGCAGCTCGTCGTGGCTGACCTCGTTCACCACCAGCCGCGCGACGACGCGGTCGATCTCGCGCACGACCGAGGCCGCCGCCATCGCCACCATCGCCAGCACGATGCCGCTGCCGGCGATGCCGACCGCATCGATGTGCGCCCGGTGCTGCAGGATCGCCAGCAGCAGGAACGAGATCACCGCCGTGGACGAAATCACCCGCGCCCGCAACGACAGCGCGGAAAACCCGACCAGCAGCGCGTAGAGCCCGACCGTCCACCCCGCGCCGAACGCCGCATCCTCGGCGTAGGAGAGCGACTGCCACTGCAGGGCAAAGACGAAGAAGAGATCGGCGACCGGCGAGAAGGTCGAGACCTTCTCCCGCCATCCGCCGCGGTTGCCCCAGCGGTAGACCGTCCAGCCCGCCGCCGTATAGGCGAGGAGCGGCCAGAAGTTCATGTGCAGATCGGCGTTGCCGGCGATGGTGTAGGCCGCCGCGATGGTGCAGAAGCCGGCGGCGGCGATGGCCCGGATGCGGGCCAGTGAAGCCGTCGCGCGCGAGCGCAGCGCGGCGAACGCGCGAGTGCTCGATTCGGTCAGCAGCCGGCCGCGGGCGGAACCGTCGTGGGGCGACATCGGTCGTGCAGATTTTCACCCAGACCGGGTGCCGGAGCCAAGCTTTCGGACTGCGCGGCGCAGGGATGGGTCGACCCCGGGCGGCAGCGCGTCGAGCGGGAACCAGCGCAGGTCGCGGCTCTCGTCCGACATCCGCGGCTCGACACCTACCCTCGCCACGAACCCGTAGCGCAGGTCGAGGTGGTCGTGGGCGGGCTCGCAGATCGTGTCGGGGACATGATGGCCGGGGCCCAGCCCCGCCTTCGTGTCCCCCGTGTCGGGGACATGATGGCCGGGGCCCAGCCCCGCCTTCGTGTCCCCCTTCCTCGTACGTGCGGGGATCCGGTGCACGTCGACGTCGAGCAGCTTGTCGTCGGGGAACGGCTGCAGGTCCTTTGCGGTCAGCCCCGTCTCCTCCTCGATCTCGCGCAGCGCGACGAGGCGCGGGTCGGTCTCGCCCTCGCCGTGCCCGCCCGGCTGGAGCCAGCGCTCGAGCTTCTTGTGATGGAGCAGAAGGACCCGCTTGCGCGAGGAGTCGAGCACGAAGCCGCTGCCGGTCAGGTGCCCTTCGAGCTGCGAGCGCAGGTGCGCATCGGTCGGGTGAGCGCGCAGAAACGCCCGCACGAACGCGACGTCTCGCGCCTCCTTCTCGTCGGCGCTCGGATGGGCCGCGAGTTGCGCGTCGAGCGCCTTCCACCGCATGTCCACAGGCATCGCCGCGGACTTTGCCAGAGCCTGTGGACGGAGCGAAAAGCTCCTTGCATTCCGCGCTCGAAAAGAGAAGGTCGGCTGTGGGAAACCTGTGCCCGATCCGGCAAAATTTCCCTGTATTGACGCGCGTTTAGGACAATGCTAGCAGGCCGGGTGTCAGACTCCGCTGGTATGCAGCACGGGAAGGGGCTAGCCGGGATTTGACCGCCAGGGAGTACATCGAAACCGTCGCGCTCGAGCTCGGCAAGGTGCGGGGCAGGGGTCTTGTGCTCTCGCCGGCCGACGCGCAGCTCGCCTTGTCGTGGCACGCCGCCCAGGTGCCGCTCGCGGCGGTGATCGCGCAGGTGCGGCGCGCGGCGCGGCTCAAGGCGCGCGGCGCCCACGTGCGCGGCGCCGCCGAGCCGGGGATTTCCCTGCAGGCCATCGCCGAGTCGATCGAAGCAATGAAAAAAACCGCTCGGGCGCGGCCGGTCGCGACCGGGACGGGCCTCGCCGCGCAGCTCAAGGCGGCCGCCCGCGCGCCGGGGCTGGCTGCGCGCGCCGCCTGGGAGTCGCTGGCCGAGCTTGCCGAGGAGCTCGAGGGCGGCGACGCGTACTGGACCGCGGCGGTCGACGCGCTCAAGGCGGCGCTGCGCGAGCTGCCCCGGTCGGCTTCGCTCAAGGCCGGGGCGGCGCTGCGCGCCCGACTCGCGCCGCGGCCGCGGGGAATGCCGCGGCGGCGTTACCAGCGGTCGCTGCAGCTGATGCTGCTCGCCGCTTCCAGCGAGCAGTTGGGCCTCCCACCGAGGGCGTTTCTCCTGTGAACTCCGAAGCGGTGCCACGGCCTTCGTGTCCGATGTGCGGCGGGGAGGGGTTCCTCTTCACCGTGAGCGACGGCAAGGCGAGCGCGATCGCCTGCGCCTGCACCGCGTCGTGCCCCGACTGCCACGGCGTCGGCCGGGTCTACGCCAAGGACGAGCGCGAATACGAGATCATGCGCGGCTGCACCTGCGGCGCCGATCCGCGGCGGCTTTCGCTCCTCACCGGCCTGCGGCTGCCGCCCAAGTTCCTCGACCGCACGCTGGGTCTGTATCGCGCCTACAGCCCCTCACAGCAGCGGGCGCTGCTCCGCGCGAAGCGGTTCGTCGACGAGTTCGTGCCCGGCGCCTCGGGGCAGCGCGCCCTGGTCTTCTGCGGGCCGCCGGGCACGGGGAAGACGCACCTCTTGTCGGCGATGCTGCGCGAGCTGACCGCGGTCAAGGCCGTGCGCGGGCGGTACGAGGAGTTCTTCCTGCTCCTCTCCGACATCCGCGACGGCTTCTCGCGCGGGCTGTCGTCGCGGGAGTGGCTCGAGCCGCTGCGGCAGGTGGACGTGCTCGCCATCGACGAGATCGGCAAGGGCGGGAAGAACCGCGAGTTCGAGCAGGGGATCCTCGACGAGATCGTCAGCGTCCGCTACAACGCCGGCCGCCCGACGCTTTTGGCCACCAACTACCCGCCGGCCGGCGCGACCTGGAAGTTCGCCGTCGAGGGCGAGGTCGCCGAGTCCCTGGAGCAGCGGGTAGGGGCCCGGATCTATTCGCGAATTCACGAGATGTGCGACGTGGTCGAAGTCGTCGGGCACGATCAGCGAAAGGAGCTTCACGATGTACGCGCAGCGCGCGACGGCGCAGCGGATGGTCCTGCTCGTGGGACGCGACCTGCACGAGGCTGAGCGGGTGCGCAGGTTGCTGCCGGCGCGGGTGGGCATCTCGCCCTCCCCGTCGGAGGCGCTCGAGGCCTTGCGGGTCGCGGACGTGCTCTTGCTCGAGGACCTCGCCTGGCCCTCGCGCGACGCGGAGGCGCTCGAGGAGATGCGCGAGCTGTCGGCGGCGCGGAAGCTGGCGGTGATCCTCTCGCGCAGGCGCGGGGAGCTCCTTGCCGGGGACATGATGCACGGCGACGGCGGCCTCGTGTCCCACCCTCGATTTCCGGTGGTGGAGCGGCCGTACCGGATGGAAGAAGTGGTCGACGCGATGCGGCTCGCTCTCATGAGGCGGAGGTAGGTGCACGACCCACAGCACATCGTGCCGCGCAAGCGGGCCGAGACGCTGCGCGCGGTGCTCCATCGGGCGCTGCGCGCGCACGGCGTGAAGCTGCCGCGAAAGATCGCGCCGGCGGTGTGGGAGAGCGCGGTCGGGCGGCAGATCGCGGCGCGGGCGCAGCCGACGGTCCTGAGCGGGGGCATCCTCCACGTCCTGGTGCAGGACCACCGCTGGCGCGATCAGCTCGACGCGGCGCGGACGTTTCTGCTCGAGCGGATCAACCGCGCGATCGGCGGTGTGCGCGAGCTGCAGTTCGGCCTCGCGCATTCGGGGGCGCTCGACCACGGGAGGCGCCGGGCGGGCATCGGCGCGGTGACGCCGCCGCCGCAGCTCGCGGTCGAGCCGCGCTCGGTGCTGGGCGACGCGCGGCTCGAGCCGGCGCTGCGCGAGGCCGTCCTGCGGGCGGCGGAGGCGGCGTTGAAGCGGCGCACGTGCGCCGGCTGAAGGAGCTGCCTGCTCCGAGCCCGGCGGCGCGAAGAGCCCTCGGGCCTTACGCGCGCGGCCGGCTGGTCGAGAAGGCGCTCGGGCTCACGTTGACGCTCGATGTGCCTTGGGACGTCTTCTCGTCGCAGCGGATCGACGACGGGACGCTGCTGCTCCTCAAGAACCTGCCGGAGGGCGAGCCGGATTCTTTGCTCGACCTCGGATGCGGCTACGGCGCGCTCGGCCTGCCGATCGCCGCGCGCTGGCCGTCGAGTCGCTGCGTCTTGATCGACCGGGACCTGCTCGCGGTGGCCGCGTCGGCGCACAACGCGCGGGCGCTGAAGCTCGACAACGTCGAGGTCCGGCCGGGACTCGGGTATGGGGGAATTTCCGAGCGGTTCGACTGGGTCCTGTGCAACGTCCCGGCGCGGATCGGCGAGCGCGCCATCCGCTATCTCTTGCAGCATGCGCCGGGGG
>JAIVGS010000255.1 GCA_020201435.1 Myxococcales bacterium
CAGCAACGCGGCGACCGGTCCGGCCTGGAACGCCGTCGCCGCGCCGAGAAGGACCGTCTGGAGGGCGATCCACACGATGCCCTGCCGCCGGCCGACGCGCGCGCCGAGCTACATCGTGATCACCGCCAGAAGGGAACCCTCGTAGCCGTTGCAGCGAAAGGGCACGATCGCGACCGCTGCCGCCGACTCGACCGCGAGCAAGAGCAGCCGCGGCCGGCGCAGGTCGAGCGCGAACGCCGCGCCGAAGCCCGCGAACGCCGCGATCCACCGGTAGTCGAACGGCGGCGGACCGGCGTGGTGGATGAACGCCGGCAAGCCGACCATCAGCCACGCGATCACTCCCGCGATCGCGATGAGTCGGGACTGGGCCATCCGCCGCGCATGGCACGGCGGGAGCCGCACGCCATGTGCCGAAAGTCATGCCTGCTCGCGAGCCGACCGGCACATCGCGCCGGGCCGCCGCCGCCTACGGTCCGCGACAAGGAGGTTTTCACATTCGCCCGCGTCCTCGGGAACGTCTGGCTCCGGCAGACATACGACTTTCCCGCCGACAAAGAGGACCCCGCGCGGCAAGCGGACAGCTTCATCGGCTACTTCCCGCGCGGACAGTACCGGGTGCGCTTCTTCGTGATGTCGACGGGCGACGTGTTCGCGAACCGCATGACCGACACCGGGGACCGGCTGGGCCTGGAAGTACGTGAGCTTCTCGAAAGACGGAAAGCCCGAGTCGTCGGAGCCCGACGCGATCTTCACCAGGAAGTCCGACTCGGAGTACACCATCGACGGCCCTTCGTTCGAAATGGCTCGCGGCGTGCGCGTCACCGAGCACCACGTCTGCCGCAAGATGTAAGCGGGTTCCGCCTGGTGGGAAGCGGGCTGCCAGCCGTGTCGCACGGCGCACGGGAAATCCTTCCGATTTTCGCCGCTTTCCGACACAACGAGTTGGCTGCCCGCTTGCGTTCACGCGCGGGAGAGGTGGCGGATGGCCTTGCGGCTTCGTTACGAGATCGACAGTCCGCGCCGCGTGCGCGAGCACCTCCACTTCGTCGACGGCGCCGGTTACTTCTTTTTCCCCGGCGTCACGGCCGCGAAGGGGACCCTCGCGGTGTTGGAAATCGATTTCACCCAGACCGACCAATCGGCGCACCTGCGTGGCACGGTCTGGACCAATCCGTCCGGGGGCGGCATCTGGCTCGAGCTCCTCGAGGCCGAACGCTGCCTGGAAAAGCTCGAAACCACGCCGCGGGGCGCGCGGCGAATCGCGACCGATCAGCTCGTGCTCGCCGAAGCAGCGGGCTTCGCCGCCGTCCTCTGCCGGCTGCGGGACGTGAGCGCCGGCGGCGCGCGGCTGCGCCTCGAAGCGAACGACGCAGGGCCGAACGGGTCCCGGATCCGTCTCGTCCTGCCGGAGGCGGGCCCCACCGGCCTCCAGCTCGAAGCCTGCGGCCATCTGGTCTGGACGCGGGGCGGCGAGGCCGGAATCGAATGGCGCCGCGGCGACCTCTCCTCGCGCGCCGCCGTGCTCCGCCTCGTGCAGCTCGCCGACGAGGAGTGGGAGGGCGCGCGCACCCTCGCACACCCGCCCACCTGCCGCTGCATGAAGGACCAGAAGCCGCCGCCCGTCCTACTCCTCGGATAACGGCGATTTCAAAACGACCATCGACCGCGCCTGGACCTTGATCTGCCCGTCCGCGGCGGCCGCCTGTCCGCGCGTGCGCAACTCGGGCGGCGCGTCGCTCGCGGTGTCGAGCACCCGCGTCCACCGCCCGCCGAACTGCTGCGGCGGCAGGGTGAACGGCAGCGCCTCGTGGTGCGCGTTGAAGATGACGTAGAAGTTGTCGTCCTTGAGCCGCTCGCCGTGCTCGCCGGTCCGCTTGATCGCCTCGCCGTGCAGGAACACGCCGAGCGACTTGGCGAACCCCGCCTGCCAGTCCTCCTCCGACATCTCCTTTGCTTCCGGCGTGAACCAGACCAGGTCCTTCACGTCGGTGCCGTGCAGCTCGCGCCCCTGGAACCAGCCGCGGCGGCGGAAGATCGGGTGCTCGCGACGGAGCCGGATCAACGCGCGGGCGAAGTCGAGCAGCGACTGGTCGACGTGCTGCCAGTCGTGCCAGGAGATCTCGTTGTCCTGGCAGTACGCGTTGTTGTTGCCGCCTTGGGTGCGACCCATCTCGTCGCCGGCCACGATCATCGGCACGCCCTGCGAGAGCAGTAAAGTCGTAAGAAAATTGCGCTGTTGCTGCCCGCGGAGCTTGATCACCGCCGGGTCCTGCGTGTCTCCCTCCGCGCCGCAGTTCCACGAGCGGTTGTCGGTGGTGCCGTCCCGGTTCTCCTCGCCGTTCGCCTCGTTGTGCTTGTCGTTGTACGAGACCAAATCGCGCAGCGTGAACCCGTCGTGGGCGGTGATGAAGTTGATCGACGCGTGCGGCCGCCGCGCGCTCTGCGCGTAGAGGTCGGAGCTGCCGGTGAATCGGTAGGCGAACTCGCCGAGCTTCGAGTCCTGCCCTCGCCAGTAGTCGCGCACCGTGTCGCGGTACTTGCCGTTCCATTCCGACCATTCCGGCGGGAAGTTGCCGACCTGGTAACCGCCCTCGCCGACGTCCCACGGCTCGGCGATCAACTTGACCCGCGAAACGATCGGGTCCTGCTGGATCAGGTCGAAGAACGCGCTCAGCCGATCGACCTCGTGCAGGCCGCGGGCGAGCGCCGCGGCGAGGTCGAAGCGGAAGCCGTCGACGTGCATCTCCTGGATCCAGTAGCGCAAGGAATCCATCAGGAGTTGCAGCACGTACGGATTGCGCATGTTCAGCGAGTTGCCGGTGCCGGTGTAGTCCATGTAGTAGCGCGGCTCGTCGGCCTTGAGCCGGTAGTACGCGGGGTTGTCGATGCCCTTGAACGAGAGCATCGGACCCATGTGATTGCCTTCGCAGGTGTGGTTGTAGACGACGTCGAGGAAGACCTCGATCTCGGCCCGGTGCAGGTCCTTCACCATCTGCTTGAACTCCTGCACCTGCTCGCCGCGCTGCCCGCGACTCGAGTACTCGTTGTGCGGCGCGAAGTAGCCGATCGAGTCGTACCCCCAGTAATTCCTGAGCTTTTTCTCCTGCAAGTGCTGCGAGTGCAGGAATTGGTGGACGGGCAGAAGCTCGACGGCGGTCACGCCGAGACCGCGCAGGTACTCGATCGCCGCCGGCGAGCCGAGCCCGGCGTACTTGCCGCGCTGTTCGGGCGGAATGTCCGGATGGCGCTCGGTGAAGCCTTTGACGTGCACTTCGTAGACGATCGTCCCGTGCCACGGCGTCCGCGGCGGCCGGTCGTCGCTCCAGTCGAAGAACGGGTTCGTGACCACGCAGCGGGGCATGAACGGCGCGCTGTCGGAATCGCTCAGCGCGAGATCGTCGCCGCCGACGTTGTACGGGTAGACGGCGCTGTCCCAGCGGGGATGTCCTTCGATCGCCTTGGCGTACGGATCGAGCACCAGCTTGGCGGGATTGCACCGCTGTCCCTGCTCGGGCGCCCAGGGCCCGTGCACGCGATAGCCGTAACGCTGGCCGGGGCCGATGCCGGGGAGATAGCCGTGCCAGACGAAGCCGGTCCTCTCCGGAAGATCGACCAGCTGTTGGTTTCCAGCGGCGTCGAACAGGCACAGCTCCACACGCGTGCCGATCTCCGAAAACAGGGCGAAATTCGTCCCGGCGCCGTCGTAGGCCGCGCCGAGGGGATACGATTTGCCGGGCCAGATCTGCATCGCGCAAATCTCGACAGTGCCGCGTCCCGATGCAACGCGTCGGACAGGGCTTATGCCGGTTTTCTGACCAGCCGGCGCTTGACCAGGAACGGCGCGATCAGGAGCGCCGCGACGAAGACGCCGATCGAGATCTCGATCCACCGGACCTGGTGCTCGACCTTCATCGACTGGCCGAAGACGTAGCCGAGCCACACCAGCGCCGCGCCCTCGATCAGCGCCACGATCGAGTTGATCAGCTCGAATCGCCCGAGCGGATATTCCGACGCGCCGATGGCGAGATAGACGGGCCCGCGAAAGGCGACGAGAAAGCGGCCGAGGATGATGGCGCCGAATCCGCGCCGCCGCACGAAGTCCTGGCCCCACTCGCGCATCTCCGGCGAGACCATCCGCTTGCCCAGCCGGGTCTTGAGCAGACGCTCGAGGAAATAGCGGCCGATCAGGTACGAGATCGTGTCTCCGACGACGTTCGCTGCGGTCGCCGCGATCCACGCGCCCCAGAGCGAAACGGCCCCTTGGTGCGCCCACCAGCCGGCGCCCATCAGCGCCAGCTCTTCGGGCAGGGGGAGCACCAGCGTCGACAGCACGCCGAGGAAGATCGCGATCGCTGCGGGCATTGCCGGTGAATCTACGCACGGCGCCGTCGCACGAGCAGCGGCAGCAGAAATGCGAGGTTGGCCGAGGTGCAGCCGGTGTGCGACGCGGGCGCCGGCGGCGCGGTTCCGGTCGGGGGCGGGGCACAGCCGGCGCCGAAGCAGATCGAGAGCACCGGATGCAGCTCGATCGCGTTCTGGGCGACGCCGGTCTGCGAGTGGAAGTCGTCGAAGAACGCGACGCCGGTGACGGTCACCGTCTCGCCGGTCGTCGTCGGCGTCGGCTGCACCGGCCCGTGCTTCGCGTCGAACTGCGCGCGCGCATTCGCGATCGCTCCCGACAGCGGGCTCGTCGACGCGACGCACCCCGGGTCGGGGATCTCGACGATCATCGTCCGCGTCCCGTCGCTCAGCACCAGGTGGTAATCGCCGTCGGTCTCGAGCCGGTATTGCAACAGCGAGACGTCGCTGAGCTGGTAGACGGTCAGCTCGGTCGGTTGGATGCGGTCGAAATCATTGCCGTTTTGGGCCGGATACGAAGTCAGCAGCGCGATCGTGCCGGCGGCCGGCCTGGTGGAGATGCTGGCGGCATTCGCGTCGCTCGCCGTCTTGATCAGCCACCGCTCGATGCCGCAGGCGAGGACCAGGGCGAGAAGCATCTCAGCGCGCTCGCTTTCGTTCGATGTACGCGCGCTTCGCTTTCGCGCCGCGCCGTTCCAGCGACGGCTGCAGCATCGCACGCACGCGGGGCGAGAGGTAACCGAGGGTACGGAGGTTTCCCGAGAGCCACGGGACGGCGATCTCTTCGGCGCCGTCGCGGATGCAGGTCATGATCGCGCCGGCGACCTTCGAGACCGAGATTTTCCCGGCGAGCTCGAGTCGGATCGCGCCCATGCCGTCGATGACGCGCCGCGGCAACACAGCGACCCCTCACGCCGCCGCCAGCGAGCGCGCGTAGTAGTGCAAGAGGTCCATCGCGTGCGGGTGCGGGCCGAGCGTCACGCGATCGCCCTTGGTCGACAACGCTTTTCGCTTCGACAGGCGTTCCAGCCCGAGGCGAACGATCTGCTCGGCCTCCTCGCTTGCCAGGACGTCGGTCTCGACGCGCAACAGATCGCGGTTGCGCTCGAAGTCCGCGCGCAGCTCGGCCCGCGCCGCCCGCTGCGGGTCGAATTCGCGTCCGAGCGCGGTCGGGATCGACCGCTCGTCGAGGCGCGACCGCAATTCCCGGACCCGCGCCGTCAGCTCGCCCTCGGTGGCGTCGCACTTCAATTCCAGCGCCGCGCGCGCGACCAGCGGGACCGGCGTGGCCGGGATCACCGACGCGATCCGCTGCATCAGCTCGGTCGCGACCTCTTTCGCCAGCGCGCGCCGCTGCTCGTCGGAGAGCCCTTTCAATCGGCCCGACTGCGGCATGTCGCGAAAGCGCACCGGGTCGCCGAACGCCACCGCGACGTAGCCGAATCGATGCAACCGCCCGGTGAGCGCGCGCAGCACGTTCACCACCAGCCGCGACGGCACGATCCACAAGAGCTTGAAAACACCTCGCATTTTCTCCGCCGCCGTGGGCGGGTTCTCGCGCCCCCGCAGCTCTGCCAGGAGCGCCTCGTCCTCGAGCACGCGGTCGTAGTTGATCCCGACCGGGACGAAGTACAGCTCGCGCTCGTCGGAGAGCTGCAAAATGCTGTCGAGCAGGCCGACCTTCGGCGACCGCAGCGCGCCGTCGCGGGTCAGGCCGCCCTCGGGAAAGATGCCCTGCGTCACGCCGCGGCGGGTGATGAGCTGCAAATAGCGGCGCAACACCGTGTGATAGAGCGGATCGGGAAACCCGCGCCGGACGAAGAACCCGCCGAACGCCTTGAAGAGCGCGTCGAGCGGAAAGACCCGCGCCCACTCGCCGACCGCGTAGCTGATCGCGACCTGACGCGCCAGCGCCCAGCCGACGACGACGTAGTCGAAGTTGCTCCGATGGTTGATGAGGAAGACCGCGGTCGCGTTCTCGGGCAGATCGCGCGGCGGCCGGACGACGATCGGCTTGTAGACCGCGAGGATCGCGGCCCGGGCGAGCTTCATTCCGAACTGGAAGTACGCGGTGAGCGAGAACGCCGGGACGATCTCGTCGATGTACTCCTCGACCCGATCGCGGACGTTCCGCTCGCCTCGTTCGACCGCGTCCATCATCGCCCGGGCGATCGCGCGGTCGTTCATCAGCTCCTCGCGCACCAGCTCCTTGCCGCCGAACTTGAACAGGTCGACGCGGACGTCGTGGTGCTCGGCGTAGCTCCGCGCGCGCCGCCGCAGCGATTCGCGCACCCGCTTGAGCACCGCGTACCGGAGGAGCTCGTAGAGCGGGATCGCGACCGCGATCGCGATCAGGGCGCGAAGCATCGAGAAAGACTACCATTGCGCGCGATGATCCTTCCGCTCAGCGCCGTCTGGCTGGCAGCGCACGGCGCGTACCGCGCGCTCGGCTTTCGTTCGCGGCTGCTGAAGACCGGCGAGCGCAACGCACATCTCTACGATCGAAACGGCCGCGGCAGCGCGCCGCCGGTGCTGCTGGTGCACGGCATGGGCGGGAACGCGGCCGGATTCCTTCCGATCGTGCGGGCGGTCGTGCGCGCTTCGCGGCGCGTCGTCGCCGTCGAGCTGCCCGGACACGGCCGCGCGCGGCTCGACGTCGGCGAACGGCCGGCGACGATCCAGGAGTGCGCGCAGGTCGTCGGCGCGGCGTTGCTCGACGCCGGCGAGCCGGCGGTGTTGATCGGCAGCTCGCTCGGCGGCGCGTTGAGCCTCTTCACGGCTTCGGCGCTGCCCGACAACGTCGTCGCCGTGATCGGTTTGAATCCCGCCGGAGCGCCGTTGATCGGCGCCGAGCGCGAGAGCGTCCTGCAGGCGTTTCGCGGCGGCAGCGCGGAAGTGGCCCTGGAGATGAACCGGCGTCTGTATCGCCGCCCGCCTCGCCTCGGCTGGCTGTTCGCTCGCGATCTCGGCCGTCACTGGGCGTCGCCGCCGGTGCAGCAGTTCCTGGCCGAACTGGGCGCCGACGTGCCCGGCATCGACCCGGCGATGCTCGAGTCGATCGACAAGCCGGTCCTGATCCTGTGGGGCGAGGCCGACCGGATCCTGCCGGCCGCGAGCGTCGACTACTTCCGCCGGCACTTGAAGCGCGGCACGGTCGAGCTGGTTGAGAGCGCCGGCCACCTGCCGATGGTCGAGAGCAGCGCCCAGGTCGCGGCGAGAATCACTCGTTTTCTCGGGGACTTGTGAACTACACCCCGGCGCGCTGGTTGTTCGGCCCGAATCTGATGACGATCTTCGGGCCGGTCTTTCGGCGCGGACCGCGGGCGCCGTTGACGCGCGAGCGGTGGGAGCTGGCCGACGGCGATTTCGTCGACGTCGATCGCATGGCTGGCCCGGCGGACGCGCCGTTGTTCGTCGCGCTCCACGGCCTCGAAGGCAGCTCGTCCGCGCATTACATCCGCGGCCTCCTGAAGCAGGCGCAGCTCCAGGGCTGGCGCGGGATCGCCCTGAATTTCCGCGGCTGTTCGGGCGACATGAACCGGCTCTTGCGGTCGTACCATTCCGGCGAGACCGGCGACCTCGACGAGCTCATCCAGCGCGTGCGCCGCGAGGCCGACCGGATCGTCATCGCCGGCTGCTCCCTCGGCGGCAACGTCCTCGTGAAGTGGCTCGGCGAGCGCCACACGCCGCCCGAGATCAAGGCGGCGGTCGCGATCTCGGTCCCGTTCGATCTCGCGGGCTGCGCGCGCACCCTCGACTCGCCCGGCTTCTGGCGGTGGGTCTACCGGACGCGCTTCCTGCGGACCCTCAAGCGCAAATCCTTGCTCAAACACGCGAAATTTCCCGAGGCCTTCGACGCCGCGCGGGTGAGGAAAGCGCGCACCCTCTATGATTTCGACGACGCCGTGACCGCCGCCGTCCACGGCTTCAAGGACGCCCCCGACTACTACGGGCAGAGCTCGAGTGCGCGTTTTGTACAAAATGTCCGCATCCCGCTGCTGCTCCTCTCCGCCAGGGACGACCCGTTCATCCCGGCCGGGAGCATCCCGACGGCGGTGCCGGCCAACGTGACGCTCGAAGTGCACGAAAAGGGCGGACATCTCGGATTCGTCGAGAGCCCGTTCGGTTTTTACGCAGAGCGTCGAGCGATCGAGTTCCTCAGATCGAACCTGTAGCGCGCGCGTTGAACCGCGCATGCCCAAGACCCTCGCCCTCGTTGCCGCCGCGCTCGCGTCCCTGGCAGCCGCGGCCATCGCGTTCCTGCTGCGCCCAACGCCGAAGCCGGTCGAGCCGCAGTTCCAGCGGGCGGGCGCGCTGCGGATGACGACCCAGCTCGACCACCGTTATCTCTCCGAAGTCGGCGGCGGCGCGTATCTTCAGATCGACCTCGCCGCCGACGGCGACGCGAGCCAACGACGCCGCGTCCCGGTCAATGCGGTCCTGATCCTCGACCGCTCCGGCTCGATGACCGGTCCGAAGATGGACCGCGCCCGCGACGCCGCCCGAGCGCTGGTGAACGCGCTCAACGGCGAGGATCGGCTCGCGATCGTCGAGTTTTCGAGCGAAGCCTCGGTCCTCTATCCGTCGACCTCGATGACGGGCGACGCGCGGTCGCGGGCGCTGCGCGTCATCGACCTGCTCGAGCCGATGGGCGGGACCAACATGTCGGCCGCCTTCGACATCGCCGCTCCGGAGCTCGCGCGCGGCCACGCCGGCGGACGTGTCGACAAGATCTTTCTCGCTTCCGACGGCCAGGCGAACGAGGGCATCTCCGACCGCGCCGGGCTGCTCAAGCTCGCGCAGCGCGACTTCGCCGGCGCGACGCTCTCGACGTTCGGCATGGGCGAGGATTACGACGAGGATCTGATGACCGCGTTCGCCTCGCAGAACGGCGGGCGCGCCCGGTACATCGCCTCGCCCGAGGTGCTCGCGGGCGCGTTCCGCGACGAGCTCTCGCGCGCTGCCACCGAGGTCGCGCGCAACGTCCGCGTGCGAATCAGGCCGGTCGCCGGAACGATGCTGGACCGAGTGCTCGGCTATGAGATGGAGGGCGACGGCTCCCGTCCTCGCGCAGCAGGCCGCGCTCGACCAGGAGCAGGGCCGCCGCGCCGAGGCGCTGGCGCGGATCGCGGCGATGCGCGCGGTCGCGGTCACGGCGGCCCGGGCGGTGCCGGGGGCGGCCACACCGGTGATGCAGGCCGCGACCGATTACGCGCGGGACGTCGACGCCATCCGCGGCGCCGGCGACGCGCAGAGCAAGCAGCTCAAGCAGAAGGCGTTCGACGCGGTCCGCGCGCCGAAGGCGGGGTGGTGAGTCATGGACGTGCGGTTCGAGGATCATCCGCAGTTCCAGCGCGCGGCGGGACTGGCCGCGCTGGGTGGCGGAGCGCTGGCGGCGGTGGCTCCGCATCTCGCGCTCGCGCCGGCCGCGGTGGTGGGGAGCGCGTTCGCCATCGCGCTCGCCCCAGGCGTCGTGCGGGAGGCGCGCAACCGGCGCGTCGCGGCGGCGGTCGCGTGCCTGCTCGCGGCTGGCGCGTCGATCCTCCAGCCGAAGGCCTCGTGGCTCCTGCCGCTGTGCGGGGCGATGCTCGGGGTCCTCTTCGCAATTGCCCGAAATGACTCCGCAAAATCGAATGGCGCCAGGAGTCCCTCCGGTTTCACGATCGCGCTCGCGGGAGCGCTCGGCGCGGGCGCGGTGATCCTCGCGTCGCTCGCGCTCTCGCCGCTGGCGACTGCTTTGGCTGCTCTGGTTCCGGGCTGGATCGCGACGGGCATCTCCGGCGCCGCCTTCGGTCTCTGGGCCGGCCTCGCCGCCGTGCCCCTGCACGTGACGGCCGGCGGCGACGCGGTCGAGTTGCGGCTCGCCGCGCTGCGCGCCTCGCTCGGCAGCGACGTCCGCGCACTCGCCGAACGGGCCGCCGCGGCCCGGCGCGGCGCTGCCGACGAGCTTTCGCCGGGGACCCGCGCGGATCTGCGGTCGTTGATCGACCAGCTCGCGCTCGCCGCGCTCGACGTGGCCGAGCGGACCGCGTCGCTGACGCGGGCGTCCTCGCCCGCTCTCGAGGAAGATCTCACCAAGCGCTCTGCCCAGCTGGCGAAGAGCGCCGCGGAGACGCCGGACCCGGCGGCGCGCCAGAGCTACCAGCGCGCGGCGGAGGCGCTCGAAGGGCAGCTCGATCATTTCCGGCGCGTGCGTCTCGCCCGCGAGCGCGCGATGGCGAGGCTCCACGAGGACGTCGCCAACCTCGAGCGGGCGCGGTTCTCGCTGACGCTCTTGCGCGGGCCGGACTGCGCGGCCGAGCTCGATCTGCTCCACGAGCGCCTGCAGCACGGCGCGATCGCCTTCGAGGAGCTCGAAGTGGCGCCGGTGAGAGTGCGCGCGTAATCTTTCGAGCGTGCCCGACGTGAAGTCCGCGGCACGCTTTTGACCGACTACCAGAAGCGCCTGACGCCGTCCGACTGGGATCGCGTCCTGACGCGTATCGCGAGCTGCTGCTGCCCCAGCGCTCGCCGACGAGCGGCCATTCTTCTAGACGTACCCGCCGGCTCTTTCTCTACGGAAGCCTCTGAAAAGCAGCGGGCGCCGCTAGGGCGCCCGCCAAGTCCCCCGAATGATGTCGAGCTGGCTGCTTCGTCGAGATGCCGGACGGGATGTACAGCGGGGAACCGTTGAAAACCGTGCGCAAGTAGCATGTCGCCGGCCCGACGACAAGCCCCTACATCGACATATCGTCCAAGTAACTGATCTTTCAGCGGATTGACGTTATCCGGCCGCGCGCGTCGGAGAGCGCCTTGTGTAATTCTTCCAGCGCCTTGCGGTTCTCGAGCGCTTCGTCGGCCTGGGCCTGCGCGGCGAGGACCGCCTCGTTCGCTTCGTCGCGTGCGCGGCGTGCCTCGTCGGCGGCCTTCGCGACCCGGGCCCTTTCCTCGCGCAGCTCCCGGGTCAGACGGGCCACCTGCGCGAGCGCGCCATCGCGTTCGGCCTCGAGCAGCTCGAGCTCTCCGTGCAGGTCGCGGGCGGACGCGGCTTTCGACTCGAGCTCGCCCTGCAGTCGTTCGATCTCCGCGCGCTGGTCGCGGGATTCGTCGGCCGCGGTCCGCAAACCGGCCAGCGCCGCGTCGAGATCGGCCTTCAGCTTCGCGTTCACCTCGGCGGCGCGCTGCAGCTCCGCGGTCAGCTCGCGGGCGAGGCCGGCGATCTCGGTCACTGCCGCCGGCTTGCGACGCGGCGCGGGCGGCGTCGGCTTCAGCGACTCCGGCACCACGTCGGTCTCCGGCATCACCGGCGCGACCGGCACCGAGGGCGCGATCGACTCGGCCGCCGCGACTTCCTGCGCCTCCGCGAACTGCTCGTCCAGCGCGCGGCCGAGCCGCACCCGGGGCCGCACCTTGGGGACGTTCTCCTCGAAGCCGCGCTTCATGCGCTCTCCACCGCCTTCAGGCGAACCGGCGCGCCGATGCGCTCGCGCACCTCGTCGAGCACCGCCTGGATGTCGTGCGCGCCCTTGCTCTCGGGGTCGTAGGCGAAGATCGGGATGCCTTCGGATGAGGCCTGGGCGAACTTGGTGCACTGCCGGATCACCTGCTTGAGGAGGAACTCGGGGTAATGCTTCTCGAGCGCCTCCTTGGCCTCCTTGGCGATCTTGTAGGTCTGGTTGTACGCGTTGATGACGATGAAGATGTGGTCGAGGACGTGCTCGAGGTCTTCCTCGAGGCCCTGGACGGTCTCGAAGAGGAGCTTGAGGCCGTGGAAGCTGAGGAAGTCGGCCAGCACCGGGACGAAGAGGTCGTGCGCGGCCATCAGCGCGTTCAGGTTGAGAAGGCCGAACGACGGCGGCGCGTCGAGGATCGCGTAGTCGTAGGCGCTCTCGACCTCTTTCAGCACGTTGCGCAGCCGGAATTCGCGCGCTGCGAGCGGCATCAGCGAGAGGTCGATGGTGCTCATCGTGAGATTGGAGGGCACCAGGTCGAGACCCGGCATGCCGGTCTTGACGATCACGTGCTCGATCGGCGTCTTCTTGATGATCGCGTCGAAGAGGGTCTTCTCGGCCTCTTCGCCCGAGACGCCCAGGCACTTCGAGGCGTGGCCCTGGGAGTCGAGGTCGATGACCAGCACCCGGTGGCCCATCTCGGCGAGACGGAAGGCGTAGGCGGTCGAGACGCTGGTCTTTCCGGTACCGCCCTTGAAGTTCAGGAACAGCTGCTTGCGCAGCGGCCGGCGCGGCGGCAGCCGGCCGAGCTTCTGCCGCATCTCGGCGAGATCCTTCAGCGAGTACTGCGGCTCGGAGAGCTCGCGCGGCGAAATGCCGAGGACTTCCGCGAATCTACGATTGGAATAGCGGATGTGGTCCATCAGCGGGTGCCTCCTTCCGCGAGCACTCTGAGCGCTGTCCGCGCCGGTGCGCGGTCGGGCGGCGGCGCTTCGCGCCTGGCGGCGACGCACGCCGCGCGTACCGAGGCGTCGGAGTCGGCCGAGAAGCGCGCGAGGAGCTCGTCGAATCCTTCGGCGGCGGCGAGCGCGGCGGCGCGCCGCCGGACGGCGGCGGTCGCGTCCTGCGCCGCGGTTTCGATCGCCGCTCGAGCGCGCGACGGGATCATGCAGAGCGCCTCGACGGCGGCGAGCCGCACGAGCGGGGCTTCGGCGCTCGATTGCAGCCGCGCGACGAGGTCGGCAGCGCCTTCTCCGCCGCAGGCCGCGAGCGCTCGGGCCATCTGCGCCCGGGCCTTGTGATCGAGCTCGGCGCCGAGGGCGGAAGCGAGGACCGGCGCCGCGGCCGGGATCGGCGACGACGCCAGGTGTCGGGCGGCGTTCTCGCGCCGCGCGGAATCGCCGGAAGCCAGATTGCGCAGGCATTGATCGGCGAGAGCGCGGGCGGCAGCGCTTTCCCTCGTCGGAGGGGTAGCGAAATGTGTGGTCAGAGCCGGTTCCGCGCCGATGCGGCCTTCGGCCCAGAGCTGACGCGCCTGCTCGACCGGCTCGGGCTCGCGCCTCGGCGCCGGCGGCGGGGCCGCGTGTTCGAGAGCGGGCGCGGCGATGCCGGCCTGCGCCAGCAGCGCGTCGCACTTTTTCTGCCGGTCGCGGAGGGTGAGGATCTCGCCGCGCAGCTCGCTGATGAACTGCGCCAGCGCGGCGGGGGCCTCGTCGCCGCTGCGGGCCTGCTCGGTCATCTCGGTGAGCCACCGTTCCCGCTCACCCTGCGCGGCGGCTAGCGCGCGTCGCGCATCGTCGAGCTCGGCTTCGAGCAGCGCGCTCCGCTGCCGCTCGGCCTCCAGCGCCTGGGTATCGGCCGCCGGTCTCGTCGGCCGCGACAGCAGCGCAGTCAGGCGCGCGCGATCGGCCTCCAGCTCGGCGACCTGCATCCGCGCCGCCTTCGCCCGCCGTTCCGCGGCTCGGACCTCTTCTTCCGCGCGCGAGCGTTCGGCCTCCGCCGCCGCGCATCGCGTCTGCGCCGCGGTCAGCTCGGAGCCGAGCTCGGAGACCCGCCATTCGAAGAAGACGATTTTTTCCATCGCGGCGCGGAGCAGCTCAGCGGGGCTTGGCGGATCCTGTCGCTCGGCCACGGCGCCTCTTTCGAGCGCTTCATCGGACGCTCGCGGGCACAGTATCTTGAGTGGATCGATCGGTCAAGTATCCTGATCAAGGGACAAAAAGAGTGGGGTGCGAGCGGGGCTCCCCAGCCCGCCCGCACCCCACGTGTCAGCGCTACGCCCCCGCAACGCCGACCCCCCCATGTCCCCATCCGGCGTCGCGAGTGCCGACCGGCGACGCCGCCCCCGCACGGACATGGAGCAAGTGGCATGCCTGCCTTCCTGAGGGCGTACGGCGTGCGCTCCACGACGGATCACGGGGTCGAGTGAGAAAAGTGCTTCCATCGGGTGAGAAATTTGCCGGGGCTTGCGGTCAGGCGGCTGCGCGCCGGGCCGCCTCCGCGAGCGACGACAGCTCGGCGGTCAGCAGGGCGCGGCGCTCGGCGATCGATCGCGGCGCGGCCTCGTGCAGCGTCGGCGTGCCGAGGGGGACGGTGAAGAGCGCCTCCATCCACTCCTGTGCGCCGGTGCGGCGGGCGCGCGCCGCGAGCTCGAGCAGCAGCGCCGCGTCGAGCGCCCGGGCGGCGAGGTAGAGCGCGACTTGTCCGCGCAGCTCGAGCGAGAGCTCGAACGCGCCCCCCGCCCAGGCCGAGCCGAGGCCGATCTCCGACGTCCGGTCGGGGCCGCCCCAGAGCGAGGCGCCCCGCTCTTCGGCGCGCGTCGAGAGCGAGGCTGCGCCGGCGAGCTGCATGCCTTCCTGCGCCAGCACCTGACCGAGGATCTCGCGCAGCAACGCGTCGGGACCGAGGAGGCCCGCCCCGGCGATCGCGAGGCCTTTCTCGGCGAAAAGCGAGGGAATGCCGGGTGCGCAGAGGGCCGCGTCGCGACCCGCTGCGACGAACGCGCATCCGGCCTGTGCCGCGGCCGCCGCGTAGACGACGCCCGGCGTGATCCAGTCGGCGCCCTCTTCGAGGGCGGTCCACACTTCTTCCGAGGTGAAACCGAGCTTCGTCGGTCGCGTGCGCAGACCAGGGATGGTGCAAACCACGACGCCGCGCGTGCAGTGGTGATGGGCGAGGAAGCCGCGGAGATCTTCCGCGAGCATGTCCGCGAGCTCCCGCCGGGTCGGGGCCTGTCGGGCGCCGAGCATCGCGCGCACCTTGCGAAGCTCGGGGCGCAGCTCGTCGACCAGCGAACGGCTGATCAGGCCGGCGCGGAGCGTCGCGCGGTACGCGTCGTCGTCCTTGAGCTCGAATGCGCCGAGAACCAGGTCGCCGAGCTCGGCGAGAGGAGCCTTTTCGCGCCAGCCGGTGAGCGAGCTGCCGGGCGGCCGCCCGGTGCCACCCGCTTCCGCGAGGCTGCCGAACGGGTGGACGAGGTGAGCCCGCGCCGCCAGCACGCCGGTCACCAGCGAGCTGCCGACGCCACCCAGTCCGACGACTACCAGGCCGACCCGCCCTTCCATCGCGCCCCCCGGGGCAGGTGCTGGCCAGCCCTGCCTGCCGAGCGAACGCTTTGCAGCCGGCATGCCATTGTCAACGGCGAGCGGGTGGGTTAGAAGGCGCGTCCCTATGGCCGAGAAGAAGACTGAACGACGCAAGACACACGCCCCGACGCCCAAGGGCGCCCCCGGCAAGAAGTGCAGCATCGAGGGCTGCAAGCGCGCCTACCAGGCGAAGGGCTACTGCTTCTTCCACTACGACAAGTGGAAGAACGGCGATTTGCCCAAGGCCCGCCACAAGGTCAAGCCTCCGGTGAAGGCCGCGGCAGCGCCCGCTGCCGCCGCCCCGGCGGCGCCGGCTCCGGCCTAGTACCCGCTTACCGGATTCGCGTGCGCTCCAGTTGCGCGAGCGCAGCCAGCACCAGCTCGGCCTCGCGGCGGCTCGGGCGGGCGCGGCGGAGGAGCGAAACGAGCTCGTCCAGGATCACATCCGGTTGCTGCGGATTGAGAAAGCCCGCGGCGAGCAGCAGCGCGCGGCTGCGGTCCCGAACGAGCGAGAAAATGTTCTCGTCCGCCGGCACCTCGGGAGCCGCGGGCGGCAGGACCGCTCCCCGCGATTTCATGACCTCGTATCCATAGACCATCACTGCCTGCGCGAGGTTGAGCGAGCTCTTGAAGACGGTGGGGATCGTCGTCACCGCGCCCGCCTGGCGCAGCTCGCGGTTCGTCAGGCCCCGGACTTCGTCGCCGAAGACGAGCGCCGCCGGGCCGGGCCGGCTCGAGAGCCGGGCAGCGGCTTCCGGCGGCGAGAGCGCGCCGGCCGTCGGTCGACCGGTCGTCATCACCACGTCGACGCAATCGCCGACCGCCTCGGCGAGCGTGCGGACGACGCGCATCGACTCGAGCACGGCGTCCGCCCCCGCGGCCAGCTTGGCGGCCTGCCCGCGATCGAACCCGAGCGGCTCGACGACCCAGAGCGAGCCCGCGCCGGTGTTGGCGAGCGCTCGCGCCGCCGCTCCGATGTTTTGCGAACTCCGCGGTCGATGAAGCACGAAACGGATTTCCACATGCGCTATCTTGCGCCGCGCCATGGACCCTTTCCACGATCAACTCCCGTATACCCTCAAGGAAGCCGACTTTCCCGCGCTGGGCCAGCTCTACCGCGGCAAGGTGCGAGACAACTACTCGCGAGACGACCGGATCGTGATGATCACGACCGATCGGCTGTCGGCGTTCGACCGCGTGCTCACGACCGTCCCGTTCAAGGGCGAGCTGCTCAATCGCCTCACCGTCTTCTGGTTCGAGAAGACGAAGGACGTCGCGCCGAACCACATCCTCGACGTCCCCGATCCGAGCGTGCTGGTCGTCCGGCGCCTCGAGCCGCTGGCGCTCGAGATGGTCGTTCGCGGCTACATCACGGGCTCGCTCTGGCGCGAGAAGAACTGGCAGGATTACGGTCTCGACCTGTCGGGAATGAAGAAGGACCAGCGATTCGACCAGCCGATCCTGACGCCCAGCACGAAGGAAGCGGTCGGCAAGCACGATCAACCGATCTCGCCCTCGGAGCTCGTCAAGCGCGGCCTCGTCACGCAGCGCCAGTGGGGCGAGATCTCGGCGATCGCGCTCGGTCTCTTCGCCAAAGGCCAGGAATGGGCGAAGAAGCGCGGCCTGATCCTCGTCGACACCAAGTACGAATTCGGCGTCGACAAGACGGGCAAGATCTGGGTGATCGACGAGATCCATACGCCCGACTCGAGCCGCTATTGGATCGCCGAGGGCTACGACGAGCGCTTCGGCAAGGGCGAGGACCAGAAGATGCTCGACAAGGAGTTCTTCCGGCAGTGGCTGATCCGCGAGCGCAGCTACCAGGGCGAGGGGCCGCTGCCGCAGATCCCGGACGACGTACGGGCGCAGCTGGCGGGGAAGTACGCGGAGCTGGTCCACACGCTCACCGGCGAGAAGCCGGATCTGGTGCCGGGCGACACCCGGGCCCGTATCGAAAAGGCCCTGAAATCGCGGAAGTACCTGTAACAGAACGAAATATCGCCGCAACCACCTCGCAATGCGGCGCCCGTACTCCATCTCCAAGGAGGATCTCAAATGAACAAGACGCTTTGGATCGGAGTGGGGGCGACGGGCCTGGTGCTGGCCGCCGGCGCGGCCTACGCCGCGATGGGCCATGGCGGCCCGCACGGCGGACGCATGATGAAGCACATGATCTCGGCGCGCATCGAGGACGCCGAGGATTACATCGACGCGGCGCCGCAGCAGCGCGCGGCGATCGAGCAGTCGAAGGACGTGATCCTGAACGCGATCCAGCAGCGGATGCAGGGCCATCGAACCGACCACGGGAAGATGATCGATCTGCTCGCCGCCGACAAGCTGGACACCAACGCGCTCTACGCGATCGCCGACCAGCGCGCCCAGGACATCCAGGAGCTGGCGAAGGTCATCGTCCCCGAGATTCAGAAAGTCCACGACGTGCTGACCCCGGCGCAGCGGCAGAAGCTCGCGGCCAGGGCGAAGGAGCGCCAGGGCCGCTGGCACGGCGGCTTCGGCGGGCCGCCGGAGGAGTAAGCTCGAACGGATGATCCGCGCGCTGCTCATCGAGGACGATCGCAAGCTGGCGGCGCTGCTCGCCGAATTCCTGGGTCAGAACGGTGTCGAAACCGTTCTCGCCCAGGACGGCGGGCAGGCGCTGTCGTCGCTCGCTTCGCAGCGGTTCGACATCCTGCTCGTGGATCTCATGCTGCCGGGGATGGACGGGCTGACGCTGACGCGCAAGATCCGCGAGCACGCCAATACGCCCTTGATCATGGTCACCGCCCGCGGCGACGACGCCGACAAGATCGTCGGCCTCGAGCTCGGCGCCGACGATTACATCGCCAAGCCGTTCAATCCGCGCGAGCTTCTGGCGCGGATCCGCGCCGTGCTGCGCCGATCCGAGCCGGGAGATCAGCCGAAATTCCAGAGCGGAGGCCTGGCGATCGATTTCGCCGCGCGTGAAGTCACCGTCGACGGAAAGCGCCAGACGCTGACCGCCCACGAGTACGAGCTTCTCTGCGCCCTCGCCCGAAACGCCGGGCGCGTGCTGACCCGCGATCAACTCCTCGAGCAGATGAAGGGCGACCACGCCGACGACGCGTTCGACCGCTCGATCGACGTCCACGTCTCGCGGCTGCGGCAGAAGATCGAGCCCGACCCCCGCCATCCGCGCTACGTGAAGACGGTCCGCGGCGCCGGGTATCTGCTGGCGCGGGAATCCTGAGTGGCGCGGCGGCTGTACTTCGCGTTCCTCGGCGTGCTGCTCGCCATCGCCGCGGTCACGGTCACGATCAATTTCTTCACCGGCCGCGGGCCGCTCGCTCATCCGGGGCCGTTTCTCGCCGGCCACGTCGCGCGGGTCCTCGATCACGCCGACGATCTCGATCGGGCCGTCGACGAAGCCCACGACGCGCTCGGGGTCGACGTCGCGGTGGTCGATCGACTCGGGCAGATCGTCGCTTCATCGGGGGCGCCGATCGAGGTGCCCTCGCTCGATCGGCTCCGGTCGATGCGCGCACCCGAGTGGCTCAAGGCGCCCCGGCTGGCGGGGACGCCGCTGCGCACGCGCCCCGGGCTGATCGTGCTGGTGCGGATGGACAGCACCCGCTTTCTGCTGCGGCCGCTGTTGCTGCTCGCCGCGGTCCTGTTGATCTCGTTCGCGCTCGTCTATCCGCTCTCGCGATCGATCACCCGGCCGCTGGAGAAGCTGACCGCCGCGGTCGAGGCGTACGGGCGCGGCGACCTCTCGCAGCGCTCGGGCCTGGGCGACCTGCAGGACGAGGTCGGCAAGCTCGCCAGGAGCTTCGACGAGATGGCCGATCGCATCCAGGCCGCGCGCAAGGCGGAGAAGGAGCTGCTCGCCAACGTCTCCCACGAGCTGCGAACTCCGCTGGCGCGGATGAAGGTCGCGCTGGAGCTCATCCAGCCGCCCGACGAGGCGGTGTCGAAGCGGCTGGCCGACCTCGGCGTCGAGGTCGACGAGCTCGATCGGATGATCGCCGACGTCCTGACCGCGAGCCGGCTCGATCTGGCCGCGCTCCCGCTGCGGAAGGTGCGCCGCAAGGTTGCGGATTTGGTACGGAAATCGCTCGAGCGCGCCCTGCAGCTCGACCCGGCTCTCGACGTCGAGACGCGGCTCGATCCCGAGCTGTCCGTCGAGGGCGACGAGGCGCTCGTGGTCCGCGCGATCGACAACCTGCTCGACAACGCGCGCAAGTACGGCGACGGAAAAGGGGTCGAGATCGACGCGCGCCGCGACGGCTCGAACGCGATGGTCGCCGTCCGCGATCACGGGCCGGGCATTCCCGACGCCGAGCTGCCGCACGTCTTCGACCCGTTCTTCCGCGGCGAAGGCGTGCGCGGGCGGGCGACCGGCTTCGGCCTCGGCCTGGCCCTCGCCCGGCGCGTCGCCGAAGTGCACGGCGGCAGCGCCTCGGCGTCCAACGCGGATGGCGGCGGCGCGCGGATCGAATTGCGATTCCCGTCGGGGACATGATGGCGGCGCAGCCCCATCATCGGGTCCGCTTTCTCAGGGCCGTGGCGCGGGACCCGACCCGTGCGCCGCCGACGGCGCCGACATCAGTTGGTCGAGGAGCTGACCCGCGCTCGTCGCTCGTACCAGCTGCAGGCGGGGATGGACGAACCCTTCCGCCGTCATCTGCTCCAGCACGCCGAGCAGCGGCGCGTAGTAGCCCTCGACGTCGAAGAGGCCGATCGGCTTTTCGTGCAACCCGAGCTGGGACCAGGTGATGGCCTCGAACAGCTCGTCGAGCGTTCCGCACCCGCCGGGGAGCGCGACCACCGCGTCGGAGAGCGCGGACATCACCGCTTTTCGCTCGTGGAGCGAGCCGACGATGCGCAGCTCGGTCAGGCCCTGGTGCGCGATCTCGCGGGTGGTCAGCGCGCGCGGCAGGACGCCCACCACTTCAGCGCCGCCCGCGAGCGCCGCGTCGGCGCACACGCCCATCAGGCCGCGCGAAGCGCCGCCATACACCAGCCCGTGGCCCCGCCGCGCGATCTCCGCGCCCAGAGCGCGCGCGGCGGCCGCGTATGACTCGCGCTTGCCGGGATTCGCTCCTGCGAACACGCAAATGCGGTGCATGACACCGATGATAGCATTCCCCGCATGAAGGGCCCGCTGCTGATCGCGGCGGCGCTGGCGGCCGCCGCTGCGCTGGCGTGGGTCTTCTGGTCGCGGCCAACCGATTCCAGCGCGCCCGCCGGGTCGGTCGAAGCGACCGGCGGCGCGCACGCCGCGTCGCCGCCGGCAGGTGGGCCGGCCGCGGCAGGGATCGAATCGGGATTCGCCGGCGGCGCGTTCCGCGACGCGGTCATCCAGGCCGGCGCGCCGGGAAGCACGCCGCCGCTCGACAAGCCCGCCACCGCCGCCGACGGATTCGTCGAAGC
>JAIVGS010000183.1 GCA_020201435.1 Myxococcales bacterium
CGCGAGTTGCAGCCGACGCTCATCGCCACCCCGCCTTCCCGCTGGCCGGTGAAGCGGACGACCGCGGCATCGCCCTGCCCCGGACGGACGGCGGTGCCAATGCGAACCATATGGTCGTACTGGCGAAAGACCCACTCCTTCGAGGCCACGGTCGGCGACGAAAGTACCGAAACAAGGGCGGATTTCAGCTCGCGAGGCAACGGGACGTCGGGCTGTTTCTGGACCTGGTCCTGCCAGGCGGGACGCTGGCGAGGCCGGTCGTATTGCGGCGCATCGTCGGTCAGCGGCGCGATCGGAAGCTCCGCCACGGTCTGCCCGCCGCTCTGGATGACGAGCTTGCCGCTGTCGGTGACGCGCCCGACGATCGCGTGAGCGAGGTCCCACTTGTCGCAGATTTCGAAGACTTCCTTCTCGCGCCCCTTGCGGGCGACCAGCAGCATCCGTTCCTGCGACTCCGAGAGCATCACCTCGTACGGGGTCATCCCGCTCTCGCGGCGCGGAACCGCGTCGATGTCGAGGAGCAGGCCGCTGCCGGCCCGCGAAGCCATCTCGACCGAGGACGACGTCAGTCCGGCGGCGCCCATGTCCTGGATGCCGACCAGGCAGTCGGTCTTGAAGAGCTCGAGACAGGCCTCGAGCAAGAGCTTCTCCATGAACGGGTCCCCGACCTGGACCGTGGGTCGCTTCTTTTCGCTCTCGGCGTCGAACTCGGCCGAGGCCATCGTCGCCCCGTGGATGCCGTCGCGGCCGGTTCGCGCGCCGATATAGATGACGGGGTTGCCGACCCCGCTCGCGGTCCCGCGGAAGATCTTGTTGGACTTCAATATACCAAGTGTAAAAGCATTCACCAGGCAATTGCCGTTGTATGAGGCGTCGAACGCGACCTCGCCGGCGACGGTGGGGACGCCGATGCAGTTGCCGTATCCGGCGATGCCGGCGACGACGCCTTCGAGGAGGCGCGCCGTCTTCGGATGCGACGGCTCGCCGAATCGCAGCGCGTTCATCGACGCGATCGGGCGCGCGCCCATGGTGAAGACGTCGCGCAGGATACCGCCTACGCCGGTGGCCGCGCCCTGGTACGGCTCGATGTAGCTGGGGTGGTTGTGGCTTTCCATCTTGAATGCCACCGCCAGGCCGTGCCCGACATCGACCACGCCGGCGTTTTCTCCCGGCCCCTGCAGGACGCGCGCGCCTTTGGTCGGAAAGCGTTTCAGGAACCGCCGGCTCGACTTGTAGGAGCAGTGCTCGCTCCACATCGCGGAAAAGATGCCGAGTTCCACGAGGTTCGGCTCGCGCCCCAGGACCTTGCGGATGCTGCCATACTCGTCCTGCGAGAGGCCGTGCGCCGAGACGATTTCCGGTGTGATGGCTGCCATCGCGGCGCACAATAACAAGACGCACAAAACGGGGCTTCGAAAGCTTGCAAAATGGCCGGAAATCCGAAGGATCGATCCCCGTGGGCGGCGACGAGACGGAGAGGGGACGGCTCGCCGAATCAGACCGGCGTCAGCGGGTTCTGTCGGACGTGTCGCGGGTGCTGCTCGACTACGTCGGGCCGGACGAGATCGAGCCGCTGCGGCGCATCGTGCGGAAGGTCACCGAGGCCTTCGGCGACTGGTGCGGCTTCAGCCTCGTGCAGGCCGACGGCACGATGCGCAGCGTCGCCGCATATCACCCCGACCCGCGCCAGCGGGAGCTGGAGCAGAAGCTCAACAAGCTGGTGCTGCCGCAGAGATGGGACGCGGGGCCACCGCAATACAACGCACTGGTGCAGCGGCGGCCGATCGTCATCGAAGAGATCACCGACGAGATGTTGCGGCATACGCAGCCGTCCGAAGAAGTGTACCAACTATATAAAGAAGTCGGCATGAAGTCGGTGGTGGTCGCGCCGATGTTCGACGCCGCCGAGCCGGTCGGGACGCTGGCCCTGGTTTCGACGGGCGCCCGCAAATACACCCGCGACGACCTCGCCTTCGTCGAGTCGCTGGCCGACCGCGCGGCGCTGGCGGTGCGCAACGCGCGGCTGGTGCGGCAGCTCGCCCAGGAGCGCGATCAGCTCCAGCACCGCGCCGCCGAGCTGCATGCGGTCTTCAACGCCGATCCCAACGGCATCGCGCTCTTCGACGCCGAGGGCCGGCTGCAACTGGCTTCGCCGCGGCTGGAGGAGATCTTCGGTCTCGCCTTGCAGAGCATGATCGGACGGCCGTGGAATGAGATCTACACGCACAAGCTCGGCCAGCTGGCCGCCGGCAATCGGGAACAGCACTTCGCCCGCGTGCGCGAGATCTTCGCCGATCGCGAGACGCAGACGATCGACGAGCTCGAGCTGGAACGCCCCCGCCACCGGTGGGTTACGCGGCAGACGGTGCCGGTGCGCTCGGCCGGCGCGTTTCTTGGCCGGCTCGTCGTCTACACCGACGTCACCGAGCAGCGCGAGCTCGACCGGCAGCGCGCCGACTTCCTCACCGTCGCGGCGCACGAGCTGCGCACGCCGCTGACGCCGCTCTCGATGTACCTGCAGTCGATCGAACGGCGCCTTGCGCGCGGCCAGGCGGTCGAGGGTGAGCTGGCGAGCAAAGCGCGGAGGCAGGTGAACCGGCTCGCCAAGCTGGTCGAGGACCTGCTCGACGTCTCGCGCCTCGAGGCGCGGCGGATGAATCTCGCTCACGACCGGATCGATCTCGGTGCGCTCGCCGAGCAGACGGTGGCCGATTTCCGCACCGGGTCCCGGCAGCACGACATCGTTTTTCACCGGCCCCAGGAGTCGATTTCGATCGAGGGAGATCGGCAGCGGCTCGAGCAGGTGCTGGTCAACTTGATCCAGAATGCCCTCAAGTACAGCCCCTACGGCGGGCAGATCGTGATCAAGGTCGACAAGGAGGAGCGGGAAGCGTTCGTTTCGGTGACCGATCCGGGCATCGGGATTCCTCACGAAGAGCAAGGGCGCCTGTTCCAGCGGTTCTTCCGGGCCGGTAACGCAACGACGCGGAATTACGCGGGTCTTGGCATCGGGTTGTTCGTCTCCAACGAGATCGTGCAGTGGCACGGCGGGCGGTTCGACGTGCAGAGCCAAGTCGGGGTGGGTTCGACGTTCACGTTCTATCTGCCGCTCGCGGAGGGCGAGCGGGCCGCGCCGGGACGGGCACGCGTCCTGCTCGTCGACGACGACCC
>JAIVGS010000256.1 GCA_020201435.1 Myxococcales bacterium
GTTATAGAGCTGTGGGGCGTTTGCGCTGGTGACGTTGCCGATGTCATACACGAACAACTTGGTTTGCGTGTCACCTACCATATAAAGCCGTTTCGTCGCGGAACTGTAGGCAACGTTGCTGGTAATCGCGACCGCATCTGTATGGCCAGCCCGCCAAAGAACTGCCCCGTCCGGCGCTAGCGATGCGATCGGCCCCAGCGCATCGTGGTCGGTTCCCGCGAGAATGACCTGCGCCGTGGGGATAGACGTAACGACAGGACTTCCCTTTGGCGAGGTGATCATCGCACCCATGCTTCGCATCCACTTCAGCCGCGTGACGTTGAGCGAGAGCGGGCTGGAAGTTGCCAAGTTGCCGACGGCGTCCTTCGCCGTGACGATGACTGACACCGTCCCGGTGCCGTCGGCGCCGGACGCGAACGTCGCGGTCGCAAAGTTCGCCGGGAAGTTGAACGTGCCGTTGGTCGAGTTGTACGTCACCGTGCACGTCGCCGTGCTGCCCGCGATCGAGCAGCCGCCGCTCGCCGTATCGACGCCGCTGCCCTGATCGTCAGGCGGCGTCGGGTAGACGTCGCTGACGGTGAACGTCAGCGAGTACTTGCCGTCGCCCGCTCGATAAAAATGCGATCCATCATGTCCGCAGTAGACCGCCGGGTCCGAGGCCGAACCGTTGCAGTCGGCGAAGCTCGCCGGATACGTGGTGGTATTGCCGGTCGATCCCGCATTGCCGATGGTGAACGTGATCGCCGGCGCCTTTCCGTCGATCCCGACCGCGGCCGTATTCGCCTTCAACGCGTTCCCCGCCTTGTCCGCTCCTGCGACCGCGAACTGGATCTTCCGCTGGCTCCCTGCCGGCACCGCCGACAGCGGAATCGCGAAGTGGCAAATCACCTGCTGCGCCGACTGACCTGCCCCACAGCTCGGCGTGCCGGTGTCGAAACGCGTCGCAGTGCCGTCGAGGACCAGCGTCAGCGACGCGGGATCCACCCCGCTACCTGCGTCGACGAGGTTCGCCTGCGCGTCGATGGTCCCGGTCGCGGCGGCCTTGAACCACCTGATCCCCGAGACGTCCACGCCGCCGATGATCGTCACGCCCTGCACGGTCGGACCGGCGTCGTCGATCAGCAACTGCCCATGGCCCGCCGCCGCCGTCGGCGTCGGATGCCCGCCGGTGTCGGTGCCGATGACCGTGAAATCGACCGGGGTTTCACTTCCGGCTGTCTGGACCGAGCCCGGCACCGAGAACGTATACGTCCGCACCGGCCCCGTATCGCCGGTCGTGCCCGCGATGTCCGGCTGCCCCGCGATCTGCAACGTCGCCGACGCGAGCCCGGGGGTCCCGGTGCCGTCGATCACCGCCGTCACCGGAATCGTCGCCGACCGCTTCGCCCAGGTCGTCGGCACGGTGATCGTGCCGACCGCCGGCGCCACCGCCACGCACTTCTTCGTCGAGCTGTCGCACGCCTGGTTGGCGGCGCAAATGTCCTCGCAGCCGCCCGGCACCTCGCACTTGCCCGAAGAGCCGCAGACCGTCCGGGCGGGGCAATCGGCGTCCTTCGAGCACGGATACTTCGGTTGAACACAGGCTCCGGCCAGCGCCGCAGCTGCAAACAGGACGATGGAGTGACGCATGGCTCTCCGAATTGACATGGGAGTGAGCTAGAACGCGAAGAGGAGTGTCGAACCCGCCGCGAGCAGGACGCCCGCGCCGACCAGCAAGGCGACGCCCGTCGTCTGCGTGGTGTGGGCGGAGCTGAGCGTGCCGAGCTCCGATTGCGTGTAGGCCCCGCCGCGAGCGGCAGCGGCGTTGTTCGCCCCCGAGACCTGGCTGTTGCCGTGGGCGAGCTCGTATCCGCCGAAGACCGCGACGAGCGCGCCGGCGCCCAGCATCGTCCACCCGACGGGTTTCGACCAGCCGCCCTCCTGCACCTCCACGCTCGGCCCCGGCTTCGACCCGCCCTTGAGCTCGGAGGCGAGCGTCAGCGGCAGGCCGCCCTTCTCCGTCTGCCGCGCGTAGATCAGGTCGGAAAACCCGTTGCGCCGCACGGCGACCTTCTTCTCCAGCGAAGTCCGCTGCCCGACCGACACGCGCACGCCGTGCACGCCCGGTTCCACCGCGATCTGCTCCGGCGTCTTGAACGTCCGCGGCGCTAGCCGATTGTCGACGTAGATGTTCATGTCCTTGCGGTCGGTGTCGACGTAGATCTTCCCGACGCACTTGACCTGCAGCGCGCGGCACGCCTGCCCCTCCGCCCACGCCTGGACGTCCGCCTGCCGGTCGGTCTCGAGGACCTGCTCGACCTCCGACCCCGGCATCACCCGCTGCCTGGCCACCTCCACCATCCGCACCGAAAGCACGTAACCGTTGCCCTTGGCAGCCGAGCTCCCGACCAGCACGTTCTCACACCGCGCCCGCTTGCCCGCGTCGGAGAAACAGGCCGTGTCGCGCACGTCGCACAGCGACGGGCCCATCAGCACCGCGTCCTTGAGCAGCGGCGACTCCTTGGCCACGTCGAAGAACGTCTTCTGGATCGACTCGAGGTACGCCTTGTCCGCCGACCCTCGCGCGCTCTCCTTGAGGAAGGGAAAGACGCACAGGCTGGTGTTCTTGAGGAACGGGCTGAGATCGAGCTGCGGCTGCGCCGGAGCGGGCAGCGGCAGCGCGAGATCGGGTTGCGCCCGGGCGCCGAACGAGAGCGCGATCGCGGCTGCGAGAGTTCCCAGGATGAGACGCATGTGCTCGCTCCTCGCCGAAGAATCGAGCAGTGTTCATCGCAGCAAGTCGGACGCGCAGTCAAGGAAACAGCGGAGCGGAAAACGGGACTCCCGGGCCGCGGTTTCGGCCACGCTAGAGCTTGTCGCCGCGTCCCTGCTTTTTCAGCGCCTCGACGACCGCGCGGACGTCCTGGGCGCGATCGCGCGGCACGACCAGGACCGCGTCGCCCGCGTCGACGATGCAGAAACCGCTCAAACCGACGGCCGCGACCAGCCGGCCGCCCTCGGCGAGGACCACGCAATCGTCGGAATCGACCACCACCGCGTCGCCGGAGACCGCGTTGCCGCGATCGTCGAGCGCCCGCACTTCGGGAAGCGCCGCGAACGAGCCGACGTCGCTCCAGCCGAAGTCCCCCGGGACCATCGCGATCCGCGGCTCCTTCTCCATCACGCCGTAGTCGATGCTGATCGACGGCATGCTTTCGAAGTCGCCGGAAAAGCCGTGCCTGCCGAGCGCGTCGAGCATCGCGTCGGCGCGGAAGACGAAGATGCCCGCGTTCCAGGAGTAAGCGGGATCGCGCAGGTACTTCCCGGCGGTGGCCGCGTCGGGCTTTTCCACGAACGCGTCCACGGCGTACGACCCGTCGGGCCGCTGCGCACCTCGCCGCAGATATCCATACCCCGTCTCGGCCCGCGTCGGCCGGATGCCGATCGTGACGAGATCGCCGCCATCGGCCGCCCGCGCCGCGGCCTGCAGGGCAGCGCGGAAATCGTCCGGCCGCCCGATGTGATGATCGCTGGGGAGGATCGCGATCGTCGCTCCCGGATCTGCGCGCTCCACCGCCCGGCAGGCGAGGGCGATCGCCGGCGCGGTGTTCCTGGCCATCGGCTCGACGATGACCTGCGCTTTCGGGACCTCCCGCTGGACGGCGTCGAGGTGGTCCTTCCCGCAGACCACCCAGACCGCGTGGGCGATCGGCTCGACCCGCGCGAACGTCTCGGCGATCAGCGTCCTCTGCGTCGCCAGCGCGAGGAACTGCTTGGGCCGCTTCGCCCGCGACAGCGGCCAGAACCGCGTCCCGCTCCCGCCCGCCAGGATCACTGCGTGAAAGCTCATGTGGCCAGCTCGATCACCTGGTACAGGATACGCGCGGTCGCGCCCCAGACCACCGTTCCCTGGACGGTGTACCAGTAGAGCGTATACGGAACTCCTTCCCGGTCGCGCTGTTCGATGCGCAGGTTCGCGGGGTCGAGAAAGCCGCGCAAAGGCAGCTCGTGCAGGGCCGCGATCTCGGCCGGGCTCGGCGTCCACGGATACCGTCCGGCGGCGGTGAACGCGAGCGGATCGACGACCCCGACGAACGGCGAAATCACGTACCCGGTCACGAACGTCGGGCAGTCGTCGAGCTGGCCGATCACCTCGACGTGCTCCGGCCGCAGCCCGACCTCCTCGAGCGCCTCGCGCAGCGCCGCCTCGCGCGGACTGCCGTCAGCGGAATCGACTGAACCGCCTGGAAAGCTGACCTGCCCGGCGTGCGATCGCAGCTCGCGGGAGCGCTCGGTGAACAGCACGTGCAGGCCGTCGGGCCGCGGCAGCAGCGGCACCAGCACCGCCGCCGCGCGGCCGAATTCGGGATAGAGCTGCGGCGTGTGCGCCCCCAGCGCCGCGCGGATCTGCGCGAGCGTCACCTCTTCCCGGCCAGCCACAGCACCACCACGGCGGCCGCGATCAGCAGCCGATATCCGACGAAGATCAGATAGGTCCGCGTCCGCAGCCAGGCCAGCATCCAGCGGATCACCCCGACGCCGACGACGGCCGCCGCGACGAACCCCGCCGCGAGCGCCGCCCAGGTCACCGGCCCCTCCCCGCTCTGCATCTCGTGCATCATCTTCGGCAGCTTCAGGAGGCCGGCGCCGAAGATGATCGGCGTCGACATCAGGAACGAGAAGCGCGCGATCTCCTCGCGGGTGAAGTCCTCGAACAGGCCGAGCGTGATCGTCGATCCGCTGCGCGAGACGCCCGGGATCAGCGCCGCCGCCTGCGCGACCCCGATCGAAAACGCGCGCCCGATCGTCATCTGATCGAGCTCGCGGGTCTTGCGGCCGACCCGATCGGCGATCCAGAGGATGATCCCGAGCGTCGCCATCGTGGCCGCGATCAAGAGCGGCGCGCGGAGGTTTTCCTCCGCCCATTTTTCGAGCAATTTCCCGAGGATGGCGCCGGGGATCGCGGAGACGACCAGACCCCAGAAGAGCCGCCTGTCGGTGTCGGCGCCCTTGCCCGAGAGCCCGGCGGAGATCAGCCGAATCCAGTCCCTCCAGAAGACGACCAGCACCGCGGTCAGAGTCCCCCAATGCAGCGCCACGTCGAACGAAAGCCCCGGGTCCTGCCATCCGAACGCCCACGGCACGAGGATCAGATGAGCGCTCGATGAAATCGGCAGGAACTCACCCAGGCCCTGGACGACACCGAGGACGATCGCTTGGTAGACCGGCATTTGGCAGTTGGCCTGAGGCCGAGCCCGAGGCCTGCTTTACGTTCCCTCTTCCCAGGACGCCAGATACTTCTCCTGCGCCGGCGTCAACCTGTCGATCTTCACACCCATCGCCTTGAGCTTGAGGCGCGCGATCTCCTTGTCGATCTCCTCGGGCACCGGATAGACCTTGTTCTCCAGCTTCTTGCCGTTCTTCACCATGTATTCGGCGCTCAAGGCCTGGTTCGCGAAGCTCATGTCCATCACGCTCGACGGATGCCCCTCGGCGCTGGCGAGGTTGATCAGCCGCCCCTCGCCGAGCACCGCGATCCGGTTGCCGCTCTTGAGGGTGTACTCATCGACGAAGTCGCGCACGGTGCGCTTCTTCGCGTTCTTCTCCAGCCACTCGATGTCGACCTCGACGTTGAAGTGGCCGGAGTTGGCGACGATCGCGCCGTCCTTCATCTTCTCGAAGTGGGATGCAGCCAGCACCTGGGTGTTGCCGGTGACGGTGCAGAAGAAGTCGCCGATCTTCGCGGCTTCCGCGGCCGGCATCACGCGGTAGCCGTCCATCGTCGCTTCCAGCGCCTTGAGCGGGTCGATCTCGGTGACGATCACGTCCGCGCCCATCCCCTTGGCGCGCATCGCCAGGCCGCGCCCGCACCAGCCGTAGCCGAGGACGACGAAGACCGACCCGGCGATGAGCCGGTTGGTGGCGCGGATCATGCCGTCGATGGTCGACTGGCCGGTGCCGTACCGGTTGTCGAACATGTGCTTGGTGAGCGCGTCGTTGACCGAGATGACCGGGAACGCGAGCGTGCCGGAGGCCTGCATCGCGCGCAGGCGCTGGACGCCGGTGGTGGTCTCCTCGGTGCCGCCGAGGATGCCCTTCAACAGGTCGCGGCGATCGCCGACGATGCTCGAGACGAGGTCGCAGCCGTCGTCCATGGTCAGGTTCGGCGCGTGATCGAGCGCGGCCTTGATGTGCTTGAAGTACGTGTCCCGGTCCTCCCCCTTGATGGCGTAGACGGAGATGCCCTGGTCGACGAGCGCTGCCGCCACGTCGTCCTGCGTGCTCAAAGGATTGCTCGCGCAGAGGACGATGTCGGCGCCGCCGGCGTGGAGCGTCTGCGCCAGGTGCGCAGTCTCGGTCGTGACGTGCAGGCAAGCCGAGACCTTGAGGCCTTTCAGTGGCTTGTCTTTCGAAAACCGCGCCTTGATGTCGCGCAGCACGGGCATCGACCGCTCGGCCCACTCGATGCGCCCATGGCCCTTCGGCGCGAGGTGCAGGTCCTTCACGTGGTGCGGCGTCTTCATCGTCGTCTTCGCTACCGCCATCGGCTGAAACTCCTTGAAATGAGCCGCGGCGGTTTAACCCACTTCGGGCTCGCGCGCCAGCCCTCGGAACTACTCCTGCCGCGCCTTGGCCTTGATCCGCTACCCCGCTACATTGCGCCGGTGAACCGACGACCTCTCGCCCTTCTCCTCGCCGCCGCGTGTGCCGCCCCCCAGAAACCCGCCACCCGGGCCGAGCTGGACGTCCATCGGCGCGCCATCGTGGCAGATGCCCACTGCGACGTGACGCAGGACATCGTCTACGGCGGCTACGACTTCGGCCAGCGCCACGCCGACCACCACGAGGACCTCCCGCGCGATCGCGAGGGCGGGCTCGACGCGCAGATCTTCTCGATCTGGGTCGACCCGCTGCAGTTCCCGACAGACCGCTGGTTCGCGGAGGCGGAGCATCAGATCCTCGACCTGACCGCGAAGCTGCCGAAAGCCGGCGTCGCCATCGCCCGGACTGCCGCACAAGTCCGTGAAAACAAAGCAAAAAACGTGATGTCCGCGCTCTTCGGCGTGGAGGGCGGCCATGAGCTGTGGCCCGGCACGCCCGAGGAGCAGCTCGCGCACCTGCGCCGCTTCGCCGAGCTGGGCGCGCGCTACATGACGCTCACCTGGTCGAACTCCAACGACGTCGGCGGCTCGTCCGGCGACGAGGGCCGGGTCGTCGGCCTCACCGGCTTCGGCCGGCAGGTGATCGCCGAGATGGAACGGCTCGGCATCCTGGTCGACCTCTCGCACGTCTCCGACCCGCTCTTCTGGGACGCGATCCGCGCCGCCAAAAACCCCGTCATCGCCTCGCACAGCTCAGCGCGCCAGCGCGCCAACGTCCCGCGCAATTTGACCGACGCCCAGCTCGAAGCCGTCGGCAAGAACGGCGGGGCGGTCTGTGTGAACTTCTTCGTCGGCTTCCTCGACGACAAGGCCTACGCGGAGCTGCAGGCGCTGCAGAATCAGATCGACCCGCAGAAGAAGATGCCGGCGCTCGACGTCCAGGCCGAGCTCAAGAAACGCTGGCAGAACCATGTGCCGATGAGCATGGTCGCCGACCACATCCAGCACATCGCGAAAGTCGCCGGCATCGACCACGTCTGCCTCGGCAGCGACTACGACGGCATCCCCTTCGCGCCGGTCGGCCTCGACGACGCCTCGATGCTGCCGAATCTGACTGCGGAGCTGCTTCGACGCGGCATGAGCGAAGCCGACGTCCGCAAGGTGCTGGGCGAAAATCTCTTGCGCGTCCTGGACGAAACTACGCCGCGCCCTTGAGGCCGGCGGCCTGCCGCAGCGACTCGGCGCGGTCCGTCCGCTCCCAGGTAAACTCGGGCTCCGAACGGCCGAAGTGCCCGTAAGCAGCGGTCTTTTCGTAGATCGGCCGCAAGAGATCCAGGTCGCGGATGATCGACGCGGGCTTCAAAGAGAACGTCGCGCGGACGGCCTTCTCGATCTGCTCCTCCGACACGGCGTGGGTCCCGAAGGTCTCGACCATCACCGAAACCGGCTCGGCGACCCCGATCGCGTACGCCACCTGCACTTCGCATCGCCGCGCGAGCCCCGCCGCGACCACGTTCTTCGCCACCCATCGCGCGGCGTACGCTGCGCTCCGGTCGACCTTCGACGGGTCCTTCCCCGAGAACGCGCCGCCTCCGTGGTGGCCCATGCCGCCGTAGGTGTCGACGATGATCTTCCGTCCGGTGACGCCCGAGTCGCCCATCGGCCCGCCGATGATGAAACGGCCGGTGGCGTTGATCATCCGCTTCATGTCCGGCGCGCGCAGCTCGGACGGAACGACGTGGTTGATCACTTCCTCGCTGATCGCCTCGCGCAGCTTCTCGGTCGAGATCGAGTCGTCGTGCTGCGCCGCGATCACCACCGCCCGCACCTTGTGCGGCCGCCCGTTGCGGTACTCGACCGTCACCTGGCTCTTTCCGTCCGGCCGCAGCCACTTGAGCGAAGTCCGCCGCGCGTCCGCGAGCCGCTTCGTCAGCTTGTGCGCGAGCGCGATCGGAAGCGGCATCAGCTCCGCCGACTCGTCGCAGGCGTACCCGAACATCATCCCCTGGTCGCCGGCGCCCTGCTCCTTTTCCCTCGACGAATCGACGCCCATCGCGATCTCGGGCGACTGCTGCTCGACCGCGACCATCACCGCGCACGACTTCGAGTCGAACCCCATCGCGCCGTCGTTGAACCCGATCCGCTCCACGGTCCGCCGCGCGATGTCCGGATAGCGGAGGTTGGCGCGGGTGGTGATCTCGCCGAGCAAAACGATCAGGCCGGTCTTGACCGCGGTCTCGAGCGCGACCCGGCTCGACCTGTCCTGGCGCAGGCACTCGTCGAGCACCGCGTCGGAGACCTGGTCGCAGACCTTGTCGGGATGGCCTTCGGTGACCGATTCGGAAGAAAAGAGCGCGTCGCGCAGCTGCATCTTTGTGTCCTCAGTCCCGGCCGGCGGCCGGCGTGGAACGGTTTGAAAGGCCGCGCAGGATGGCCCCGACGCCGCCTGGTGTCAACGGATTATAAGCCGCGCTCGCCGGCAGCGCGCCCCGCGTCGCTGATCAGCTGCGGGAAGCGCTTCTTCATCTCCTCGAGCACGTAGCGCTCGATCTCGTCATGCGACGAGAAGGCCATCGCGGCCTCGAGCATCTTCTTGGCGTCGGCGAGGTTCGCCGTGCGCAGCACGCGCTTGACCGGCGGGATGTCGCTCGGGTTCATCGACAGCGTGTCGATGCCGAGCGCGAGCAGCACCAGCGCGTAAGCCGGGTCGCCGGCCATTTCGCCGCACATCGCGCACTCGATCCCGGCCTGCCGCGCGCCGTCCACCGCCGCCTGGATCAGCCGCAGCACCCCCAGGTGCAGCGGCCGGTAGAGGTACGCCACGTCGCGGTTCCCGCGGTCGATTGCCAGCGAGTACTGGATCAGATCGTTGGTCCCGATCGAGAAGAAATCGCACTCCCGCGCCAGCCGGTCGGCGGCGAGAGCCGCGGCCGGCGTCTCGAGCATGATCCCGACCGGTATCTTCTCCGCGATCGGCACGCCCTCGCCGGCTAGCTCGGCCTTGATCGCCTCGATCTGCTTCCGCGCCTCCCGCAGCTCGCCGACGGCCGCGATCATCGGCAGCATGATGTGGAGCTCGCCGTGGACCGAAGCTCGCAAGAGGGCCCGAATCTGCGTGCGAAAGAGCTGCGGATGGCGCAGCGTGAACCGGATCGCGCGCAGCCCGAGCGCCGGATTCGGCTCGTGCGAGCGGTGGCCGATCGGCAGCTTGTCGCCGCCCAGGTCGAGCGTGCGGATCACGACCGGCTTCGGCGCCATCTGCTTCAGGATCGCGGCGTAGCTGCGGTAGTGCTCCTCCTCGGTGGGTAGCTCCTCGCGATTGAGATAGAGGAACTCGGTCCGATAGAGCCCGACCCCCTCCCCGCCGTGCGCCAGAACACTCGCAACTTCCTCGGGAAATTCGATGTTTGCCTGGAGGTAAACGCGGCGGCCGTCGGTGGTAACGGCGGGCAGCTCCCGCTCTTCGAGGAGCGCCGCCTCGCGGAATTTCGCCTCCGCGCGCGCCATCTCGAACCGCAGGATCTCCTCGCGGTCGGGCGAGATCAGGACCTCGCCCGAGTGACCGTCGACGGCGATGACGTCGCCGCTCTTCGCGATCTCGCTCGCCTGCCCGGCGCCGACGACGCAGGGAACCTCGAGGGCGCGGGCGAGGATCGCGGTGTGCGAGGTCTTCGAGCCGAAGTCGGTGACGAGGCCGCGGATCTTGCCGCTCGAAAGCAGCACCGCCGCGTCGGCGGTCGCGAGATCGTACGCCACGATCACCGAGTCGTCCGCCGGCAGCGCCGCCGGCAGCGGCTGCTCGCCGATCAGGTTGTGGACGATCCGGTCGCACACCTCGTCGAGATCGGCCCTCCGCTCGGCCAGATACCCTTCCGACCCGAGCTTCTCGCTGACGTCGCGGACCATGCGGCGCATGGCCCACTCGGCGTTCAAGAGCTCGTCGCGGATCAATTGCCTCGCGCCCTCGAGCAGCGTCGGGTCGTCGGCCATCATCCGGTGCGCGTCGAGGATGTCGCCCTGCTCGCCCTCGCCCAGGCTCTTGCGGATCTGCTGCAGTTGCTCGACCGACTCCTTCACCGCCTTGTCGAGCCGGGCGATCTCGGGGTCGATCTGCTCGGGCTGGACGTGGTACCGCGGCACGCGCGCGCGGCGGCGGTCGACGGGCAGCACGCGCCCGATCGCCACGCCCGGAGAAGCGGGGATTCCGATCAGCTTCGCCACGTCTCGTGACGAATATCACAGGCGAGCCAGCTTCACTTGGACCCGCCTCAGGTCCTCGTTGACCTTGAGGAATTGCACTTTTCCCTGCTCGGCGGAAAGCTGCGCCGCGAGCGGCGCGGCGGCGTTCTTGAGAGCGTTTTTCGCCGCTGGAACGGAGACCAGCCAGTCGAGCGCGCGGATCGCGGCTTCACGGACGAGGAGCTGCTCTTCCGACGCGGCCTTGACCAGCTGCGGCACGGCGTCCGGCGCGCCGATCCGGCCCAGCTCGTACGCGGCGCGAGCGCGGACGACCGGGTCCTGGTCGGAGAGCTTGGGCAGCCAGCACGGCGCATCCGCCGCGCAGACGCGGGCGGCCTCGAACGGCTTGGAGAGCTCGCCGAACTGCGTCGCGAGCAGGTCGCAGGCCGTCTTCGGATCGTCGATCGGCATCGTCAGGTCGGTGAGCTGCTTGAGGCACGCCGACTGCGAGCCCTTCGACTCCTTGATCGCGAGGTTGAGGATCTCCTTGCCCAGCGCCGGCTCGCCGAAGAGCGCCGCCGACTGCGCGACCGGCAGCCGCAGCTTGAGCACGCCGGTTTGAGCTTTCTTCATTAATTCGCGGGCTTGCGCGCGATCGCCGATCCAGACCAGGGCTTCGGAGGCGAAGTTCGTCAGATCCTCATCCTGGGGATCTTTCGTCGAGACCAGCGCCTCGATCGGCGCCGCGGCCTCCTTCGCGCGCAGCCGCCCGAGCGCGTTGGCGGCGAACATCCGCACCAGGTTCGAGAGCAGGCGGGAGGTGCCCGGCACCGGATCGGGGTCGACGTACTTGAGCTTGGCGAGCAGGACCGGGATCGCTCGCGGGTCCTCGAGATCGCCCAGCACCAGCGCCGTCTTCGAGTAGGTC
>JAIVGS010000075.1 GCA_020201435.1 Myxococcales bacterium
ACGCGGCCGCGGTGGAGGATCGGGAAGAGCAGAGACGAGAGCGGCACCTTCTTGCCCAGCGTCGCGAGGAAGCGGATGTTCAACGGCGTCTTCTGAAGCGGGCCCATGTAGTGGCCGCGCGTCTTCACCACCAGGGCGAAGGCCGACTCGGCCGAAAGCGGGATCTCCACCTGGCTGGCCTGGCCGTCGTCGAGGCCTTCGCCGAGGCCGTCCCAGCCGAGCGCGACGCCTCCCTGGACCTGGAGAAGCAGCGCGCGGGCCGCCTTGCTCCGTGACGCCCGCAGGACGATGTGGGCGATCGAGTCGCGGTCGGTCACGCCGTCGAGCGCCTTGAGCGCCTGCTTGAAATCGAGCGGCGACTCGTCGCGCGCTGGCTGCGCCGGGGGGGCTGGCTCGTCCCATGCGACCGGCTTCAGCGGCCCTTCCGCTTCGATCTCCGCCTCGGCCTGGGCCGCTTCCGCCGCCCGCGCCTCGCCCATGATGGCGTCGGCCGGCAGCTCTTCCAGAATCGCATCCGCCGGCAATTGCTCGAGTTTCTCTTCCGCCGGAGGCGGTGCCGCCGGCTGCTGCGGCGTCATCACCGGCGGCCCTGCCGGTCTCGCCGACTGCGAGGTCCACGACGGCGCGGGCTGCTGCGGCGGCTGCGGGATCGGCGCGTACTGGTAGCCGGGGGGCGGCGGCGGCAGGTTCGGCACCAGCTGGTACCCGGGCGGCGCGACCGGCGGAACGCCCTGCGGCGGCGTCGTCCACGCCATCTGCGGCGGCGCCTGCGACCGGCCGGCGACCACCTGGTTGTAGATGTCGTTGAAGGCGCTCTCATCGATCAGCTCGGGCGCGTCCTCGACGACGTTGCCCTTCTGCTTCTCCTTCTTCTTGCGCCGCTGCTCGCGGCCCTCCTCGGGGACCACGCCGAAGTCGAGGGCGCGCATCTGCCGCGTCGCCGAGTAGTGCGCGCGCAGCAGCTGGAAGATGCGGAATTCAGGAGCCACGACCGGGACGCACGGCCGGCCGATCTTCGACGACAGCTGATCGAACGTCGCCACGTCCGGCGCGCAGCAGAGGACCTTGAGCCGGCGCTTCTCGAGCTTCCAGGGGACGATCTCCTGCCGATCCGCGATGTGTCTCGGGATCGCGCTCACCACCGTCGGATCGAGGTCGAGGTTGCCAAAAGCGACCTCGGCGCCGAGCTGCTTGCCGAGGGCATGGGCGAGCTGTTCCTCGGTCACCAGCTGCAGCTCGAGGAGGTTGGTGCCGAGACGGCCGCCATAGAGCACCTGCCAGTCCAGCGCCTCCTCGAGGCCTTCCTGCGTCAGGTGCCCGCCGGCAATGAGCAATTCACCGATCTTGGCCATTCGCGGTCTAAGCTAGCACACCCTCGCGGGCAGAATTTGCCGCGCTCGCGGGTTGGAGGCTCCGAGATGCGCAAGATTTCCCGCACCACGGCCGTCGTCGCGCCCGCCCTGCTGCTCGCCTGCGCCCACGGGCACACGGCAGAGCAGGACGCGATGACCAAGCGCGCCGATTGCGCGGAGCTGCTCCGGGCGGCCGACGGGGCACGGGCGCAGGCCAGGCCGGAGCTGGCCGCCGACCTGGCTGCCGCCTGCCCGTCCGACAAGCTGATGGCGCTGGTCGATCAGGCCCCTCCCGCGCAGGCCCTGCTCTGGTGCGGCCGCGCCGCTGCAGCGCAGCAGAAAGGCTGTGAGGCGGCGCGGATCGCCGAGCTCGCGGCCCGGCTCAACCCGCACCTGACGATCGGGCCGAGCGACGAGTCGACGCCGCTCGACCCCCTGCTCGGCGCCGCTCTCGACCAGATCGGAAAAGACCTGAATTTGTCGTGGGATGGAAACCAACCCGATGTGGTCGTCGGCAAGCTCGCGGTGTCTGTCGAGCATGCCACCAACGCCGCGATCGCCAGCGTCCCGGACGCGAAGGGCAAGAAAGTCCGGGTCCCTGCGACCCAGCACCGGTTCGCTGCCCGCTGCGAGGCGCAGGTCGCTGTCGGCAGCAAGACCCGAACGCTGCGCGCGCAGGAGGAAGTCCGCGACATGACGTGGGAAGCCGCGCCCAAGCTGGCGGTGGCGGCGAAGTTCGAGCCGTCGGTCCCGCCCGAGGCGGAGCTGAACAAGCGCGCCGTGCTCGCCTGGCTGCGGTCGCTGGCGCGGGCGCTGGCGGCGAATCCGCCCGAAGGTGTAGACGTCACCGACGAAAAGGGCTGCGTGGCGTACGGCTTGTCGTTGAACCTCGCTTCCGGCGACCCCAGCGCGGCCGCGAGCGGCGCGGGAGAACCGGCGAAAGTTTCGGCGTGCGAGAAGCTGCTCGGCGAACCGCCGGGCGCGGGAGTCCCGGTGCCATGAGAGACATGCAGGAAGACTGGCGGCTTCAGGGACAGGACTGGCTGCGCGAGGAGCTGCTGCGCTACCGGCCCTATCAGCCACCCAAGGCCGGATCGGAGCACGACCACTGCGAGTTCTGCTGGATGCCATTCCGGACCGTGGCGAAAGAAGGCGTGGTTACCGAGGGTTACGTGACCCCCGACTGCCGCTGGATCTGCGAGACCTGCTACGAGGACTTCAAGCTGCTCTTCGATTGGATCCTCGAAATCTAGCTTCTTCCAGCTTGATTGGCGCGCCTTCAGTTTGAGACAAATACGCGATGCGCCTTTTCGGGCTGGGGCGCCGACCGGATCGCACAGCTGGCCTCCAACCTGATTTCCAACGCGGTGCGTTATGGCCGGTCGGGCAGTCCGGTGACGGTCACGCCGACGGGAGCGGCGGGACGATCGAGCTTCGCGTGCACAACCACGGCCAGCCGATCCCGAAGGAGACCGTGCCGTCGCTGTTCCAGCCGTTCAAGCGCGGCAAGGGCGCAGAGCAGACCTCGCGCCACGGGCTCGGCCTGGGCCTGTACATCGTCCACGAGATCATCCGCGCGCACGCCGGCGAGATCGAAGTGAGCTCGACGGAGTCCGAGGGCACGACCGTCATCGTGCGGCTCCCGCGGCAGCCGCCTGCGCTCGTCGGTCAGGCGGCGGCGGCGAGGAAAGAAGAGCCCCCCGATTCCGGCGCGAGCGTACGCGTCCGCCTCTCCCGCGCCGACGCCTAGCCGCGCTCCGCGGCCTCGCTCTGGACGACCTCGAGCTGCGACTGCAGCCGCTCGAGCATGGTCTTCAGCTCCGACTTCGCCACTGCCTTGGAGAGCGCGTCCTTCGGCGTCACCACCTTGCGCTTGACCAGGTCGAAGAGCGCATCGTTGAGCGTGATCATCCCCTGCGCGCGCCCGGTCTGCATCATCGACTGGATCTGGAACGTCTTGCCCTCGCGGATCAGGTTGGCGACCGCCGGCGTCACGATCAGCACTTCCTGCGCCGCCGCGCGCCCACCGCCGATCTTCTTGACCAGCGTCTGCGCGATCACCGCCCGCAGCGATTCGGAGAGCATCGTCCGGATCTGCGCCTGCCGGTCGGCGGGGAACTGGTCGATGATCCGGTCGACCGTCGACGGCGCGGTGTTGGTGTGCAGGGTGCCGAACACGAGGTGGCCGGTCTCGGCGGTCTCGAGCGCGATCGCGATCGTCTCCAGATCGCGCAGCTCCCCGACCAGGACGATGTCGGGGTCCTCGCGCAGCGCCGCCCGCAGCGCGGGCTTGAAGCCCTGCGTGTGGACGCCGACTTCGCGCTGATGGACGAGGCACCGCTTGTGCGGATGGACGAACTCGATCGGGTCCTCGATGGTGATGATGTGGTCGTCGCGGTTGCGGTTGACGTAGTCCACCATCGCCGCCAGCGTGGTGGACTTGCCCGACCCCGTCGGACCGGTGACCAGCACCAGTCCCTTGTGCAGAAAACAGAGCTCGAGGATGTGCCGCGAGAGGCCCATCTCCTCGGCGCTCATCACCTGGGCGGGAATCTGCCGCAGCACCGCGCCGATGCCGTTGCGATCGGCGAACAGGTTGACGCGGAATCGGCCCGATTCGGTCTCATAGGCGAAGTCCGTATCGCGGGTCGCCAGCCATTGCTCGCGGTTCTGCTGGGGCGCGATCGAGAAGAGCATCTCGCGCAGGCGCTCGTCGGCGACCTCGCCGTACCCTTCGAGCTGGACGACGTCGCCGTCGAGCCGGAGGCAAGGCAAAAATCCGGTCGTCAGGTGGAGGTCGGACGCCTTCTGCGCGACGGTCAGCTCGAGGAGCTCGTGCATCGCCGCGGCGGCCTGGTCGGGCGGCGTCTGTACTTGAAGTCCCTTCCTTTCCGGCTCCGCCTTCGGAACCGGCTGCACCTGCACCCGCTTGAGCTCGACGGCGTGGTAGCCGGCGTGGACCATCGCCACCGGCGCGGCCTCTTCCTCTTTTTGCGGCGCCGGCTCGAACGTCACCCGCACCCCCTCCCCGGCCGGCTCGATGCGGCAGCGCACACGCCCGCCGGGGGCCTGGTACTCGAAGTCGTGGGACTCGAAAACGCTGAAGCTCTCGCGTTGATACGCGGGGAGGAGCTCCGCGCACGCCGCCGCGATCTGGACCGTGGTCAGCGACCGCTGCATCGCCGGCCGGATCTTGTCGCCCTTGACGATCGCCGCCGGCGAGCCGGTCTCGAGCAGCAGGACTTCGGCGGCTTCCTTGAAGATCAGGTCGATGAACGGATCGAGCCGTGCCATTGCTTACGCCCTCGCCCCGCCTTTGAGGAACTTGTCGAGCGTGGCGTCGAGCGCGCGGGTCTCGAGCGGCTTGGTCAGGTACCCGTCGAACCCCGCGTTGCGGGCGCGCTCCTCGTCCCCGCGCATGGCCAGCGCGGTGAAGGCGATCAACGGAATCTGCGCCGTCTCCGGGTCGGCCTTGAGCTCGCGCGCGGCGGTGATGCCGTCCTTGACCGGCATCGCCAGGTCCATCAGCACCAGGTCGGGCTGCTCCACTTTCGCCACCCGGGTCCCCTCCTGTCCATTGCGGGCGAGCAGCACCCGGCAGCCGCGGCGCTCGAGCAGCGTGCGCGCGAGCTCGCGGTTCAAGTCGTGATCGTCGACCACCAGCACCGTCGCCCGGACCCGGGCGGCCTCCGGCGCCGGACAGAGCCGCTGCACGGACTCGATCAGCTTGCCGGCGTCGATCGGCTTGACGAACCACTCGGCCACGCCGAGTTCGCGCGACCGCCGCGTCTCCTGCACCACCGAGACCACGATCACCGGGACCTGCTTCGTCTGCTCGTCCTTCTTCAGGTCGCGCAGCACGTGCAGTCCGTCCTCGCCCTGCGGCAGGATCAGGTCGAGCAGGATCAGCTGCGGCTTGAGCCGCCGCGCGAGCTCCAGCGCCTCGTGCTCGCGGCCGGCCTCGGCCACCGCGTAGCCGGCGGCCTCGAGATGGAAACGGAGCAGCCGAGCGTTGGCCGCGTCGTCCTCGACCACCAGCACCAGCGGCTTGTCGGGCGTCCGCGGCGTGCCGTTGACCACCTTCGGCTCGCTCCTCACCGCCGGCACCGCCGTCGGCCCGACGGCCTTCCGTTCGTCGGCGGGCAACAGCGCCCAGAACGTCGAGCCGCGCCCCAGTGCCGTCTCGACCCCGACCTCGCCGCCCTGGTATTCGACGAGTCGCCGGGTGATGGCGAGGCCGAGCCCGGTGCCCTCGTGCTTCTTGACGAGCGGCGACTCGCCTTGCACGAAGGGCTTGAACAGCTCGGGCCGGACGTTGTCGGCGATGCCCGGCCCCTCGTCGGCGACCCAGAAGCGCAGCATCTCGCCCTGGTCCTCGACGCCGATCTCGACCCGCTTCCGCGGCTCGCTGAACTTGATCGCGTTCGACAAGAGATTCAGCAGGATTTGCTGCAGCTTGCCGGCGTCGGCGCGGACGGTACGCTCGGTCTTCACCACCTGGTCGATCTCGAGGTCCTTCTTCTGGGCCATCGCCGACACCAGCGCGCAGGCGGCGGCGATCTGGTGCGCCGGATCGAGCGGCTGCAGCTCGAGCGCGACCCGGCCGGCCTCGATCTTGGCCAGGTCCAGCACCGAATTGATCAACGAGAGCAAATGCTTCCCGCTGGCGAGGATGTCGTTCACGAACTGCACGTGGTCGGGGAGCAGCTTCTGCTTCTCCTCCAGCATCAGCTCGGAGAAGCCGATCACCGCGTTCAGCGGCGTGCGCAGCTCGTGCGACATGTTGGCCAGGAATTCACTCTTGAGCTGGTTGGCGCGGCCGATCTCGGTGTTCTTCTGCTCCAGCTCGGTCTGCTTGCCGGCGAGCTGCTCCGACTGCTCGCGGAGGGCCTCGTTGCGCTGCGCGAGCTGGAGGGCGAATCGCTCCGTCTGCTCGTGCAGCTCGTGGCGGCCGATGGCGAGCGCGAGCGGCAGCGCCAGCTCGGCGAGGAATGCGATCTGCTGCGGAGTATGGGTGTTCGCGAATCCGGCCGCGAGGACGCCCACGTCGCGGTCGCCCATCGTCAGAGGCACGATGGCGACGCTCTTCGGCCGGCCGGCGGCGATGCCGGCCTCGAACCGCAGCTCGGCGTCGTCGGGCAGCGAGTCGAGCAGAACCGGCTTGCGCGCGGTCAGCGCCTCGGCGATGCGGCCCGAGACCCGCAACGGCGAGGCCTCGCCGCCGCGGGCGCCGACCGGGACCAGCTTCTGATCGGTCATCCGGTAGCAGACGAGGACCAGCGTGCGCAGGTACTCCTCCGATTCGCCGAGCGCGGTCCCGACCACCTCGCGGAGATTGCCGGGGCCGGAGAGCGCCGAGAGCGTCCGGGCGAAGGTGAGGTCGCGCTGCTGGCGCTCGGTCAGCTCGGCGGTGCGCACCGCCAGCGCGGCGTTCTGCCGTTCGAGGTCGTCCTTGGCCGCGCCGAGCGCTTCGGTCCGGCGCCGCACCATCTCCTCGAGCTGTTCCTGCGAGGCCGCGAGCGAAGCGGCCATCTTGTTGAAAGCATTGCCCAAAGTGCCGAGCTCGTCGCGGCCGCGGTCGGGCACCCGCACGCTCAGGTCGCCGTGTTGCAGCCGCCCGGCCGCGGTGTTGAGCGCGCGGACCGGCTCGAGGATGCGGCCCGCCAGCCAGGTGCCGAGGAGCAGGGCGAAGAGGATCACCGCGGCGTTGGCGAGAGCGGTCCGCCAGATCAGCCGCTCGACGGGCGCGCGGATGGTCGCCGCGGGCACCAGGTAGAACAGCGTCCACGGCACGCTCGTCAGCTTGCGCGCCGCGACCACGTTGGCGCCGCGGTTCCCCCGGGCGTAAAATACGGTCGGCAGTGCCTCGCCGCGGGCGCGCTCGAAGGCCCCTTCGAGCGGATGCCACTGCTCGAGCAGGGTCCGGGTCGCCTCGCCGAAGCGATGCTCGTGGACCATCGGCTCGATCTCCGCGACGGCGAGGCGACCGGCCGGGTGGAACACCTCGGCAGCGTCGGAGCCGTGGGCGAGCATGACGCCGTGCTGATCGAGGACGACCGCGAAGCTTCCCGCGCCGGCACGGCCGGTCCCCTGTCGTACCATGTCCCACATCGACGTCGCGCCGGCGTAGACCACGGCGACGCCGGCGACTGCGCCGCCGCTGCGAATGGCGGCCGCGTAGGCGAGCAGCGGCGTCCCGCCTTCCTCGCGGGTGCTCCTGACCACGAGATCGGGGACGGCGAGGTCGCCGTGCAGAGCGTCGCGGAAGTAGCGGCGGACGCCGAAGTCGTTCCCGACCATCTTCGGATCGGTCGCGAAGCGGACGATGCCCTCGGTATCGAGCAGCGCCACGCCGCGCAGTCGCGGGTCGTCGCTGCCGACGTATACGCCGAGCACTTCGCCGACCTCGCGGAGTTGCTCCTGGCCCGGCGACCGCTGGCGCGAGAAGCGGATCACCGCCGGCTGCCGCGCGATCCGCCCCACCGATCGCTGGAAACCCTCGTTGAGGAAGTCGAGGTCGCTGCCGACGTCTTCGGCGTTGGCCTGCAACAGCGAGTCGGTCGAGCTCTCGATCAGGCGGCTCGACTCGCGCCATTCGACGGCGGCCGTGAGCGCGAGCGGAAGGGCGCTGACGAGGAGGATCAGCGCCAGCATCTTCCAGCGCAGCGGCCAGTCGTCGAAGCGCCTCATCCGGCCCCCAGGATGAGGCGGAAGACGCTGCCTCCGCCCGGGCGATCCTCCACCGCCACCGAGCCTTCGTGGCCCTCCGCGACCAGTTTGACGAGATAGAGACCAAGGCCGATGCCCTTGCGGCGCGCGCCCTGCTTCGCCTCGACCGAGCCGAACTTCTCGAACATGCCGGGCTTCTGATCGTCCGGGACGCCCGGGCCGCGGTCGGCGACCTCGATCTCCACGTGGCGGTCGTTCCGCCGCAGGGCCACCGCGACGTCGCCGCCCGCGGGCGTGTACTTGACCGCGTTGGAGATGAGGTTCTCGAGCGATCGCTTGACGAGGTTTTCGTCGAGCGGCGCGACCGGCTCGCCTTCCACCGTGCGCACCAGCTTCACGTTCTTGCGCCGCGCGATGGCTTCCACGTGCTGGACGCTGTCGCGGACCAGCGCGTCGAGCTGCACCGGCTGCCGCTTCACCGGGAGCCGTCCCTCCTCGAGCAGCCGGACCTGGAGCGTCTCTTCGAGGCGCGCCAGCGCGGTGTCGGCCGCTCGCATCGCCTGCTGGACGTCGTTGGCGGGCCGGCCGGTCAGGTCCTCGGCGAGAAGCTGCAGGTGCGCGACGATTCCGGCGAGCGGGCTGCGCAGGTCGTGGACCAGGAGCGAGACCAGGTCGTCCTTGGCCGCCTGCAGCCGCTGCATCTCCTCGAGCTGCCGGCGGATGACCTTGTCCTGCTCGCGCAGCCGCAAAAAAGCCCGCGTGCGCAAGAGCAGCTCGCGGCGGTCCACCGGCTTGGTGAGGAAGTCGTCGGCGCCGGCCTCCAGCCCACGGTTCTTGTCGGCCTGCTCGCCGAGCGCGGTGACGAGGATGACCGGCAGGAACTCGCGGGCTTCGGCCTTGATCTTCTGGCAGACCTCGTAGCCGTTCATGGTCGGCATCATCACATCGAGCAGCACCAGGTCGACCGGACGCCGCGCGAGCGTCTCCAGCGCCTCGGCGCCGCCGCCCGCTTCCAGCACTTCGCAGAACCCGCCGACGGTCCCGCGGATGAGGGAGCGGTTCATGGGCTCGTCGTCGACGACGAGCACGGCCGGGCGCAGGTCCAAACTCAACTCCTGTTGCTGTCCACGAGATCGGCTTGAGCGAGCAGCAGCTGCGCGTCCTCGTCGCGCGTCAGCGCCGCCAGGTAGGGGAAATCACGCTCCAAATCCTTCAGGAAGTTCATCTGCCGGCGCAGCGCAGCAACCAGCCGGCGGTTCTCCTCCTCGAGCTGGATGGCCTCGAAGGCGAAATAGATCGTCACCCGCAACATCGTGTTGTCCCAGGGCTTTTGGATGAAGCGGTACACCTCTCCTTCGTTGATCGAGCGGATGATGACCTGGGGGTCGGGGTCGCCGGTGAGCATGATCCGGGTCACGTGCGGATGCCGCTCGCGGACCAGCTTGAGGAACTCGACGCCGCTCATGCCCGGCATGTTGTGGTCGCTGATCACCAGCTGGAGCTGAGGCGTCTCCTTGAGCAGGCGCAGGCCCTCGTCGCCGCTCTCGGCGGGAAAGACGCGGTAGCCCTCCCGTTCGAGGACGGAGGCGAGCGACTCCCTCACCGTTTCCTCGTCGTCCACGACGAGGATGTTCTTCTCCTTGACCGCCTTCATTCCGAACGAGCCTTTCCGATTGCCGCGCCAGCAATCGTCAATGGTTTCTCTATGCATGCCGCGCCAACGCACGCATCGGCGAAAACCCCGGCCTCGACTCATTTTTTAACCCGACTGGAGTGGCCGCCGCCCCCGGCTAACACCTGAGCGATCCCTCCGGTGAATACCGGAGGCGATTTCCGGCATCTTGCGGCAGCAACCGGCCGGGCGTACCTCTGCCGGGGTGGAGCGGCCATGAGCGCCGGCGCTGCGGACACGGTTGGGGAACGAGGGCCGCCTCGGGCGGCCTTTCCGCTCGGCGACGACGTCTTTCGTTCGCTGATCGAGGCGCTGCCGGTCGGGATCGTGCTCGCCGACCCGAGCGGAGCGCCGTTGTACGTGAATGCGGCGTTCGAGGAGATCGCCGGTTACGGCCTCCAACAGATCGCCGACGGCACCTGGCAGGACGTGGTCGAGCCGGAGCACCGGGGGCGCGGCCTCGCCGCGTGGCGGCAGGTGATCGAGACCGGACAGAGCGTGCGCCAGCAGTTCCGCACCACGCGAAAGGGGAAGACCCGCACCGTCGAGTCGATGATCGGCCCGATGCGGGGGCCGAACGGCGACCTGCGCGGTTTCGTGGTGATGGTCGAGGACCTGACCGCGCAGAGCACCGCGCGGGAGGCGCTGCGCGAGAGCGAGGATCGTTTCCGCGCGATCTTCGAGAACGCCGGCGTCGGCCTCGTGCTGGCGGTCGGCGAGGGCGACATCGTCGGCGCCAACCGCGCCTACGCGCGGTTTCTCGGCTATCCGGGTCCGCAGGAGATCGCGGGTCGCAACGTGCGCGAGTTCCTGCACCCGGAGGACCGGGCGCGGGCGCAGCAGATGCGCAACGAGCTTCGATCGGGGCGGATCACGCGGTACGAGGTCGAGCGCCAGTACCTGCGCCGGGACGGGACGTACGTGTGGGGCAGGTCGACGGTCACCCGGGTAGCCGATTCGCCGCTGATCATCGCGGTGGTGCAGGACATCGACGCGCGCAAGCGGGCCGAGGACGCGGTGCGCGCGCTCTCCGGGCGCTTCCTCAGGCTGCAGGACGAGGAGCGCCGCCGGATCGCGCGCTCGCTGCACGAGTCGGCCGCGCAGACGGTCGCGGCCCTGGCGATGAATTTGGCGAGGATGGAGCGGATGTCGCTCCCGCCCCACGCCGCCGAGACCCTCGCCGACAGCCTCGAGCTGGTGACGCAGTGCTCGCGCGAGATTCGCACCTTGTCGCACCTCCTCCACCCGCCGCTGCTGGAGGAGGCCGGTTTGCCGTCGTCGCTGCGCTGGTACGTCGAGGGATTCGCGCAGCGGAGCAGCATCGAAGTGGAGCTGCAGATCGCGGACGATCTCGGCCGCCTGCCGATGGAGCTCGAGATCACCTTCTTCCGCATCGTGCAGGAGAGCCTGACCAACGTGCACCGCCATTCGGGCAGCCGCAGCGCGTCGATCCGGCTGCGGCGGAGCGGGCCCGAGATCGTGCTGGAAGTGGAGGACCAGGGCGTCGGGATTCCCGCCGAAGTGCTCGAGCGGGTGCGGACGCAGAGCGCGGCGACGGTGGGCGTAGGCATCGCCGGAATGCGCGAGCGGCTGTCGCAGCTCGGCGGGACGCTCGAGATCGCGGCCGCGAGCCCCGGCACGCTGGTTCGGGCCCGGATCCAGAGCGAGAAATGAACCACACCCGGATCCTGATCGCGGACGATCACGAGGTGGTGCGAAAGGGCCTCCGCTCTCTGCTCGAGTCGGAGCCGGGGCTGGAGGTGATCGGCGAGGCGTCGAACGGGCGCGAAGCGGTCGAGCGCGCGGTGTCGGCGAAACCGGACGTGGTCGTGCTCGACATCGGGATGCCGGAGCTGAACGGGCTCGAAGCCACGCGCCGGATCGTCAAGGCCGCGCCGCGGACGGAAGTGTTGATCCTCACCGTCTACG
>JAIVGS010000076.1 GCA_020201435.1 Myxococcales bacterium
CCGACGGCGGGAAGTGCGCGCCGTAGGCTGAGATCGAGAGTTTCTCGCGAGGGGCGGCCTGACGAGGGCCGCCCCTTTTTGTCAGCGACCGGCGGACGCCCGCGTCGGTTTGACCACCCAGCCCGCCTCGGTCAGCTCGTAGACGACGCGCTGCGCGCAGCCTTCGACGCCGACCAGCGATCCGCCGCGGGCCGAGTCCTCCAGCGCCTGCGAACGCGGAACGAGGGTCAGCGAGTCCTTCGGACATTCCATTTCGTGGGCGGCGCGGTCGAGCCCGTTTTTCTGGAAGTTTTCGCGAATGGTGGTGGCGCATCCGGCCGCGAGGATCAACCCCCCGGCAGCGACGAGAACTTGAAGGCGCATTGGGACCTCCCCGACGGTTCGACGTCGAGGAGGTGCCAACGTTTGATTCACCAGGACGATCTGATCGATCCCGTCCGGTGGAACGTCGTCACTTCACTGGCAGTGCGCGCGAACGCGGTCCTCGGCCGCGCTCGACTTCGTCCACCGCGCGTCGAGCCGCTGCTGATGCTTTCCTCCGCCGGTCCCGCCGAGTTGACGAAGGCGAAGGTGAAGTCGTGGCCGGAGAGTCCTTCACCGGAGTTCCCCGCCCCGGTCAGGACGTCACGTCCCCGTTTCGGCGCGGCGCTCGTTCAGCGCGTCGCGGACGAGCCGCGCGATGGCCGGGATGTCGACCGCCCGGAGCAGAAGCGCCAAGCCGGCGAACGCGAGCGCATCGAGGGTGACCCTGCGAGCCGGGGTCAACGACCCGAGAAGCAGATCGAGCATGGTCACGGCGGCGCCGACGCCCAGCAGCTTCCCGGCGGTGACCACGACGCGGCGATCGATGGCGTTGCGTCCGATGGTCCAGATCATGGCCGTCGCGACGAACAGCTCGGTGCCGAGCGCCGCGAGCGCCGACCCGGCGCCACCGCCACCCATGGGGCCCAGCGTCCGAAGCCCCAGCGGAATCAGGATCAGGTTGAGCGCCACATTCAGCGGAAGACCGAGCAAGGAGATCAGCGTCAGGCGCCAGCCGCTCTCGAGCAACGTCGCACAGGCGGCGACGACGAACGCCACGTAGGTGACCGCAGCCATCGGGCCGAGGAAGCGGAGGGCCATGGCGGCGGGCGCGAAGCTGTCGCCGAAGGCGAGCGAGATCCACAGGTCGGCTCCCAAGCCGATCGCCGCACTGAGAGGGATCGCGGCGACGAGCGTGTACTCCAGCTCGCGCCGCAGAAGCGCGTAGAACATCTCGCGGGATCGGCCGGCGGCGCGCGCGAGCAGCGGCATGTAGACCCAGGCGAGCAACGGCGTCAGCGCCATGGTCAGTCCGGAGAGGGCCTGCGCCGCGCCGTACCAGCCGACTTCCCGGTCGTTCGCGAGCACTGCCAGGAGAGAGACGTCGAGCCGCGAGTAGGCGAGATACGCGGCCGCGTTGACATAGAAGGGGAAAGCGGCGGAAATCGCGCGCCAGGTGGCTCGCCAGTCGAACCGCAGCCGCAACCCCGCGTGGCGTCGCGCGAGCGCATAGAGGACCACGCATTCGACGACTTCCCCGGCCAGGACAGAGGCGGGGAAGAGCCAGAGACGCATGCCGAGGAGGATCGCCGCGGCGCAGCCGCCCGCCCACAGGACCTTCGTGACGGCGGCGATGATCGACATCCCGTCCACGCGGCCGGCCGCATGCAGAATCGCCGAGAGCGTCGCGTTGACGCTGATGAAGAACTGCGCGACGCCGAACAGGTAGACCAATGCGCAGACCTGCGGCGGCCGGTGCGTCGCGTGCAGCACCGCGCTCATCGCGACGAACAGCGCCGCGGTGATCGCCACGCGCAGGGCGAGGACGCCGCCGAAGAATTCGGCGGCGTGCTCGAGGCGCACCGAGACCTCCCTGCGGATGTAGAGATCCATGCCGAGAGTGAGGGCGACGAAGAAGGTGGCGGCGAATCCGTCGGCGAAGGTCAGCTTTCCGAACGTGTCCGGTCCCAGGTAGCGCGGCACCAGCAGCTTGACGGCGAGGGCGATCCCCCAGGTGCAGACGAGCGACGCACCCAGCTTGAGCGCGTTTCGCAGGGCGAGAAAGATCTCCTCCCTCCCGGCGCTCGAAAGCGGAAGTGCCGACGGGCCGTTCACGACGCCGCTTCGAGCGCGTCGGACTCGGCCGCGCGCCTCAGCGAAAACGGCAGCGTGCGTTCGAGGGCGTCCTGCCCTGCGGCGACGACTCCCAGCCGCGCAAGCTCGCCGACGAGCGCGCCCATCCGCTCACGTTCGCCGGCCGCGACCGCCGCCGGCGCCGCGGTCGCTTCGCGCCGCACGAGGTTGAAGTCCGGAGGCGGCTCGGCGGGCGCAAACAGCTTCCGGCGCATTTCCCCCGCGAGCGCTTGCAGGAAGCGCGCGCTTCCCACCCGGAAGATCTGCACCGCCTCGGTCGGCGTGATCTCCGCTGCCCAGCGCGCCTTGTAGTAGCCGAAGCCGGAGAGCAGGTTGAAGGTGAGATAGCCGCCCTCGATCGCCTCGCGCAAGCCCAGAAGCAGCACCGACCCGCCGGGCCCCACCTTCGCATAGGCGTCGTCAAAGACGTTGTGGATCGCGTAGAGCCGCTTCGCGAACGCGCCGCAGACCAGGCCGGCGACGGGGACGCCGTCGAGCAGCAACAGGTCGATGCGGACCCGAAGCGGCGAGCGCGCGCCGAGCAGCTCGCGGAAGAACTCGAGGCGCCGCGTGGAGCGCGCGACGGTCGCGTGCGCGTGGGCCTTCCAGCTGCGGGCCTCGATGGTGCGGTAGAGCTCGAAGAGCAGCGGCGTCGCGGCCGGGTCGTCCGAGCCCAGGTGCTCGAGGCGGCCCAGCTCTGCGAGCATGCGAAACTGGCGGCTGATGTTTTTTCGCCGCTTCTGGTTGCGCTCGCGGAACCACTCGCGCAGCGTCTTCCAGCGGATCTCGATCGAGCTGTTTTCGAGGTTGGGGAAGGTCCGTACGTAATGCCGCGGGGCGCCGAACGGGGCCGTCTCGCGCAGCGTCGAATCCGCCGGCTGCTGCTTGAGCTCGAGAGAGCTCCACTCGCGATCGTGGGCGCGCAGCCAGCGGAACACCGCTTCGCGGCAGCGCTCCTCGTCGGTCGGCCGCGCGACCAGGTGCGGCCGATCGTTGTCGTGGGTGGCGAGGAATTCCACTTTCCAGCAGCCGATGCCGAGCGCGCGGTCGCGGGCGCGGCGCAGGGGGAGATATCCGACGATCCTCCCCTCCTCGCGGACGGTGAGGAACCAGAGCTGGGTATCGACGCCGTGCCGGCGGAATTCGTCGTGCTCGCAGTAGAGCTCGTAGAACTCGAAGGTGGAGAACGGATCGGGAAGGCGCGAGGCGAGGTTGAGCGCATTCAGCTCCTCGCGCCGGGCGGCGAGCTCTTCGAGCGAGGTGGCGCAGTGGACTTCGAGCATGGCTTCAGATCGAGATGTCGACGGCGCCGGCCGGCGCATCGGCGCAGACGCGCAGCGTCGGGACCCACTTCTTGGCGGCGGCAGGATCGGATTCGAGCCCCACCGCGCGCGCCGCGCGATGCAGCACGACCTTGGCGAGGGCGCCGGGACCGGTCTCGCGCGTCGAGAGGCGCGACAGGCCGAACCGGATTCGCAGGAAGCGATTCGCGCAGTAGACCCTGATCCGCGCGCGGCTCTGCGCGGTGAAGTGCTCGGTGGACAGCGCGACGTTCAGGCTGTCGAGGTTGGTGACGCGGTGGGGCGCATTCTGCGGAAAGGTCACCAGGTCGCCCGGACCGAGGTCGTAGCAGGTCGCGTGCGCGTCGAACTCCGCGCGGTACGGCAAGTATTCGTGCCGCGCGGAGGCGAGGATGTCTTCCAGGTCCGCTCGGGGGAGGAACCGCTCGTCGAGCGCCGGATAGATCCAGATCTTCTTGCGCCCGCGCACCTGCCACAGGACGTTCGGCGGCGCGTCGGCGTGTAGGTAGACGACCGCTCGCGGCGAGGAGACGAGCAGCGAGCCCTGCGTCTTCTGCGGCCGGAAGCCGGGGACGGCTTTCGCGAGCTCACCGTAAAGTTGATCGATCAGCGCGCGGAACGTCGCGTCGCCGTTCACGCGCGTCACGTTCAGCCAGAAGCGGCCGCGTCTGACCGCGGCGAGGAGCTCGCGCCCGCTCACGCCGTCGTGCGCGGCGAGGCGGTTCTCCTCGCGCGCCGGATCGCCGCCGGTCGCGATCGCGTAGACGAAGTCGCGCGGATGACGATCGAGCAGCTCGATCAGCGAATCATCGGAGAACAGCGCGCTGTCGTGCAGGTCGTGCCGGGCGAGCAGCGGCGCTTTTCCGAACGCGGCGCCGGTGGATTCCGGCAGCTCGATCCGCGGCGCCTCATTCTTCGGCGGCGCAGGGACGGACTCGCTGCGAGTCGACGCGAACGCTTCTGACGAGTGGAACATCGCCCTGCCTGCGAAAGAGCCGGACAACCCGGTGCCCTGAACTTTTCCATCCCTGTGCCTGCAGGCAAGCGCCCGCCCGCTGTCACCGGATGAACGATTTCCGCCGCGGCCTTCGAAATCCGCGGCTGATGATGCAGTGCGTCACGTAGCCGGGGACGAGCCGGTCGCGAAGTACCTCGATGACACAGCCCGCTAGAAGTCCTCGCCCGGGTCGAACGGCGCGCAACCGGAGAGGTCGAACTGACAGCCGGTGGTGCAGCGGAGTCCTTCGACGGGGCGGCCCGAACCAAGGAGGCTCACGCAGGTCTGTCCCCTCAAGTCCTGGCCGTCGCATTCCTCGAGCGGCTGGGCGAGCCCGTCGCCGCAGGAGTTGCAGTCCGGATCGCCGCTGACCGGCGCGGTCGCGCAGTCGCCGTTGGCGTCGCAGAAGCCGGCCAGGCACTTGTCGCCGACGGTGCAGTCGCGGGGCTGGTTGGCGCAGCTTCCGGCGACGCAGGCGTCGGCGGTACAGGCGTTGCCGTCGTCGCAGTCGGCCGACGTCGCGCAGCACCCGGCGATCGCCGAGCCCCTGCAGACCGTGCCGACACAGACGTCACCCTGCGTGCAGGCATTGTCGTCATCGCAGGCGGCGCCCTCGTTCGCGACCGAATAGCAGCCGCTCTGCGCGTCGCAGAGATCCACCGTGCACGGGTTGCCGTCTTCGCAGCTCACGGCATCGTGATGACATTGGCCGTTCGCGTCGCAAGAGTCCGAGGTGCAGGCGTTGCCGTCGTCGCAGATCGCGGCATCCACGAGACAGCCGGTGGCACAAGCTCCGACCTCGTCACCGTGACCGAGGTGAGCGCTGACGGCCGATTCGCCGACGGAGATGGTGTGTGAATTCGACGGGTTGCCTGGCGGAACGTGACAGATGATGACTTTCTTATCAGCCGCCGCCGCCGCGGCCACGCACACGAGCAACACTGCGATGCGCTGGTTCATGGCGGCCTCAACCGTGCAACGGGTTCGTGGCTGCCTTCTTCGGCGGCTTGGGGACCAGCATCGACACCTGCTCGCGATAAGCCTCGTATCGGGCCCCGTGGAAGCGCACCATGTCGCGCTCCTCGAGCTGGATGGCGATCAGGATGTAACCGGTCGTCGCCACCACGAAGACGAGATGAGCGATGGTCATCGTCGGCGTCGCCCAGAAGGCGACGATGAAACCGAGATAGATCGGATGCCGCACGTAGCCGTACCAGCCTCGCGCGGTGAACGCAGGCGGTGTGTACGGCTTGCCCCTCAGGTGCAGGAAAACCTGCCGCAGCCCGAACAGGTCGAAGTGATCGATGAGGAAGGTGCTGATCAGCACCGTCGTCCAGCCGGCGAACGACAGGGCCTGGAGCAGCATTCGCGCCGGCGGGCTCCGGACGTCCCAGATCACGTGGCCGATCGGCTCCCACTTCCAGAAGAGGAGGATCAGCGCGGAGCTGGCTGCGAGCACGTACGTGCTGCGCTCGACCGCCTTGGGGACGATCTTCGTCCAGACCCGTTTGAATCCCTGCCTCGCCATCACGCTGTGCTGGAGCGCGAAGACGGCGAGCAGGACCGCATTGGTCAAGAGGGCCACGCCCAACGGCGCCGTGGGCGCGGAATCGATCGATTTCGGCACCACCAGGCCGGAGACGAAGCCGATGGCGTAGAGGAAGGTGACGAGGAAGATTGTGTAGCAGACGAGTCCGTAAAGAAACGCGATGATCCGGCCCATGAAGTCCTCCTTCGGGCACAGACTCTGCCGCCGTCGAATCCTGCTGGCATCGGGAGGCGATCCCCATATTGGACGGGCGGCTTCCCTACGTCAGTGAGGTCGCCAGCGCGCCGCCTCGGAGCGGGTGCGCACGCCCAGCTTGGCGAGGATGGCCGAAACGTGGTGATCGACCGTCTTGGGCGAGATGAACAGCCGCTGCGCGATCTCCGCGTTGCTGAGCCTTTCGCCGAGGAGCGCGACGATCTCCGCCTCGCGCGCGGTCAGGCCCGCGGGATGGACGCGCGTGCTGGCGCGGCGCCCGCGCGGTACTTTGGACGCACCGAGCTCGCGCAGCCTGCGCGCAACCCGCGCCGCCGCCGCGACCATGCCGGACCCATCCAGCTCGGCGAAGGCCTGGCGCAGGTCGTCGACCTTTCCGCTCTCCGCCAGAGCCAACGCGGCCTCGAAGGGGCAGTCGAGCCGCTTCCACTCCCGGACCGCCTGCCCCTGGCGGCCGCGGAGCTGATCGCGAAAAGGCTTCGCACACCACCGCGGAGGCCGGACGCGCAGTCCCGCCCGGCGCGCGCACACCAGCAGCTCGCCCGCGATCCATGGCTCGCGGCGCGTGAGGGCAAGCGCGAGGCCGCCCTTCGCCTCCGCTCGCGCACGCTCTTCGTCGCCGCCGAGCCAGGCAGCTTCCGATCGCGCGATGCGCGCGGGGCCGATGCGCTGGAGCTCGCCGGTCTGGGTGGCCAGCTCGATCGCGTCGTCGAGGGGAGGCCAGACCTGCGCTTCACCGCGGCGGGCGCGTACCCGGCCGATCACGGTGAGAGGCAACACCCTGTGGATCGCGGTGACGCCGACCTGCTGCAGCGCGGCCTGTGCCTCTCGCAGCGCCGCGTCGAGCCGGCCCTGATGCAGCTCGGCCACCGCGCGCCACCCGACGAAGTACACGCGGTACGCGTCGAGATCGTGCTCGCTCGTGTACGCGATTCCCTCGGCGAGCAAGGTGTCGGCGCGGCGGAACTGCCGCTGCTCGACCGCGTTGCTGATCAGCGCCGCCCACGCTCGACCGGCATCGTCGTCCAGGCGCAGGGCCAGGGCCAGGTCGCGGCAGCGCTCCATCTCCGCCCACCCCCGGGACTCGCCCTGGATGACGTGCGATGCGCCGATGTTGGTCAGCGCGTGGCATTCGATGGCGCGATCCCCGATGCGCCGGGCCATCGCCAGGGCCTTGCGCCCCCAGCGGATGGAGGGCGCGACCTCACACGACAGCATCAACAGCTGCGACTGGTTGCTGTAAGCGGCTGCGAGCTCGCGGCCGGCGGGAAGCAACTCCAGAGTTTCGATCGCCCGACCGCCCCATTCCTCCGCCTCTTCGCGGAGGCCGGAAAACCATTTCAACCGTGAAACCCAGCGCAGATCGTCGCCGTAGCGCAGGCCGTCGCCGAGGCGCTGCCGGAGGTCGGCGGCCTCCAGGCGCGCCTCGAGAGCGTCGTGGATACGACGCGTCAAGTAGCACTCGAACGAGAGTTCCTCGAGGAGCGCGGCCCGTTGCGCCGGGGGGCAGTGAGCGGCGAAGCTCAGCGCCCTCTCGTACTGCGCGGCGGCCTCGCGATGCGAGCGCAACGCGGCGGCCTCCTTCGCCGCCGCCACCGCGAACTCGAGGACGGCGGCCGGATCGCCCGCGCCGGCTGCGTGATGCGAAAGAGTCGCGAGATCGGGAGATCGGCGGCGCAGGGTTTCGAGAACACTTGCATGCAGTTGACGTCGCCGGCTCGGTGGCAACGCGGCAAGGATCGCCTGCCGCGCGAGATCGTGCCGGAAGCACACGCGTTCCCCGCGCCACACCATGAGCCCCGACTCGATGCAGGGCTCGACCGGAAGCTTCTCGCCGAGGATCCCGGCGAGGATCGAAAGCGCTGCGCTCTCGCCGATGACCGCCGCGACGTCGAGGACGAGCCGGGCCGGCTCCGGCAGCCGCGCGGCGCGCGCCAGGACCGCGTCCCGCACCGTCTCCGGCAACGCCAACCCCGGCGAGCTCAAGAGCTCGGTGACGAAAAAGGCATTGCCCGCGGTGCGTTGGAAGAGGGCTGCGCCGTCCATGCCGGTCCCCCCCGCCAGCGTCCGGACCGCCGCCTCCGACAACGGCTGCAGCGCAATGCGCCGCACGTCGGCCGAGGCCGCGAGATCGCCAAGCAGCACCCGCAACGGATGCTGCGCGCCCACTTCGTCGTCGCGCCAGGTGACGACGAGCAGCGCCGGCCGCCGGCCGATGCGCCGCGAAAGAAAGCGAAGCAGATCGATGGTCGCCGCATCCGCCCAGTGCGCGTCTTCGACGATCAGCGCGGTGGGCCGCGTGCCGAGCTCGGCGAGGAGGGCGCCGAACGCCGCGTCCCGGTCGCCGGATTTTCCGACCGCACGGGCCACCTCGCCCTCCAGCGCCGCGGCGACGTCGATCAGCGGACCGAGAGGACGCGGGGTGGACAAGGCGTCGCAGGCGCCGGTCAGGACCCGCGCATCTCCGGCGCGCTGGGCGAACTCGCGCACCAGCGACGTCTTGCCGACGCCGGCCTCGCCGCCGATCCAGACGACAAGGCCATGACCCTCGCGCGCTTGCGCCCAGTACTTCTCGAGGGCCGCGAGCGGCCCTTCGCGCTCGAGCAGCGGCATGCGCCGTACGCTAGCCGGTACCGGCGCCCGCTGTCATTCGCGGCACTCCAGAGCGATCACTTCACCGGTGCGAGCAGGTCCGACACGGTGCGCGCGGTCGCCCCGTCGAGCTCTTCGACCGACTTGCCGGTCACGACGCCGCCCGAGAGCAGGCGACCGTCGTGGGTGTCGTGGAGCTTCAGATTCAGTTTGTACAGCGAGCCGACCTTGAGCGCCTCGCCGCTGACGACGTAGTCGGCGCCGACGCGGCGGCCGGTCTCGACTTCGCACTCGCCTTCGCACTCCTCGAGCGGCTTTCCTTGCAGGAGCACGAGGAGATTTTCGCGCGTGATCACCCGCAGCGACGGCGCCGCCTTGAGCGACGCGGCGCGCACCTGGTCGGAGAAATAAGCGACGTCGACCATCTTGCGTTCGGCGCCGGCCAGCTTGTTGCGGAACTCGAGCACCGCGAGAAGCCCCGTCTGGGCGTGCTGCGCCTCGGGCCGGTGGGCCGACGCGTAGGCGGTCGCCTTGGGCGACGCGAGCAGAGCCGCCTCGAGCTGCGAGGCGGTCTGCTCGATCGCTTCCGGAATGTTCAGGCCGAAGCCGCCGCTCTTGTGGAATTCGGCGCGGACGGTGTCGACCGGCGCCGCCGAGAGATCGAGCAGGATCGCCTGGGCTTCGATGTGGAAGCCGAATCGGATCGCCGCTTGCACGTCGAGCACCGCCACCAGGTCCGCGTGGATGGCCCGCGCGTCCTCCGCCTTCTGCACGTCGACGGCGGCCTTGAAGTCGCGGTGGAAGATGGCCCGGAAACGCTCGACGATGTTCGCCTCGGAGCCGCCCCACGGACCGCCGCCGTCACGGACGAACTTCTCGGAATTCTTCGTGTTTTCGGAAGTGATCAGCGCGACGGTGAGCGCCTTGTAGGCGGGGTTGTCGGCCTTCACGGCGGCCATCGGATCGCGGTATTCGGCGCTGTGCTGGCAGGCGAGGAGCGCGGCGCAGAGGAGCAATCGCTTCATTCGCCGAGCGTAGCGCAACCCCCGCGCCGCGGCCTAATTCCTGGTTCCGAAGGGATGCCCGAGGGTCGTCATCGACCGGGGCTCGCGAACGCCTCCGCAATCCGCGGTGGGGCGTTCGGGCGCCTGTACATCCGCTCCATGAACCCGCGCAGTCGAGGCAGGTTGTCGAGCAGCATGAGCTCTTCCCGGACCGCCGCCATGTCGAGCGTGTATGCCGCTACGAAGTCGGCCACCGTCACGTCGTCCCCGACGAGGAACTGCCGGCCGTCCATGTGCTTCTCCATGACCGCCGCCATGTCGAGGAAGTCCTGACGGGCGATCGGTATCTCTGCCGCGAGCCGCTTCTCGGGTGGGTAGCCATGAGTGTGTCGCGCGATTCGCCAGAGCGGCTGTTCCAGCTCGGTCGCGCAGAAGAGGAGCCATCGGTTGACCTCCGCCCGTGCTCGCAGCCCGCTGGGGAGCAAGCCTTTCTCAGGGTACTTCTCGGCCAGGTAGAGGACGATCGCGACCGACTCCGTGAGAATGAAGTCGCCATCGACGAGGACCGGCAGCTTTCCCGCCGGGTTCACGGCGAGAAACTCGGGCCGCCGATGCTCGCCCTTGGTGGGGTCTACGTTGACGAACTCGAACTCGACGTCCAACTCGCGCAACGTCCAGAGGACGCGGATCGAACGGGTCGGAGGGAACCCGTAGAGCTTCACTGCCCTTCGCCCTCCGGCTCTTTCGTCGCCTGCCAGCTCACCGCCTGCCACCTGCCGTCGCGCTCGACGAACACGCCCGAATTCCGATAATGCGTCGCCTTGCCCTCGGCGCGCGCCACGAGCCGGAAGTTGAGCACCGCGACGTCGCCGAACTGCCGCACCCTCACGTTCTCGGCGTCGAAAGCCGGGCCGGGCTCGGACGGCGCCTTCGCTGCTCCTTCGGTGACGTTCTTCAGGATCTCCGCCTTGCTCCGGACATTCCCGGTCGCGCTGACGTAGATGACGTCATCCGCCCAGAAGCGCGCGTGCATCTCCGGGCGATCGACCTTCGAGAGAAATTCGCGCAAGAGCCCCTCGATTTCAGTTCCGCCGTCCGGTCTCGGCTGGGCATGGCTGCACGCCAACGTGAGCAACGTCACCGCCGCCGCGTATCCAAAGCGCATGAGGACGGGAGTAGCATGCTTACCGATCGCGGACGAGGTCCCGGGAACCGTTTGTCGCGTTCGGGAGGGTACCGGTCCGTAGCATCAATCGGTTTGTTGCTGCCTCGGTCGTTGCGTTAGCATGGCGGCGGGGGAGCCATGTTGCGCCGGCTGGGACTGGTCGTCATCGCGGTCGTGCTGCCTGCCTGTCCGCGCGACCTTGGCCTGCCGGGTCCGCCTGCGCCGGGGACCATCCAGGGGAGGGTCGTGTATGCCGTCCCCGGCGTCGTCGCGCCCAAGGCCGCTGCCGGCGCGACCGTCACCGTGCTCGGAAGCAGCCTCGGAACGACCGCCGACGCGGACGGCCGATTCGTAATCGACGGCATCACCAGCCAGCAGGGATCGCTCCTGGTGCAGGCGGACCTGAACGGGGACAACAAGCCGGACCGGCAGATCCTCCTCTCGCTGGCCGGGATCCACGCCGGCCTGGGCCGCAACATCGCGCTCGGCGACGTCTCGATCGTCGAGAACGCCTCGATCCACGGCCACGTCCTGCGCGCCGACGTACCCGACCCGAAGCAGGGACACGGCGGGACCGTGGTGTTCGTCCCCCAGGGGCCTTACACCATCTATAC
>JAIVGS010000077.1 GCA_020201435.1 Myxococcales bacterium
CCAAGGAAGCCGCACCCGCCGCGGCCGCGCCGGCCGCGAAAGAAGCGACGCCGTCGCCGCCGGGCGAGAGCCGCCCTTACGTCGACGCCGCGCTCACCTTCCTCAAGTCGTTCACCCACACCAACCGCTCCGGCCCGGCCGCCGTCGAAGCCTGGGACGCCCTGCGCGCCGCTTCCGCCGATAGCGTGACCATCAAGGTCGGCGGCAAGGACGTGACGCTCGACGCGAAAGCCGGCAAGACCGACGCCCAATTGGTGCGGTTCGCCAGGCTCGCCACCTGGCGCGACGGCAACGAGGTGAAGGGCGTGACCCTCGAACAAGTCGAATTCAAGGTCGGCGCCGACACGCAGAAGGGCAAGGCCAGGGTCGCGATGTCGGAGAAGGACGGCAAGTGGCAGGTGACTTCGATCGAAGTCGAGTAGCCGCGAAGGCGCTGCTGCTCGATCTCGACGGGACGCTGGTCGACACGCCGCAGGCGATCGTGGACGTGACCCAGGCCACGCTGGCGGCGCTCGGCATGAAACCCGCGGATCCGCAGGCGATCCGCGACACGATCGGGCTCCCGCTGCCGGTCGCGCTCGGCCAGCTGATCGGGACCGGGCCGATCGGCGCCGCGGACGCGGTCGAGATCTACCGCGTCCTGTGGCGCGCGCAGGTGACGCCGCGGATTCCGAATCTGCTCTATCCCGGCGTGCGCGAGGGTCTGGCCGAGCTGCGGTCGAGAGGGGTCCGGCTCGCGGTCGTCACCGGCAAGGCGCAGGACGGCGCCGACAGCACCGTCGACAAGGCCGGCCTGCGCGACCTCGTCGAGGTCGTCCTCGGCTACACCAGCGTCCCGAATCCCAAGCCCGCGCCCGACCTCGCGCTGGAAGCCGTCAAGCGGCTCGGCGAGGCCGACGCGATCGTCGTGGGCGACGCCACCCACGACATCGAGATGGCCAGGGCGGCGGGCCTGCGCTCGATCGGCGTGATCTACGGCGCGCAGCCGGAAGCCGCCGTCCGCGCCGCCGGTCCGACCTGGGTCGCTCGCACCTTTCCCGAGGTGGTGCGAATCGCGCTCACCGGCGCTATCTAGTCCCCATGGCCATCGCGACTACGAATCCTGCGACCGGCGAGACGCTCAAGACCTTCTCGCCCGACTCCGACGCGCTGATCGAGCAGAAGCTGGCGAAGGCGGCCAGGGCGTTCGAGAGCTGGCGCAAGACGAGCTTCGCCGAGCGGGCGCAGCGGCTCTCGCGCGTCGGCGCGCTCCTCGAAGAGCGCAAGGACGCGCTCGGCCGGCTGATGACGCTCGAGATGGGCAAGCTCCGCAAGGCAGCGGTCGGCGAGATCGAGAAGTGCGCCGTCGGCTGCCGCTACTACGCCGAGAACGCCGAGCGGCATCTCGCGCCGGAGCCGGTGCAGACCGACGCGCGGCGGTCGGAGAAGCGGTTCCAGCCGCTCGGCGCCGTCCTCGCGGTGATGCCGTGGAACTTCCCGTTCTGGCAGGTCTTCCGCTTCGCCGCACCGGCGACGATGGCCGGCAACGTCGGCCTGCTCAAGCACGCGAGCTCGGTGCCGCAGTGCGCGCTGGCGATCGAGGAGCTCTTCCGCGACGCCGGCTACCCGGAGGGCGTGTTCCAGACGCTGCTGGTCGGAGCGGAAAAAGTCCAGAAGATCGTCGAGGACCGGCGCATCGTCGCCGCGACCTTGACCGGCAGCGACGGCGCCGGCCGAAGCCTCGGGCAGGCCGCCGGCGCGCAGCTCAAGAAGACCGTGCTCGAGCTCGGCGGGAGCGATCCGTTCGTGGTGCTGCCCAGCGCCGATCTCGACGAGGCGGTGAAGGTCGCGATCGCCGCGCGAATCCAGAACGCCGGCCAGAGCTGCATCGCCGCCAAGCGGTTCATCGCGCACCAGCAGATCGCCGGCGAGTTCGAGGAGCGCTTCACCGCGGGGATGGCGGCGCTGCGGATCGGCGACCCCTCCGACGACGCGACCGAGGTCGGTCCGCTCTCGTCGAAACAGGTGCTCGACGAAATCGACAAGCAGGTGCGTCGAAGCGTGGAAGCAGGCGCGAAGGTCGCATGCGGCGGAAAGCGCATCGACCGCCCCGGCTTCTTCTTCCAGCCGACCGTGCTCGTGAACGCCGAGGGCTCGCCCGCCTGGACGGAAGAGGTCTTCGGGCCAGTCGCGGCGGTGGCCCGGGCTCGCGACTTGGGCCATGCGATCGCGCTCGCCAACGACACGCCGTTCGGGCTCGGCGCCGCGGCCTTCACCACCGACGCGCGCGAGATCGAGCGACTCACCGACGAGATCCAGGCCGGCTCGGTCTTCATCAACGGCATGGTCAAGAGCGACCCCCGCCTCCCCTTCGGCGGCATCAAGGCCTCCGGCTACGGCCGCGAGCTCTCCGCGGAGGGGATCCGCGAGTTCGTCAATACAAAGACCGTTTGGATCGGCTGACCGCCGGCGTTATAGAGGCACGTCCGAAGATGGCTACCATCATCACCGAAGAATGCATCAACTGCGGCGCTTGCGAGCCGGAGTGTCCCAACCAGGCGATCAGCCAGGGCGAGGACATCTTCGTCATCGACCCCGCGCTCTGCACCGAGTGCGTCGGCTTTCACGACGAGGAAGCGTGCGCGGCGGTGTGCCCGGTGGACTGCTGCATTCCCGATCCGAACAACCTCGAATCGGAAGACGCGCTCCTGCAGCGCGCGCAGAAGCTGCATCCGGAGAAGACCTTTCCGTCGCTTGCCGAACTTCCCGCCCACCTCTCGCGCTTCCGCCGCCCGACGGCCTGACAAAAGGCGAACGGACCGCGGCCGCCGCGGCTTGGGCGGCCCTTGCCGATGGTGCTAGCGTCCGGCGCTGGAGATCGCAGTGTCCGGCCGCAAATCGCTCATAGCGCTTGTCGCGCTCGCTTCTCTCGCCGCAGCAGGAGCGGAGATCGAGCGCGACGATCCCGGCGCGCGCCACGACGCCATGGTCGAATGGCGCGGCGAGCGTGTCTTCAGCGTGCTCGAAGCCGCAGCCCGCGAGCGCGATCGCTACGACATCGGAGCGCCGCGTCGCGCGATGTTCGCGGCGGTGCAGGGGAGCACCTTCGTCAACCTCGGCCCCACCAGCGCCGACTCCGAGTTCAACGGCGGCCAGTACTTCGAGATCGACTCCGGCCGCGCGCGGCAGGTCGTCCCCCATCCGTGGAACAAGGACATCCTCTATCTCTCGACCGCGACCGGAGGCGTCTGGAAGAGCTACGACGCCGGCGCCGGATGGGAGCCGATCACCGACGCGCTCGGCACCACCGCGATCGGCGCGCTGGCGATGGATCCCTCGAACCCCGACATCCTCTACGTCGGATTCGGCGACCCGTTCGACGTGGCGCAGCCCGGCCTGGTGAAGAGCAGCGACGGAGGCGCGACCTGGTCGGCCCCGGTTTCCCTGGTGACCGCCGGCGACCAGGCGCGGACGGCGGTCATCACCACCGACATCAAGGTCGACCCGCGCAACTCGGCGGTGGTGCTGGCTTCGACGGATCTCGGCCTGTTCCGCAGCGTCGACGCCGGAGCGACCTGGCATCAGGTCGCGCTCGGGACGCCGAACCCGTCGGAGACCTTGTTCTTCGTCTGGAGCCTGGCCTGGGTCGGCGACGACCCGGGGACCGGCGAGGGCACCTGGCTCGCGACCGGCGAAGTGGCCGATCCGGCGCTCCCGACCAGCACCAGGAAAAACGTCGGCAAATTCACGCTCTGGCGCTCGACCGACGACGGCGCGACCTGGACCTGGAACGGCGGGGCGCTTCCCGGCGGCGACGCGCAGACCGCGTCGATCGGACGCGGGACGCTGGCGGTCGCGGCGAGCACGCTGGTCGACCCTTCGACGGCGCGAGTCTTCCTGCTCACCGCGACGGTGCGCGGAGACGCCACGTACGAGCTCTTCCGCAGCGACGACGCCGGCCTCAGCTTCGTCGGCTCCGGCTTCAGCTCCAACGGCGCACCGACGAATCCGAACCCGAACCAGCCCGACCTCGACCTCCTCCACAACCAGGCCTGGTACAACCAGGCGATCGCGGTCGATCCGCGCAACGCCGACAACGTCATGGTCGGCGGCGATCTCTCCGTCGCGCAGTCGCTCGACGCCGGCGCGACGTGGACGCTGGTGTCGAACTGGCTGCCGGTCCCCCAAGGTATCAGCCTTCCCTACATCCACGCCGACCTGCACTCGCTCGCATTCGGCGCCGACGGCACGGTCTACGCGGGGTCGGACGGCGGAATCGGCGCCTCGGTCGGCGCCAGCGGCTTCAGCAGCACCCGAAATACCGGCCTCGTCACGCACCAGGCGTACTCGGTCGCCTGCGCGCCCGAGAGCTGGCCTGCCGAGCTGCAGGGGTTCGTGGTGGGCGGCCTGCAGGACAACGGCACCCGGTTGCGCGTCGGCGACGGCACCACCTTCAACGAGGTGCTCGGCGGGGACGGCATCAGCGTGGTGGTCAGCGGCGGAGCTCACCAGACGGTGAACGGCGCCGTGCCCGATGCGATCGTCTCCTCGACGCCGACGCGGATCTTCCGCAGCGCGGACGGCGGCGCGACCTGGCAGCGGTTCACCAACGGGTTCGCCAGCGGCGATCAGCTGCCGTTCTTCGTCCGGATCGCGCGCGACACCGCCGCCGCCGACGGCCAGACGTTCGTGACCTACACCGACACGCCGGCCAAGGTCTACACCAGCGCGGGCGGCAGCCCCTGGTTCAACATCTCCGGACAGCTCCGCTGGCCCGACGGAAGCACGACCAAGGGCTTCATCACCCCGGCCGGGCAGGTGATCCAGCTCCGCAGCGTCGCGACCGATTCCGCGCAGAGCGGAATCTACGGCGTCGTTTCCAACAAGTTCGCCTACGTGACCATCAACGGCGGCGCCAACTGGTGGGTCTCGACGCAGCCCGCCCCGCCGGGGACCCCGGCCGGCACCGGCATCTACCAGCTGTCGAGCATCGCCTTCGATCCACGCGACCTGAACGGCCTGACCTATTACGTCGCCAGCAACGCGATGCGCCTCGCCAACGCCGACGGCACCGTCTTTCCGCCGCTCCCGCAGAGCTTCGGGCACCTCTACAAGACGATCGACGCCGGCGAGACCTGGACCTCGCTCGGCACGCAGGACGTCAACTCCGGCGGGTTGCCGTTCGTCCCGGTGCAGGTGATCGCCGTCGACCCCGGCGACCCGAACACGCTCTACGCCGGCACCGACCTCGGCCTCTACCGCTCGAGCGACGGCGGCGCGAACTGGACCCGGATGGGCGCCGGAAGCCTGCCGCTGGTCGAGGTCGACGGCCTCTGCATCTCGCCCGGCTCGGGCCGATTGACGGTCGCGACCTACGGCCGCGGCTTCTGGCAGATCGGCACCTCCGGGACCGACCCGGCCGGCGTCCGGGGCGACGGCGACACCAACTTCGACCAGCGCATCGACGGGCTCGACCTGATCGATCTCGCCGATGCGCTCGGGACCACCCAGGCCAGCCCGCTGTACCGCTGGAAGGCCGACCTCGTCGGCAGCGTGAACGCGATCGATTCGTCGGACCTCACGGCCCTGCTCGGGAAGTTCGGAGGAACGCCATGAAACGGCTCTTCCTCCTCGTCGTGCTGACCGCCGGCTGCGACGACTACCTCCCGCCCACGATCGACAGCTTCACCGTCGACGATCCGGCGCCGCCCTACGCCACGGTGGTGCATCTCAACTACGAGGTGCACGGCGCGACGGCGGTCAGCATCGTGCCCGATCCCGGCGAGGTGAGATCGAGCCCGGTCGTCGTGCTTCCCCGCGGCCACACTGTCTACACGCTGCGCGCGTCGAACATGATCGGGAGCGTGACCAAGGACGTGACCGTCGACCCGAAGCCGCCGCCGGGGCCGGCCACGATCACGAAATTCGTCGTGCTGCCCGCGCAGGCGCCGGCGGGCACCCCGCGGACGATCGCCTGGACGGTGACCAACAGCGTCGGCCTGACGCTGCACGGCGGCGGCCTCCCGCTCGGTCTGATCCCGGCCAGCGGCCAGGCGACCGACTCGCCGATGGTGACGACCGAGTACACGCTCGAGGCCAGCAGCGGGCAGGGATTCCAGCCCGGGATCCTGATCGTGCATACCGTCGCGCGAGTGACGGATCCGGTGGCGATCACGTCGTTCACCGCGACGCCGTCGACGATCCTGCAAGGGCAGGCCGCGACGCTGAGCTGGGACGGAAACGCGCTCGGGTGGTTCGTGCAGCCGGCGAACGGCACGACGATCAACCTGGGGCCGGCGAAGAGCCTCGTCGTGCGGCCGTCGGCGACGACGGCGTACGCGCTGACCGGCAACGGAGCCGGCGGCTCGGTCGGGCCGCAGTCGCTGACGGTGACCGTGACGCCGCGGCCGGGGACCACCCTGTCCTACACGCCGGCGGCCGCTTCCGGTGCGCTGGTGCTCGTCGCGGACACGTGCGCGGCGCCGTGCACGTCGCTGACGATGCGCCTCAAGGCGGGTCCCTCCGGCGCGAGCCTGCGCGGCGTGGCGATCGACCTGCCGGTCGATTCGAGCAAGATCTCGGTGGGCTCGTTCGCGACTGCTCTCGACGCCGGCAAGGCAATCCTCGGCAGCGGCCCGTTGAAGGACACGCTCGTCTTCGGCGCGGCCCGATCGGGGAGCGGCTCCGGCCCGGCCGGCGACCTCACGTTCCCCGCCGATGCCGAGGTCGCGTCGTTCGTGATCGCACTCCAGGCGCAGGGCGGGCAAGGGCCCGTTTTCGACGGCGCGTCGCAGTTCAAGGCGTACGTCCAGAGCGCGTCGGGACTCGCGCCGGGCGGCATCGCGGTCGGCAGCCTCGAAGTGAAGTAAAAGGGATCCATGGCGACATCGACCGGCGCGCAGCTGCTCGTGCGCATGCTGAAGGCGGAGGGCGTCCGGCACATCTTCACCCTCTCCGGGCTGCACATCGCTCCGATCTACGCGGCGTGCATCGAAGAGGGCATCGGGCTGGTCGACACCCGACATGAGCAGGCTGCAGCCCACGCCGCCGACGCAACCGCGCGTCTGACGAGGGGAATCGGCGTTTGCGCGGTGACCGCGGGCCCCGGCGTCACCGACGCGCTGACCGGGATCGCCAACGCCTATGCCGCGAACAGTCCGGTCCTTTTGCTCGGCGGAGCGGCGCCGTCGTTCAACGCCGGCCGCGGCTCGCTGCAGGAGATGGAGCAGGTCGACCTCTTCACCCGGATCACCAAGTGGTCGGACCGCGTGCCGTCGCCGGATCGGGTGCCCACGTACATGGCGAAAGCCTTCCGGACCATGCTCACCGGCCGGCCCGGGCCGGTGTTTCTGGAGCTGCCCTGGGACGTTTTGTCGAACGGTGTCGAGGACAGCGAGTGCCCGCTGCCCACCGGATATCGCACGCGGGCGCGGCAGCCGGGCGACCCGGCCTGCATCGATCGCGCGGTCCAGCTGCTGGAGAAAGCCGAGCGGCCGGTCATCGTCGCCGGCAGCTCGATCTGGTGGGACGACGCGCCGACGCAGCTCGCGGCGTTCGCCGAGCGCCTCGGCGCGCCGGTGTATCTCAACGGCGCCGGCCGCGGATGTCTCCCTCCTGACCACCCGCACTTCTTTTCACACACCCGCAAGGACGCGCTGGCGGAGGCGGACGTCGTCCTGATCGCCGGGACGCCGCTCGACTTCCGGCTCGGCTACGGCGGCGGCATCGGGGAATCCGCGAAGATCGTCCAGATCGACAGCGACGCGAGCGAGATCGGCCGTAACCGGGCGGTCGACGTCGGCATCATCGGCGACTCGCGCAGCGTCCTGCAGCAGCTCAACGCTTCGGTCGGCGACGGCAAGCGCGACGGGTGGCTGTCGCGCCTGCGGGAGCAGGAGCTGGCCAAGGCCGCGCGGCAGGCGACGTACGAGCAGTCGGACCAGGTGCCGGTGCATCACTTCCGCCTCGCTCGCGAGCTGGACACGGTCGCTCGCGCCGCCGGCGACAGCATGTTCGTCGCCGACGGCGGCAACTGGGTCGCGATCGCGGCCAAGGTGATCGGGCTGCGCCGGCCGGGGCGGTGGCTCGACCCGGGTCCGCTCGGCTGCCTCGGCGTCGGCGCGCCGTTCGCCATCGCCGCCAAGCTGCTGCATCCCGACCGGCCGGTGTTCGTCATCCAGGGCGACGGGTCGTTCGGTTTCAACGGGATGGACTTCGAAACCGCGCTGCGGTTCAAGCTGCCGATGGTGGTCGTCGTCGGAAACGACGCCGCGTGGGGGCAGATCAGGCTGCCGCAAGTGCAACTCTTCGGACCGGAGAAGAGCCCGGCGACCACGCTGGCGCCCACCCGGTACGACAAAATCGTGGAAGCGATGGGCGGTTACGGCGAGCACGTGAACGATCCCGCGCAGATCCGCCCCGCGCTCGAGCGGGCGGTCGCGTCGGGGACGGTCGCCTGCGTCAACGTCATGCTCGACCCGGACGCGCCGGCGGCGAGCGGAGCCCAGGGCTATGCAATCTGACCTCGCGCTCGACCGGGAGCAGTCGCTGCTGCTCGTCATCGACGTTCAGGAGAAGCTCGCCGCGGCGATGAAAGGGCGCGAGCAGCTGGAGAGGAACGTCGCGGTCCTGATCCAGGCGGCCCGGCGGCTCGGGCTGCCGATCGTCGCGACCGAGCAATACCCGAAAGGCCTCGGCCATACCGTGGCCGCCCTGCGCGATCTGCTCGGTGACCAACCGATGGAAAAGATGGAGTTTTCCTGCGGCGCCTCGAAGCCGATCGCGCGCAGGATCGTCACCACCGGCCGCAAGCAGGTGATCGTTGCCGGGATGGAGGCGCACGTCTGCGTCTTCCAGACGGTGCGCGACCTTTTGCGCGGTGAATTCGCGGTCTTCGTCGTCGAGGACGCGGTGCTCTCGCGGACCGAGGCGAACCGCGCTACGGGGCTTCGGCTGTGCGAGAAGGCGGGCGCGACGCTGACCAGCACCGAGACGGTGCTCTTCGACCTGCTCGGAGTGGCCGGGACGCCGGAGTTCAAGGAGCTTGCACCGCTCATCAAGTGAAGTTGCGCTCGCGCCCGCTCCGTGCACAATCGTTTGTGCTCGAACTATGTCCAACGGAACCGTCGACGAGCTGGAAGAGGACAAGGGCCCGCCGCTTGGAGCGGTGCTCGATTTCATGCGTCTCCTCTGGGCGGTGGACCACGCGCTGCAGTCGGCGTCGAAACGGATGGAGGCGGCGTACGGGATCACCGGGCCGCAGCGGCTCGTGGTGCGTATCGTCGGGCGGTTTCCCGGGATCGCCGCCGGGCGGATCGCCGAGATTCTGCACGTCCACCCCTCGACGTTGACGGGGATCCTGAAACGGCTCGAGTCGCGGGCGGTCATCCAGCGGCGCAGCGACCCGCGCGACGCGCGGCGGGCCCTGTTCGGGCTGACCAACAAGGGCAAGAAGCTCGACACGGTGCGGACCGGGACCGTCGAGCAGGCGGTGCGGCGGGTGCTCGAGAAGGATCCGCAGAAAGTCATGTCCGCGCAGGAGATTCTGGCGACGCTGTCGGAAGAGCTCGACGCGGATCTGCGCTAGCCGCGCTGGCCGAACCCGAGCAGCTCCTTGCGCGCGTCGGTCCGCGGCGCGACGCGGATGTCCAGGGGCCCGGGGGGGCGGCCGACGCAGCCCCGGCTGAAACGGCGGACGATGCGGTCGGCGGCGACGATCGAGACCAGGAACGGGACGACCGCGCAGACGACGGCGGCGGCGAGAAGCGCCGGCGAGTGCGTCGCGATCGACTTGCGCCAGAGGAACAGCGCGAGGATCAGGCCGAGGAGGATGCCCCAGAAGGCGATCAGCATTCCGGTGCGCGCGCCGTAGTACCCGCGGATGGAGGAGGCGAGCTCCTTGTCGCGCAGGAACGTCTTTCGGCCCTGGTCGCCGGCGACGTCGATGAGGGGGTGGCCCTCGCCGCAGTGGGGGCAATCGCGGCCGCCGGACCAGGTGCGGCGGCAGATGGGGCAGATCTTCAGCACTTTTCGGATTGTAGCCCGTCAGGCGCCAAGGGACCCGAAGGAACGGAACGGAACGGAACGTTCAGGGTAGAGGGAGGAGGGGTTGGGATAGGGAGAAGGAGAGCGAAAAGGAAAGGGAAAGGTGGAGGGCGAGGTATTCGGGGATCGGGTTAGGGTCGCCAACATTTGCGATCTTCCCTTTCCATTTCCCTCGCCCCCTGCCTTTCCCTTTCCGTTCCCTTTCCCTTGCCTTCGACCTGAACGTTCCGTTCCGTTCCTTAGGTTCCCTTGCCGTGCGATCGTTGCCGGCTCGTCCTCCGCGGGCTACACGGTCCCCATGCTCACCTTCGACTTCTTCTACGACCTCGGCAGCCCGTACAGCTACCTCGCTTCGACCCAGCTCGCCGGCATCGCCCAGCGCACCGGCGCGCAGGCGCGTCTGCTCCCAATCACCCTCGGTGGCCTCCGCAAGGCCACCGGGCATCAACTGCCGCCGCCCCAGCAGCTCAAGTACATGTCCGAGGACACGGCGCGCTGGGCGAAGCAATACGGCGTCCCGATGCAGATCCCGAGAGCCTTCCCGGTCAGCACCATCCGTGCGCTCCGCGCCTGCCTCGCCGCCGAACAGCACGGTCAGGGCGACAAGGCCATGCACGCGCTCTTTCGTACCTACTGGGGCGAGGGGAACGACATCTCGGACCCATCGACGATCGAGGGCGCCTTGAACGCCGCCGGCCTCGACGGCAAGGCCCTCGTCGCTCGCACCGACGCGCAGGAAGTGAAGGACGCCCTGCGCCGGAACACCGACCAGGCGCTGGCGCGCGGCGTGTTCGGTGTCCCGACCATCTTCATCGGCGAGCGCAGCTTCTGGGGCAACGACCGCCTGCAGTTCGTGGAGGCCGAGCTTCGAAGGGTGGTAGGCTGATCGCGGGGGAGAACCTACATGAGCTCGTTCCGGCCGGATCCGAATCTGCTCAAGAAGCACCCCAACGCGATCACGCAGGGGCAAATCGACGAGAAGGGGCGATTCATCGGCGCCCTGCTCGGCGCCGCGGCGGGCGAGTCGCTCGGCGCGCCGCACGAGAGCAAGACCGCCGCCGAAGTGGGCACCCAGCGCGAGATCACCGGCGGCAACGGGTGGGCGCCGGGCGAGCCGACCGACGACATCGATCTCACGCTCGTCCTGTTGCGGTCGATCGTCGCGCGCAAGCGGCTCGACGTCGACGACGTGGCCCACGGGCTGCTCAAGTGGTTCACTGGAAAACCGAAAGATATCGGCAACTTGACGCGGTCGGCTCTGGAGAACCTGCGGGCCGGCGAGGGGCCGTTGCAGTCCGGCGCCATCGCGTGGGAAGACTCGGGCCGCAAAGCGGCGGGCAACGGGAGCGTGATGTGCTGCGCGCCGATCGGCCTGTTGCACGTGAAGAACCTCGACGGCTTGGCGGACGACGCCGTCGCGGCATCGCGGATCACCCATTACGACCGGCGCTGCGTCGGAGCGTGCGTCGGCGTGCGCCGGCGCGCTGCTCGGCGCGAAGTTCGGCAAGTCGCAGGTGCCGGACCGCTGGGTCGGAAAGCTCAAGGCCGCCTCCGAGCTGACCTCGCTGGCGGAGCAGCTCTACAAGCAGCTGTAGGCGACTAGCCGGAGCCGTACGTGTGCAGGCCTTCGCCGGTGAGGCCCAGGTTCACGCCCATGAACGTGAACACCACCACGGCGAAGGCGAAAACCGCGATCGTCGCAGGACGCTTGCCGGCCCAGCCGAGCGTGATCCGGGTGTGCAGGTAGCCCGCATAGACGACCCAGGTGATCAGCGCCCAGGTCTCTTTCGGGTCCCAGCCCCAGAACCGGCCCCACGCTTCGTTGGCCCACATCCCGCCCATCACGATGCCGATGGTCAACAGCGGCCAGCCGGCGATGATCACCCGGTAGGTGATGTCCTCGAGCTTGCGCGGATCGGGCAGGCTCGCCGAGATCCGGTCGCGCAGCGGGGTCGTCAGCAGGAAGCCGAGAGTCGTGCCCCAGATCAGAGCGATGAGGCCGAGCGCGTAGTTCGACGCGAGCGAAAGGCGGAACGGGCCGTGCTCGCCGGGAGCGAGGCGGACCGTGTCGGGGAGGAAGATCTCGGGGCTGTTGACGATGCGGTAGACGAGCAGCCCGAGGCCGATGGTGAGCAGCCCGAACGCTGCCGCGACCAGCTTGTAACCACGCGCTTTGACTCCGTCTTCGGGGCGGACGATGTAGACGACCGCGGCCACCGCGAAAAGCGCCATGGCTCCGAGCAGGAACGGTCCGACGCTTGCGACCGGGGTCAGGTACTTCACCGCCTTGTCGCCGACCATCACGTGCACCGCGGTCGTCACGTCGAGCAGCTTGCCCGCCTGCAGCCGGCTCTGGATCTGGTGCTGCCAGCCCGGCGCCATTTCGAACGTGGCCGCCGTGATCATCTTCATGCCGCCGACCGCCCAGAGGAGAACGAACGCCACGCTGGCCTGGACCGTGCCGAGGATCGCGCTCGAGGTGCCCGTTCGCACCAGGTACAGGAGCGCGCACACCGCGCCGAGCGTGAACAGGGAGTAGCTGACGAAGAGCATCCCGACGTGGATCAGGATCCAGTAGCTCTGCAGCGCCGGCACGAGCGGCTCGATCTGCTTGTCGGTGACGAGCGAGGCCTCGCCCATCGCGACCAGCGCCAGCGCGACTGCGAGCACGCCGACCACGCGCAGGCCCCATTTGCGCTCGATGATCAGGTAGCAGACCATCATCGCCCAGGCGACGAAGTTGAGCGCGTCGAACAGGTTGGTGTAGGGCGGGTGCGAGACCATGAACCAGAAGCGGTCGTAGCTGGAGAGGACGTCGCCGGTGGCTTCGCGGGCGAGGATCTCGATCTGGCCGGCCGCGATCCAGCGGGTGACCAGGTACGCGGTGTGCGTCACGACGCCGAGCGCGGCGAGCGCGGTGGCGGCCCTGTCGAGCTTGAGCTTCTGAATCGCGAGCCGCGCCGCGTAGCCGACGAAGGCGGCGGCGTACGTGCCGATCGCCGCGAATCGCAGCGCGACACCCCAGTTGAGCAGGCTTTCGACGGAACCCATGGCGCGCGCAGTCTAACCCCTCAGAGCGACTTGAGGTACTCGACGAGGTCGGATTTCTGTGCGGCAGAAAGTCCCAGCGAGAGGGTCCCGTCGTAATGCGAGACGACGTCGGCGAGCGTCGCGAACCGGCCGTCGTGGTAGAAGCCGCCCTTCTGGTGCGCCCAGAGGCCCTTGAGCGGCGAGGTGCGGTACTTCTCGTCCGGCGAGCGCTTCGCCTGGAAGTCATCGACGCCGATCTCGGATGCGGCGTGCAGGTCCCAGCCCGGTTCGGTGAAGAGCGGCGGGACGTGGCAGGTCGCGCACTTCGCCGCACCATTGAACACATCCTTGCCACGGGTCGCTGCGGTCGCGTCGAAGCTGCCGGTCGGAGGGGCGGGCGCTTTCAGGGCCAGCTGGTAGAAGTGCAGGGCGGCGAGCTTCGGCGTGATCTGGTCGTTCGCGCTCGTCACGTGCCCGAATTTGTTGGCGTTGGCGACCGGGAACTTGCTCGGGCTGTCGAGGCGCGGGTCGAAGAACGTGCCCTGGCCGTGCATCTCGAGGTTGGCGACGAAGGCGTTCCAGTAGGTGACCGAACCCCAGCCCGTCCAGGTGTGCAGGTTGACGCCGGCGAGGCCGAAGGCGGGCGGGATCAACGTGGCGGCGTCGCCGTTGTCGGGGCGAAAAGCCTTGCCGTCGAGGAAAACTTCGGCGTCGAACTTTCCCGGGCCCCAGCTGCTCAGGACGGT
>JAIVGS010000078.1 GCA_020201435.1 Myxococcales bacterium
GTCTACTGCCTCGAGCCGGGCCAGTCGCAGAAGGCGCACGCTCATGCCGGCAGCGACAAGGTGTACGCGGTCCTCCAAGGCACGGTCGTCGCCCGCGTCGGCGGCGAAGAGCGCGAGCTGAAGGCCGGCGACGCGGTGCTCGCCGAGGCCGGCAGCGAGCACGGCGTCGAGAATCGATCGCGCGAGCGCGCGGCCCTGCTCGTCTTCATGGCGCCGAGGCCGTGAGCGATCTCGACGAGAGCCTTTCCCGCGTCTCGGACGCCCTGGCGCGCAAGAGCGAGCCACCGCCGGCGTCGCGCGGCCCAGGCGAGTTCGGGACCGCGATGGGCGTCCTGGCGATCGTCCTGATCGTCGCCGCGGTCTCGACCGGAAACAAGGCGCTGCTCGCGCTGGCCCTCGTGCTCGCCGCGGCGGGCGGCATCGCGTTCGTCGCGAGGAACGCGGGCGCGTCGGTCAGGAAGCTCGTCGGCGAGGGCGGCGTCGGGATCGGTGCCACCGTTGAGGAAGGCGCCCTCGTCGAGCCGGGCGCGACCGTCGAGATGGGCGCCACGGTCGCGCGTGGTGCCAAGGTGCTGAAAGGTGCGCGGGTGAGGATGGGCGCGACCATCGGGAGTGACGCGGTCGTCAATCCGGGTGCGATCGTCTCATGGGGCGCCGTCGTCGAGCGCGGCGCGACGGTCGGCGAAGCCGCGATCGTCGGCGCCGGCTCGACTGTTCAAGGCGGCGCCCAGGTCCCGGCCGGCATGCGCATCAACCCAGGCGTGACTTTTGGGGGCCGGAATTTGGGGACACGTACCAATTTCGGGAGCGTGGAGCCCGACCCGAGCGCAGGTGCTGTTGTCACATGTCCCCAAATTCCTCGTGCCACTGCGGTTTGCGATCGGCTCGAGCAGGAGCTGCGCGAGTCGCCCGAGCACGTTCGCGCGTTTCTCGGGACGTCGCAGGAGACGATCGCTTCGCTGCGCCGGACTTGCGACGACCTCGCGCGGCGCGAGCAGGCCATGCGCGAGGGGGCCGGATCGAGCCGGCTCGACGAAGAGCGGACGGCGCTGCAGAAAAAGCTCGCGACGGAGACCGACCCCCATCTCAAGTCATCGCTCGAGGGCGCGGTGGCCGCCATCGACGAGCTGAAGCGGCAGCGCGAGCTCTTGCGCGTGGGCGCCGACCGGCTCGAGGCGGAGCAATCGCGCCTCGTCTACACGCTCGAAGGCCTCGCCTCCCAGTTCGTGCGCCTGCGGACGGCCGGGCCGGGCGCCGCGCCGGCCGAGCTGCAGCAATCGCTCGCCCAGCTGCGCGATCGCATCGACGCGATCGCCGACGCGATCGAGCAGGTCTCCCGCGAGGCGCCCGCCGCGATGCGCGAGCTCGCCGCCGCCCCGCCCGATTCGGAGACCGCCGCCGTCCGTCGCGAGAGAGCGCGCTGAGAGCCGCGCCTCAGTTCCTCGCGTCGACGCAGGCGCCGCGGTCGCACACCCGCGTGCCCTTGCAGTCGGTGTCCTTCCCGCATTCGTAGACGGCGGGCCGCGCGATCGGCGTGTTGGTCACGCCCATCTGGCACTCGAGCACGCCTTCCTTGCCCCGCTGATCGTCGACCTGCTGCAGCAAGCTGCGCGCCGACCAGACCCCCATCTTCACTTCCTGCCAGAGGAAGTAGTTCTTGCCCGGCTCGACGTCGAGCTCGAGGGAGGAATCGTTCTCCGCCTTGGACACCAGTCGATGCTTGCCCGGCGAGATCGGCGCGTAGAGATACGTCTTGGCCGCGGTCGAGCCGAGTTGCATCTCGTCGAGGAGGACGCTGAGCCGGATGGCGCTGCCGAAGGTTTCGTTCCGGTAGACGTACAGGTTGGCGTGGCCCGCCGGAGGCTCGAACTTCTTCGCCGCGAGATCGGCGTCCGGCGGCGCCATCGGCACGGAAGCGCAGGCGCACGTCAGCGCGAGCGCGTTCAACACGAGCGTACGCAGGTTCATGAGAAGGCCCCCCTACTGGAGCGCCGATTCTACCACCGGGCTTGACAACCGGCGCGGCGAGCGTCATCAGTAGCCCGGCTGTCGCGCGGAATTTCGCCCACCTTGAGTGACGCGCGTAACAAATATCACTCTAAGCGGCTGGGAGTGTTTTTCGGCCGGGCGTGGGCAGAAGGGTTGTCCCGTCGTGGCGGCCAAACCGAACTGGGGAACACTCGCCATCCGCGGTGGAGAGCCGCGCGGAAAGGCGTACGATTCGATCACCACGCCCGTCGTCTCCTCTGCGACGTATGTATTCGGATCGACGGACGAAATTACCCGGTACTTCAACGGCGACCTGGAGCGCGAGGAGTACGGGCGCTACGGCAACCCGACCGTCCGGGCCGCCGAGGAGAAGCTGGCCGCCCTCGAAGGCTCGGAGGCCGCGGCGTTGTTCGGCAGCGGGATGGCGGCGGTCACAACCGCGCTGTTCGAGCTGCTCAAGGCCGGCGACCACGTCGTCCTGACCAACGACTGCTACCGGCGGACGCGTCAGTTCATCGGCCGGTTCCTCGGACGGCTGGCGATCGAGTCGACGCTGGTCCCGCCCGGCGACGAAAAGGCGCTCCACGATGCGCTCCGGCCGGGCCGGACGAAAGTGATCCTGACGGAGTCGCCGACCAATCCGTACCTGCGCGTCGCCGACCTCGCCCTCTACGCGCGCGCCCGCGATTCGTGCGCCGGCGCGAACCTGCTCGTCGACGCGACCTTCGCGACGCCGATCAACCAGCGCCCTCTCGAGCACGGCGTGGACCTGGTGATTCATTCGGCGACGAAATATCTCGGCGGGCACAACGACCTCCTCGCCGGCGCGGTCTGCGGGCGGGAGGGCCTGGTGCAGTCGATCAAGGACCTGCGCGGCGTCCTCGGCGGCGTGCTCGATCCGCAGAGCGCGTTCCTTCTCATCCGTGGCCTCAAGACGCTGCCGCTGCGGGTCCAGCGGCAGAACGAGAGCGGCTTGAAAGTCGCCCGATGGCTCGAGGCGCACCCCCGGGTGCGGCGCGTCTTCTATCCGGGCCTCGAAAGCCACCCCGACCACGCGCTGGCGGCGCGGACGATGAGCGGATTCGGCGGCGTGGTCAGCTTCCGGCTGCGCGGAGACGTGCGTCTCGGGTCGCGGTTCGTCGACGCGTGCAAGCTGGCCACCATCGCGCCCTCGCTCGGCGCCGTCGAGACCCTGATCGAGCAGCCGGCGCTGATGTCGTACTTCGAGCTCACCACCGAAGAGCGGGAGGCGATCGGGATCTACGACGACCTCATCCGCCTCTCCCTCGGCATCGAGGATGCCGACGACATCATCGCCGACCTCTCGCAGGCGCTGGAGGCCGCATGATCGTCGCGACTCCGTCCAACCTGCCTCGCGCGGTGCACGGGATCTACGCGCTGATTCGTCAAGGACATCAGGTCGTTGCGTCGTCGGAACAGCCGGGCGCGCTGGCTGCGGCGCTGCGGGAGGCGGGCCTCGGTCCGGCGTGCGTCGAGGTCGTCCCGCACGCGTCGGGGGCGCAGCCGCTGCCGATCGTCGAGCCGCAACGACGATTGCGCGTGGCGCTCCTCGGCCATGGAACCGTCGGCACCGGTCTGTATCGTCGCCTCGCGGAATTGCCCGATCAGTTCACCGTCACCGCGATCGCGGTTCGCGACGTGCGCAAGGCCGAGCGCAACGGCGCTCCCGCGCGCCTCCTGCACAACGAGTGCCGGCTCGCGCTCTCCCGGCCGCACGACGTCGTGGTCGAGCTCATCGGGGGAACGCTGCCGGCGGCGTCGTTGATCGAGTCCTCGCTTCGCGCGCGCAAGCACGTGGTCACGGCGAACAAGGCGGTGATCGCAGGGCGCGGGCCGTACCTGGAGGTGCTGGCGCGGGAAGCCGGGGTTCAACTGCTGTACTCGGCGAGCGTGGGCGGCGCGATGCCGGCGCTCGAGACGCTGCGGCGACACGCGGGTTCGGTGGTCGCTTTTTCCGGCGTGCTCAACGCGACCAGCAACTTCGTCCTCGACCGGATGGCGGCCGGGCTCGCGCTGAACGAAGCGGTCGCACAGGCGCAGGCGGCGGGCTATGCCGAGGCCGATCCGCGCCTCGATCTCGACGGCACCGACGCCGCGCAAAAGCTCGTGATCCTCGCCCGCGCCGCGTTCGGTTGCGTTCCGCAGCGGCTGGTGCAGGAGGGCATCGAGCACGTGCGCGACGCGCGCGGGGTTCGACTCGTCGCGTCATGCACCGCCGGCGCCGGCGAGGTGCGCCCGGTCGCGCTCGCCGCCGGCCATCCGCTCGCGTCGACCGCAGGCGCGGAGAACCGGCTGCTGATCCAGCTCCGCGACGGCTCGACGCTGTCGCTCTCGGCGACGGGCGCGGGCCGCTGGCCGACCGCGGAGGCCGTGCTCGCCGATCTCTACGACGTCGCGGGGAGGGCAGGCCTCAGGCCCCAGACCTCGGGCCTCGGGCACGCCGTCGGCGCGTAGCGTAAGCTGCGAGCGATGGCAGACAGGCACGGCGGCGTCCTCTTCGGACTCGGCAGCGCGATCCTGTTCGGGCTGGGCGCGCCGGTATCCAAGCTGCTGCTGCCCGACGCGGGGCCCTTGCCGCTCGCAGGATTGCTCTATCTCGGCGGCGGCACGGCGTTTCTCTTCGTCCGACGGTCGCGGACCGAAGCGCCGCTGTCGAAGGCCGACGCGCCGATCCTCGCCGGCGCGGTGCTGGCCGGCGCAGCGCTCGCGCCGCCGTTGATGCTCTGGGGTCTGACGCGGGTCAGCGGCCTCACCGGCTCGCTGCTGCTGAATCTCGAGGCGCCGTTCACGATGGCGCTGGCGATGGCCGTCTTCGGCGAGCACCTCTCGATGAAGGAGGGCGTCGCCGCGGCGCTGATCGTCGCCGGCGGCGCGATCGTCGGCGCCCACGGCTCGCAGGGCGGACTCGCCGGTGCGGCGCTCGGCGTGCTGGCGATAGCCGCCGCCTGCCTGTGCTGGGCGATCGACAACAATTTCAACGCCCGCCTGTCGATGAAAGATCCGGTCCAGCTCCTGCGGATCAAGATGCTCTGCGCGGGCGCGCTCAACCTGGCGGCGGCGGCGATCTTCGGCCAGCGCGTGCACGGAGCGCGGGTCGGAGTCGAGGCCCTCCTGCTCGGCTCGCTCAGCTACGGGATGAGCTTCTACCTTTATACGCGGGCGCAGCGCGTGCTTGGTGCAGCGCGTCAAGGCGCGCTCTTCGCGGTGGCGCCCTTCGCGGGAGCCGCGGTCGCGATTCCATTGCTCGGCGACCGGGCGAGCTTCACCGACGTCGCCGGCGCCGCGGTGATGGCGGCCGGCGTCCTCGTCCTGGCGCGCGCCCGCCACGCCCACCTGCACACGCACGCCGAGGTCACGCACGATCATCTGCACGTCCACGACGCGCATCACCAGCACGCGCACGAAGCCGTCGCGGAGCCCGAGCCGCATTCGCATCTGCACACGCACGGACCGCTGACGCACGAGCACCCGCACGTCTCCGATGCGCACCACAAGCATCGCCACTAGCGCCGGTAGCGCAGGAAGAGGTGCGAGCCTTCGCGGCGGAGGCTGCGCAATTCCAGCGGCATGCCGCGCAGATCGCGCAAATCGGTGAGGGCCTTGCGGCCGTCGGCGGGAAAACGTCCGTAAAGACGGGGAGATAGAGTGAGAAAGATCTCGTCGACCAGGCCCGCGGCGGCGAGCTCGGAAAAGAGGCCGGGGCCGCCTTCGCAGAGGATCCGGCGGTGGCCGTCGGCGCGCACTCGATCGACGATCTGCTGCGCGGTCATCTTGCCGGTGAGGATGAGGGCGGGCTGTTTCGGCTGCGGGACGTTGCCCGAGCCGCTGACGACGTAGAGCGGCGGCTGGAGCTTTCCGATCCGCCGGTAGAGGTCCTTCGCGTCGGGGTTGATCGCGTCGGCCGTCCAGAGATCGTTCGGCGCCGCGCGCAGCGTCCCGGCGCCGATCAGGACCGCGTCGGCGCAGGCGCGCAGAAGGCCCATCACGAACTTGTCGGCCTTCGAGCCGCCGCTGACGATCGCGCCCGATTCGCCGGGCGCGTCGGGCAGCGCGGTCACGCCGTCGAGCGATTCGACGAAGTTGACCGCGAGGCCGTCCCAGCGCGGGTTGCCGCCGTACCCGCCGGCCGGTTCGCCGGGGACCCGGTCGAAGAGGACTTCCATCATGCCGTTTCCGGTGCTTCAGGACCGTGGTGATCCTCGTCGCCGGACACTACTGCCACGACACGCTGCTCGGCAACGCGGCGACGCTGACCCTGTTGATCACCGACGGGCGCGAGGGTGTAAAATAGCGACGAAAAACGCGGAGGTGCATATGAAGGCCGCGTCGCTTCTTCTCGCCGTCGCCTGCGGCTCGGGCAAATTGCAGGGGCCGCTGGTCACCATCCAGTACGTCGCGAGCACGACCCTCGACGCGCAGGTGGCGCGGACCTGGGTGAGCTGCGTCAGCAATGTGGGGCGTACCCACGTCCACCCGGGCTGGCACAAGTTCGCCCGCTACAACATGGACGAGGCGGGCGACCGGTGGACGATCTCGTTCACCGACGTCCCCGTGGGCCGGCAGGAGCTGCGCGTCAGCGACGCCAACGCCTGCGCGGAGAACGCGACCGGCGCGGCCACCCACGGCGTCTACGTCAACGGCGTCGAGCTGACCGAGATGGTCATGACGCCGGGGGATGGCCTCGAGCCGGGATTTGCCTTCACGCTGCTCGCGGACGGTTCGGTTCGGCCCTAGAAGCGGCCGCCGACCGCGACGAGCTGCGTGCCGCCCGGGTCGGAGGCGGCGTTGTTCCGATCGGAGACCGCCCGCGTGACCGTCTTCGGCTGGGTCGTCGAATCGTAGATGCCGAAGGCCGCGCCGGCGAGGATGCCGATACCTGCGCCGACCATCAGATCGCGCTGCCAATTGTTCCCCTGGTCGATCAGGGTCACGGCGCCGCCGATCAGCACGCCGGTGAAACCCCCGTACAGCGCGTCGGTCGCGATGATCGAAGCGGCGCTGCGGCCGGTCGACGTCGTCTCGACGGTGCTGACCGCGGCCGGCGGCACGTTCGGATCGTTGGGATTGACCACCACCTGCGTCGAGGGCGGCGGCGGGTTGGTCTGCGTCGTCACCGTCGTGCTCGGCGGGGGCGGCGGCTGCTGCTGCGTCTGCACCGTCGTCGTGGTCTGCGCGAAAACGGGAAGTGAGATCGCGGTCAGTGCGAGAAGAAGTCTTTTCATTTGCTTGGCTCCCGGGCTGGTGATGCCCCGGTAGGTTTTGCCCTGCGTGCGACTGCGACAATCCTTGACAGGCCGCTGCCCGGGCGGCCGAGCGCCTTCTCGAGCGACCTAGTAGAATGGCCAGATGCTCCTCGCGCTCGTCCTGGCGGCCACGCCGAAAATCGCCGTCCTCGACGCGCGGACCGGCCCGGGCGTGGACCCCGCGCTGGGGCCGTATCTCGCGCAGGTGCTGGCGAAGGAGGTCGAATCGCGGACCGGGGCGGCGCCGCTGCTCTCGGCGGACGTGACCGCGATGCTCGGGTTCGAGCGCAACAAGCGGATGCTCGGGTGCAGCGAGGAGGATTCGGAGTGCCTCGCGGAGATCACCGGAGCCCTCGGGGTCGCGCAGGTGCTTGCGTCGTCGGTCGCGATCTCGAGCGGGCGGTACCTGGTCTCGATCTCGCTGCTCGACTCGCGCCATGCGCGGCCGCTCAAGCGGACAGCGGAGAGCGCGCCGGTCGATCACGACGCGCTGGTGCTGGTCGTGCGGCGCTCGGCGTGGCAGATCTTCGGCGGGCCGGAACCAGCGGCGATCGCTCCGGCCGAGCCGCGGTCTTCGGGGCCGTCGCGCCGGACGTTGGCGCTGGTCGCGGGCGGCGGCGCGCTGCTGCTCGCGGGAACGGGCGCGATCGTCGGCGCCAATGCTCTCTCGCAGGCCCGTGACAATTCGCCGACGGCGCTGTCCAGGGCGCATCTCGCCGACGCGCTCTTCGGCACGGCCCTGGTCCTCGCGGGGACGGGCGCCTACCTCTGGTTCTCCAACCCGACGCCGGTTTCGGTGGCGGTCGTTCCGGCCGGTGCGGCGGCGGTGGTGGCCGGCGCATGGTGAGGCTCGCCGCCCTCTTCGCCGGCGCCCTCGCGGCAGGGTGCACGCTCGTCGTCAACGAGGAGCTCGCGAGCTGCCCGGACCTGATCTTCCTCGACGGCACGCCGAACAACGGCGGACTGCGTTTCCATGGCGGCGTCAGCGCGCCGTCGTTCCGCGGTCCGGCGTTTCCGCCGCCCGGGCAGGCCATCGACAACTACGGCAGCACCCTGACCTTTCTCTCCGCCGGCACGGTCGAGCAGGTCGGCGGCGCCGTGGGCGACGGCGTATTCATGCGCGCGCAGAACTACAGCGCGACTTCCGCCTCCTCGACGCCCGGCCACGTCGGTCCGGGTGGTTTCGGGTGCGCCGAGGTGGTCGCCGCGACTTACGACACGCTTCACGATCGGACCTCGCTGCAGCTGCTCGCGTCGGGCTGTGGCGAGGACGCGGCGTTCGACGGCGGCACCTTGCCGGGCGCGCCGGAGCCGCTGGCCCCGGCCGTGGCCTGGGCGCCGTCGGCGGACGGCGGCGGTATGATCGCGTCGGTGCTCGGCTCGCAGGCGCAGGCGTGTCCCGAGAGCTTTCCGCCGACCTGTTTTCCTCCTCAGGGAGGCGCGGTCCCGGCCGGCGGAGCGCGACGGATGGATTCGCTGCTCGACGCGCAGGGCCAGCCGGTGTGGATCGTCGCGAGCGAAGGCGCGGACACGCGGCTCTACAGCTCGGACTTCGCGGGGTCGATCGCGGCCGTGTCGTGGGCGGGGCCCGTCGCCGCGGTCGGCGCCGACGTGGGAATCGTCATGCGCATCCACGCCGGCGAGCTCGACGCGCAGCTCTTCGACTCGACCGGCGCGCCGCGCGGCCCGGAAGCGCACACGCCCTTGAACGACGCCGCCGCTCGCGGGCTCGAGATCGCGCGGCTGGCGCTCACGCCGGTGCTGCGGATCGCCTGGATCGGCGGCGACGGCAAGGCGCACGCCGCCCAGTACGACGCGTCGGTGGCGACCGCGCAGCGGCTCGGATCGATCTCGACTGTCTGCGAATCGGCGGGAGCGAGCTTCGTCGCTCCGACGAGCACGACGACGGCGGCCGTAGTGGTCGGCGACTCGCTCTTCTTGCGCCGCGTCCAGTAGCGCCACAGGTTCGATGGCATGGGCGGACAAGGGTTCATTCCAGAGGACGGCAAGGGCGCGCTCGTCGAGGGCAACGAGGAAGCGAAGAAGCGGGAGAAGGAGCATTCGTACGAGAAGGTCGGCGGCGCGGCCCCGCGCGCCGGCATGCAGGGGAAGGTGAACCGCGGCGCGGCGCCCGAGCAGCGTCTCGACCGGCCGGGCACCACGCCGGAGGACAAGACGCCGGCGGGCGGCCGCGTGGACGCAGGGCGAGCGGTCGAGCACGAGGAGGAGTGAGATGGCCGGCGACCACAAGGGCGACATCGACAACCACGGCATCGCGGCGAACGAGGGTGATCTGCCGAAGGGCGTGATCGAGAAGGCCGAGGGCGGGATGGAAGACCGCGGCGGCCAGGCGGGACCGGGCGTGGGCGGCAGCGGAGTGCACGGGATGCAGGACAAGGACAACACCGGGCCGCTCGGGCAGGACGGCGAGCGCGGGAAACGCCCGACCGGGAAGGATCGGTAGGGCCTCACCGATCGAGTGTCCCAATCGAGTGTCCCAATCGAGTGTCCCCAACGGGTGTCCCCGAGATACCCGCAACATGACCGATGCCGCGGTGAGGCGCGGTCGGGCAAGGTGCGCAACCTGCCTACCCTCCCAAACGAGGTCTCATGCGCACCTGCACCACGTTTCTCGCCGCCGCGGTCCTGATCAGCGCGTGCGGCGGTCAGGCCCCGGAAGTCGATCCCGCCAATCAGCAGTTCGTCTCGGTCGGAAAGAGCAGCAAGACCATCTCGACCGACGCGAGCACCGGCGACGAGTCGTTCTACCTCGCGATCGCGAAGAACCAGCTCGGTCAAAAGTACTTTCTTTCCGCGTACTTGACCCAGTACTTCCCGGGGGCGGTCGGCTACGGCGCGGCCCGCTCGATGGGCACCCGGGTGGTCACCTTCAAGGTCCAGAACGGCAAATTGATCGTCTTCGACGCGGCCAACGGCAAGAAGGACTCGAACACGTTCGACCCGTCGCTGATCGTCGACGCCTACCCGATCGTCGACGGCGTCCTCACCGGCGCCAACGCGCAGAACTACGTGGTCTTCGACCCGTCGGCGGGCATGAACCAGTTCGGCGCCCTCTCCGACGCGTTCGCGCAGGGGTCGCAGCCGATCAAGTTCAACATCGACCTCTCGTACCTGCAGCGGTTCCGCAAGATCACCGACGGCGTCACGTTCGAGCAGGTCTTCACCGGTTACACCGACGCCGGCGACCCGAACTCGTGGTTGGGCGGCGAGAACAACGCCTTCCGCGGCTCCGGCACGCTCGGCATCGCGCTGCGCAAGTACGGCGAGGGCGCGGGCTTCACCGCGGCCCCGATCTACGACTCGCCCTACTTCTTCATGGGCGACCTGCAGCTGGTGCCGAACAGCGGGCAGCTCACCGCCAACTCGATCAAGTGGAACTTCAAGAAGGGGATGAAGCCGATCAAGTGGCTGATCTCCGACAAGGTGCTCAACGCGCAGAACGACGCGAACTACAAGATGTACGACGTGGTCGGGGCGCTCAAGGCCGGCATCGAGAACTGGAACGCGGTCTTCGGCTTCAAGGTCTTCGAGGCCGCGGTGGCCACCGCCAACGACTCGTACGGCGACGACGACACCAACTACGTGATCTGGGACGAGGATCCGAGCTTCGGCGCGGCCTTCGCCAACTGGCGCAACAACCCGAATACAGGAGAGATTCGCGGCGCGTCGGTGTACATGAACTCGCTCTGGCTGATCGACGGCGACGCGTACTTCAATCCCAATCACCAGACCAACGTCCGGCCGGACGGCGTGCCGCAGATGCTCGCCGCCACCGAGCACAAGCCGGTGCCGACGCTGACCTGGCTCGGGATGCAGGAGAAGCCGCTCTGCCTGATGTTCGCGCCCAGCCAGCGGCCGGCCGACGATTTCGTCGCCGGCCTGGTCGCGTCGAACCCGACGCTCTCGCCGAAGCAGAAGGTCGAGGCGTTCCTGACCCACGTGCTGCTCCACGAGATCGGCCACACGCTCGGCCTCCGGCACAACTTCATGGGCTCGGCGCTGCCGCCCTCCTCGTCGGTGATGGACTACCTCGACAACGACACTTCGGTCCTCGTCACCAGGCCGGGCTCGTACGACGTCGACGCCATCAAGCTCCTCTACCGGATGACCCAGAGCCTGCCGCCCGAGCCGTTCTGCACCGACGAGGACACGTACGC
>JAIVGS010000079.1 GCA_020201435.1 Myxococcales bacterium
CAACAAGCCGTGCGAGAACGCTGCGAAGCTGCCGCGCACGCTCGACTTCAGGACCGTCGACGGCCGCCGCGTGATCGAAGTCCGCGACCAGCAAGGCTCGTGCGAGCCCGGAGCCGAGATGAGCAACATCACGCTGGCGCTCTTCGAAGCGCGCGACGGCAAATTGTACAAGATTTTCGAAACCCCCCTGCTCGAGGAGCACCGGGTCTCGAGCGGCGCGATGCTCGTCCAGCGCTGCGAGGTGTTCTACGAGAAGGGCATCACGCTCCGCTGCGGCGAGAGCCAGATGACGTGGACGTACGAAAAAGCCTCGGGCAAATACGTCGCGAGGTGAGGTAGAGTCCCGGCCTTCGACATGGCCGAAGCAACCAGGACCCCCAAGCGCGTCGTCTCCGGCATGCGGCCCACCGGGCGGCTGCACCTCGGCCATTACCACGGCGCGGTGAAGAACTGGATCGAGATCTCCAGGATCGCGGAATGCTTCTTCTTTTCGGCCGACTGGCACGCGCTGACCAGCGAGTACAAGGACACCAGCGGGATCGCGACCGCGCAGCGCGAGATGTTCGCCGACTGGATCGCGGCCGGCCTCGATCCCGAGCGTTGCACGCTCTTCATCCAGAGCCACGTCAAGCAGCACGCGGAGCTCTATCTCCTCCTCGGAATGATCGCGCCGCTGGGCTGGCTCGAGCGGGTGCCGACCTACAAGGAGCAGCAGGAGCAGCTCAAGGAAAAGGACCTGAATACGTACGGTTTCCTCGGCTACCCGGTGCTCCAGACGGCCGATGTCGCGCTCTACCGGGCCGACGCGGTGCCGGTCGGGCAGGACCAGGTTTCACATCTCGAGCTCGGCCGGGAGCTGGTGAGGAAGTTCAACCATCACTTCGGGCCGGTTCTGGTCGAGATGCAGCCGTACCTGACCGACGTGCCCAAGATCCTCGGCCTCGACGGCCGCAAGATGAGCAAGTCGTACGGCAACGCCGTCGAGCTCGGCGAAGATTCCGAGAGCGCGCGCAAGCGGATCATGGTCGCGGTCACCGATCCGGCGCGCAAGCGCCGCTACGATCCCGGCCACCCCGAGATCTGCCCGATCTACCACCTGCACCGCGCGTACTCGCCGCCCGACCGGGTCGAATTCGTCGACCGCGAATGCCGCAGCGCCGGCATCGGCTGCGTCGATTGCAAGAAGCTGCTGCTCGAGAACCTGATTCCCGCGCTGGAAAAGCACCGCGCGGCGCGGGCGCAGCTCAAGGAAGAGACCATCGACGAGCTGGTCCAGCTCGGCACCGAGAAAGCGTCGCGCGTCGCCGAGGAGACGATGGCCAAGGTGCGCGACGCCGTGAAGCTGACTTGAGAATGGCGGAAGCGGCCCCCCAGAGCGGTTTCGCCGTCGCGCTGCCCGCGTTCGAGGGGCCGCTCGATCTGCTCCTGTCCTTGATCCAGGAGCACAAGCTCGACATCTTCGACATTCCCATCTCGTTCGTGATCGAGAAGTACCTCGAGTACATGGACGCGGCGAAAGCGCTCAACATCGATCTCGCCGGCGAGTACCTCTTGATGGCCGCGACGCTCGCTCACATCAAGTCGCGGATGCTGCTGCCGCGCGAGCAGGCGCAGGACGCCGAGAGCGGCGAGCCGGGGCCGGACCCGCGCGAGGAGCTGGTGCGACGGCTCCTCGAGTACCAGAAGTACAAGGATGCCGCGCAGCGGTTCGGCGCCATGCCGCAGCTCGGCCGCGACGTCTTCGTGCGGCGCGCGCGCGAGGATCTGCCGCTCGCGGCCGACGAAGCCGCTTATCTCAAGTCGCCCGATCTCTCCGTCTATCGATTGATCGAGCTGATGGCGCGCGTGCTCGAGGCGCGGCGGATCGAGATTCCACACGAGGTGTTCGTCGAGCGGCTGTCGATCGGCGATCGGATCAACGTGATCACCGACCGGCTCAGGGCCGAGGAGCGGATCACGTTCACCTCGCTGTTCGCCGATCTCCACGACCACGACCGACATCGGCTGGTGCCGACGTTTCTCGCCGTCCTCGAGATGGCGCGGCTCAAATTGATCAAGGTCCACCAGCCCGGGCGGCATTCGGAGATCTACCTCTCGCGCACCGAGGGCCTGCAGAGCGCGCCGGAAGGAGTTTCGCTTGACTACCGAGAATGACCCCGAGCTTCCGCTCGAGACGAAAGAGGAGGGCGACGGCTCTGCCGGCGCCCGGGCGGAGGCCGAAGGCCGCAGCATTGGAGACGAGATCGAGCTGCAGGAGGCGACGCGGACCGAGCTGCAGCAGCTGAAGGAGGCGGCGCGTTTCGTCACGCCCGAGCGCGCCCTTCAAGTTCTCGAGGCGCTCTTCTTCGCCGCCGAGAAGCCGCTCGACATGCAGATGCTCGCGGAAGCGACGCAGTTCGACAAGGAGATTTTGCAGAAGACGCTGGCGGATTTGCAAAGTGCGTATGCCCCGGGAACGCGCGGCGTGCATCTCGTCGATCTCGGCGGCCGGTGGCAGCTGCGGACCGACCCGTCGATCGGGGCGTACGTCCGCCGGATGCTGCAGGTGAAGCCGCTCCGCCTCACCCGCGCCGCGCTGGAGACGCTGGCGATCGTCGCCTATCGCCAACCGGTGACGCGGCCCGAGATCGAGGATCTCCGCGGCGTCGACTGCGGCGCGGTCACCAAGGCGCTGCTCGAGAGAAAATTGATCCGGATCCTGGGGAAGAAAGACGAGCCCGGCCGGCCGCTCCTGTATGGAACCTCGAAGGAATTTCTCGACCTCTTCAACCTGCGCGACCTGACCCAGCTGCCGACGCTGCGCGAGTTCCAGGAGCTGTCGGAAGAGTCGCGCAAGATCGTCGAGGAGGAAGCGCCGGCGCCGTCGGTCGCGGGCCTCGCCGCGCTCGCGCAGGAGACGCCCGAAGCGGCGCAGGCGGTGCTCGAGAGCGAGAGCGCGCTGGCGCAGCTCGAGAGCGCGATGGACCAGGCCGATGAGACGGCGAAGACCGCCGCCGCCGTCCTGACGCCGCCGCCGGAAACGAAGGATGCTTGAACGGCTGCAGAAGATCCTCGCCCACGCCGGCGTCGCGTCGCGGCGCAAGGCAGAGACGCTGATCGAGGGCGGCCACGTCACCGTCAACGGGAAGGTGATCCGCGAGCTCGGCAGCAAGGCGAATCTCGACGAGGACGTGATCGCGGTCGACGGCCGGACCATCCGCGAGGAGCAGGAGAAGGTTCATTACGTCCTCTACAAGCCGGCCGGCGTGGTGACGACGCTCAGCGATCCGGAAGGTCGCGAAAACATTAAGAAATATATCGAGCACATCCCGGAGCGCGTCTATCCGGTCGGGAGGCTCGACTACGACGTCGAGGGCGCGCTGATCGTCACCAACGACGGCGAGCTCGCCCATCTCTTGATGCACCCCCGGTTCGGCGTGCGCCGCACGTATCTCGCGAAAGTGCACGGCGTACCGGCGGAAGAGCAGATCGAGCGGCTGCGCAAAGGGGTGCGGTTGGAGGACGGACGCGCCCGCGCGCTGGAAGCCGAGCTCCACAGCCGGACGCCGAAGAACACCTGGGTGCGCGTCGTGGTCGCGGAAGGACGACCGCATCTCGTCAAACGGCTGATGGAAGCGGTCGGGGCTCCGGTGCAGAAGCTGTTTCGCGCCGACTACGGCGGCATCGGCGTCGCCGGGATGAGCCCGGGTGAAATCCGCGAGCTGACCAGGGCGGAAGTGCAGTACCTGCGCGATCAGGCCGGCAAGAAGGCCGAGCCGGACGAGCGCAGCCGACGCGTCGCGTTACCCGCTCGTCGTCACGGACACGGACCGCCGCCGCCCGGCGGACGCAGACGGCGGGGCCGGAGATGAAGGCCTCGCGCCTCGGGCCTCGGGCCTCGAGCGTGCTCGTCGCGATCGCCTTGGCGTGTGGATCGAAAGAAAAAGCCGTCGCGCTGCGCGATCTCACATCGGCGAGCGCGAAGCAACGCGCGCAAGGGGTCAAATCTCTCGAGAAATTGCATGCTTCCGACGACGAATCGTGGGCGGCGCTGACCAGGGCCGCCCGGGACGGCGCCGCGCCGGTGCGAGCCGGGACCGCCGCGGCGATGGCGGCGACCAGGCGCGATGACGCTCCCGATGCGATCTCGGCGCTGCTCCGCGACCCCGACGATTCGGTACGCATCGCCGCCGCGCGCGCGCTCGCGACGCGCTGCAACGATCGCGCGACCGCATATCTGGGGCTCGCGTTCGGTCATAGCGACGCCGCCGTTCGCGCCGAGGTCGTGCAGGCGCTTCAAACGTGCGGCGTCAAACCGGAGCACCTGCTCGCTCGCGAGGAATCCGAGCGACGACGAAAAGCAATCGAATCGAGTGTGGACGCGATCCCCGCGATTCGGGCCCGCGGTGCGCGCGAGCTCGGCCTGCTCGGTCGCGACGAGGATCGGAAGCGGCTGCTCGCCCTGCTCGGAGATCGCGATGGGGTCGTCGTCGCGGCGGCGGCCCGCGCGCTCGGGGACGCCGGCGCGCTCGACGCCGCGCCGCGCCTGCAGGCGCTCCTCGCCGAGAAGGGCGAAATCGCGTCGGCTGCCGCGGAAGCGCTCTTTGCCCTGGGGCCGAAGGCGATCGATCCGGCGCGACCGGCACTGGAGAAACTGGCCGTTCTGGAGTCCGACGAGTCCCTGCCGGCCGCCGCCGCGCTCGCGTCCCCCGGACAGTTCTGTGCCGACGCACTCGCCGCGCAGAACGCGCAGGCGGCGTCGATGCTCGCCGAAGGCTGCCCCGCGGCGCCGTTCGCGAAAGCGCTCGGAACCGCGAAGAAACGCGATCCGCTCTACGAATCGCTTCTCCGCGCGCAGGGCGAGGCGCCGGGCCTCGACGCCGCGCTGGCGAGGTTCCTCAAGGCCGGCGACGCCGATGCGCGCATTCCCCGGATCGCCGAACGGTATCGCGCGGCGGGTCCCGCGCTGGTCGCTGCGCTCGAGCACGAACAGGCCGTGCGCGCGAAGGGCCTGGCGGAGAAGAGAACCGAACCGGACGAGGGCTCCGCCGCCGAAATCGCGAAGACGCCGGCCGGCAACGTCCCGAACCGCGAGCGCTACGCGCGGCTGATGGCCCTGCTCCAGGAACGCGCCGGCGCGGAGTCGGCGAAAGCCTCGGCCGCCGTTCGGCTCAACGCGCTGCTCCACGGCGACGCCGCGGCCGACAAGCGCGGCTTCATCGCCGGTGCATTGCGCGCCGCGCTGGCGATGAAAGCGCCGCGCGCGGAGCAGATCGCGGCGAAATTCGTACAGGATCCGGACCCTTTCGTCGCTGCCGCAGCGCGCGGCGAACTGGAGGCGGCGCCCGGATCGCCGCCCGCGAAGCCGCCGCTCGAGGCGCGGCTCGCGCTCTGGAGCGACGACGCCGCCGTCCGCGGTCGCGCCTGCGCGACGGCCGGGCCCGACCTCGCCGAGACCCGCCGCCTTCTCGCCGCCGCCGATCCCGAGCGGCGCGTCCGCGACGCCTGCTCCTCGACAAACGAGACAGCGCCCGCCAAGTAAGGATAAAAAGAGCGGGGATGGCCAAGAAGCCCAACGTCGACGTTCGCAAGCTCAAGGACGAAGTCACCGAATTTCTCAAGAAGTCGAAGTTCGAGAAAGCGGCGGACGTCCTCGAGCAGCTGGTCGCGGCCGAGCCGAAGGACATGGCGCAGCGGCTCAAGCTGGGCGACACGTACCGGCGGCTGGAGCAGGTCCAGAAGGCGATCGCCAACTACCAGCACGCGGCGAAGTTCTTCGCCGACGAGGGCCAGCTGATCAAGGCGATCGGCGCGGTCAAGATCATCCTCGAGATAGATCCGGACAACCAGGATGCCCAGAAGCAGCTCCAGGACATGAACGAGCGCCGCTTCGGCAAGGTCACGCTGGAGACCGCGGGGCTCAAGCCGAAGCCGGGCATCGGCGCGGGCGCGCGGGCGACGAGCGCGATCGAGCTCGAGGAGGCCGATCAGGCGGCGCAGAACGTGGGCAACGCGATCCAGCCGCTGGAGCTTCCGGACGAGGACGAGCCGCTCGAGCTCGACGACGGCAAGCCGTCCAAGCCGGCGCCCAGGAAGCCGGCACCGCCGCCGCGCGTGATCGCGCCGCCTCCGCCGCCTGCCGCCTCGAGGCAGAAGTCGTATGACCTGAGCGGCAGCGACGAGCTCGACCTCGACCTGGCCTCGCCGATTTCCGAGGAAATTCAGTTACGCAAGAGCAAGGCGAAGCTGGCGGCGAGCGCGCGGCCGCCGCCGCCGCCGAAGGAGCGGGAGATCGAGCTCGATCTCGACGCCGAACCCGAAGAGCTCCCCGAAGACGCGATCATCCACCCGGAGGCGGAGGATCTCGCCGTCTCGCCCGACGACGAGGAGATCACGCTCGACGAAGAGATCAGGCCTGCCGCGGCCCCGCCGCCGTCGATTCCGCTGCCGCAGAAGAGGCCTCAAGCCTCGGCCTTCAAGCCTCAGGCGAGAGCACCGCAGCCGCCGCCTCCGCCGGGCCAAGGCGGATCGATGCGGATCGCGGACCGGCTCTCGTCCGGATAGGAAGAGGAAATCGAGTTGCTCTCCATCAGCTCCGACGAGGAGGCCGCCGGGGAACGGCCGATGGCGAACCCGAGAGTCTCGGCCGACGAGGCCGACCTCGACGCGGCGTTCGGCAACATCGCGCCGGCCGCGGGCGGCAAGAAGCGAACGGTACCGGCGAAGAAAGTTCCGCTCTTCGACGATCTCTCGCAGGACGCTTTCGTCGAGCTGGTGAACAAGCTCGAGTACCACCGCCACGTCGCCGGCCAGCTGATCATCCGCGAGGGCGACCCGGGCCGCAGCTTCTACGTGATCGTCGAGGGGAAGGTCCGCATCTACAAGCTCGGCCCGGACGAGAAGGAGATCACGCTCGCGCATCTGGGCGAGGGCGCGTTCTTCGGCGAGATGGCGTTGCTCTCCGGCGCGCCGCGCACCGCGAACGTGGTGGCCGAGGAAGACACCGAGATCCTCGAGGTCAGCGACGTCGTCCTGCGCGATCTGGCGGGCAAGTATCCCCAGGTGATCAACTCGCTGAAGAACTTCTACCGCCAGCGGCTGCTCAACAACGTGATGGCAATCTCGCCTCTTTTCAAGGACTTCGACCCGGCGGAGCGGAAGTCGATCGTGGAGAAGTTCCGGATGAAGCAGGCGGCGCCGAACGAGGTCCTGATCACCGAGGGCAACAACTCGGACGGTCTTTACGTCGTGCTCCACGGCTCGGTCCAGGTCGCCAAGCTCGACAAGCAGCCGATCGAGCTCGCCAAATTGAAGGAGGGCGACATCTTCGGCGAGATGTCGCTGCTCACGCGGAAGCCGGCCACCGCGACGGTGACCTCGCAGGGCAACTCGATCCTGCTGCGGCTTCCGCGCGAGAACTTCCAGGAGCTGGTGCTGACGCATCCGCAGATTCTCGAGCTGGTCTCGGAGTTGACCGAGAAGCGCAAGAGCGCGACCGAAGCGATCCTGCACGGGCAGGGCGAGGGCCACGACGGGATGAGCTTCGTCTAGATGAAACGGGCACGGGTTACTGCTGCTGCTCGCCGGCGCGACGCCGCCGCGCGCGGTGCCGAAGAACGTCCGGTGAACGCCGCTCCGCCGGCGGTCAGGCAGTTGGTCGAGCCGCTTCGTTGATGTCGCGCGCATCGAGGACGCGCGTCCGCCACCCGCGCAAGGCGACGTTGATCATCGCCTGGCCGACGCGGTCTGTGTCGGTCACCGATTCGAGACGCCTGAGCAGCGGGTTGAACGGCCGGATGAAGGGGTAAAGCGCGCGGTACAAGCGCGTCCGCGAGGTGATCCCGTGCAGCGGCTCGATGTAACCCGGCCGGAACATGTACGCTTTTGCGAAGAGCGCGAGGAGCTCGTCCTCGGTGCGCTTCTTCACCCGCGCCCACATGCTCCCGCCGCCCGTCCCGGCGCCCGAAACGTAGATGAACGTGACGGTGCGCGGCATCCTCCGCGCGACCTCCATCGTCAGGTCGTAGGTGACCTTGGTGTAGTCGGCCTCGCTCATCCCCGCCGACGACACGCCGAGGCAGAAGAAGCACGCGTCGCACCCTTCGTAGCTGGCGCCGGCGAAATCCGCCTCGCGCACTTTCGGGTGCTTGACGCCGCTCGGCCGGCGGCCGACGAGCAGAAGCTCGGTGACCACCGGGTTCTCGAGGCAGACGTGCACGACGCCCTGACCGACCATTCCCGTCGCGCCGAAGACGATCGCCTTCATGTCTTGGTCGTGCTCTTCGACGTCCGCTGGCCGAGCTCGCCGCGGCGCACGACGCCCTTGTCCTGCAGCAGATCGACCAGCGCGCGGAAGGCACGCGCCTGCGCGTTGACGGTCTTCTCCAGCCGGATGATCAGCGTCTTCAGCTCCTGGATCGCGTCGTGTGACACCTCGCCCGGGACGATGGTGCCGATCACGTGCTCCGATTCGACGATCGCCTCGGGGATCTCGTCGTCGTGCGACCGATCCGGCACCGAGCGCGGCCGCGGCGCCGCGAGCGGGATGTCGCTGGGGATCGACTGGAGCGGCTCGCCGAGCCGGTGCTTGGGCCCGGCGCGCTCGCCGAAGTAGTAGTGACGGACGGCGCGATCGATCGCGCTCATCGACGACAGCACCGGCTCGAGCGTCAGCTGCGCGATGCCGGCGACCTCGGTCAGCGTCTGCCGATCCGGCTCGGCGGTCGCGACCCAGAGCACCTTCTGCTTGTCGTCGACCCTGACCGGGAAGACGCCGTAGCGCTCGCAGGCATCGACCGGCAGACAACGCAGCGCGTTATCGCTGACCTCGATGCCGTCGAGGTCGACGGTGTCGAGCCCGAGCTGCTCGGACAGCGCCCGCATCAGCTGGTCCTCGCTGACGTACCCGAGGTCCACCAGCGTGCGCCCGAGCTTCCCGCCGAACGCGCGCTGGTCGCTGAGCGCGGCGATGAGCTTCTCCTCGTCGATCACGCCTTGCGCGATGAGGATGTCGCCGAGCTTTCCGCTCATGGCTGGATCCTCTCCCACGAGGCGCGCTTCCCGCGGACGATGAGCAGCGCGGCCTGCCCGGCGACGGTCGACCCGTCGGCCATCGGCCAGGGCGTGTGATCGGCGGCGCCGGGATTCAGGTAGAGCTGGTCCGATTCCGTATCCTGCCGCAAAGGCTGGCCTTTTCCATCGATCGCGCGGCCGCCGGACTCCCACACCTGCCCGAAGATCCCGAACGGGACGCGCTTCAAGAGCGCCGTCAGCCGCGGGTCGCCGAGGTTCTGGCCCTCGCTGACGTCGAGCGCTTTCGCGTCCTGGCCGCGTGGCGCGACCGCCGCGACCAGCACCGCGGCGGGACCCTGGTAGTGCTCGAGGGCGCCGGCGAGCGCCTCGATGTCCTTGCCCGCGTAGATGCAGGCGCCGTCGGAGTGGAGCTGCCGCCGTTCGAACGCGCCGGGCAGGCCGAAGAGCGTCGCGTCGCCGAGGTCGACGATGCGGGTGTGCGAGAGGTCGAGGATCTTCACGCCTTTCTTGCGCAGCTCGCCCTCCGCGGCATCGAGCTCCGACCGGACCTCGCGGTTGCCGGCGACCGCGACCACCGGCAGGCCGCTGTCGGTGAGGGCGCCGAGGAGCGTCTCCTGCTCGTCGGCGTTGTCCCCGAGGTCGCCATCGGCGACCAGCACGTCGGCGCCGCGCTTTTTCAGCTCGGCGACGAGCTTCTTGATGTACGCGACGTTTTCCTCGTCGGCGTCCTTGAGGCCCGCGAGCGCGCCGATGCGGACTTCGCCTTTCTTTTCGCGGATTTTCTCGCGCGCTCCGGGAGCATCGAGCGGCGCCGCGCAGGCCACGTCGCTGCGCAGCGGCGTCGTCTGCGGCGTCGGTGTGACCGGCGCAGGCGTCGGAGCCGGCGGTGGCTGCGCCTTTTCCCGACAACCCGTCAGCGCCAGTGCAGCCGCAGCGGAAATAGCGGACGACCGAACCATCCGCGCCACTCTACGTGTCTTTGAGTTCACGCTCCACAAAACTGAAAAACTCACCACGGAGGCACGGAGGCCACGGAGTTTTGTTGGGTTCGTAAACCCAACCTCCGTGCTCTCCGTGCCTCCGTGGTTAGCTGTTGCTTTAAGGCATGTGTGGCGGGAGGGCGCGGCCGAAACGGGAGCCGACCGAGGCGCCGAGGGCGAAGAACTGCAGCAGCGCGAGGATCGAGATCCCCAGCCAGGGCACGAACGCGACCAGCATCAGGACCGCCATCCCCATGCCGAGCGCGGCCGGCGGCACGAACCGCTGGCCGGGTCCCGCGGGCAGCGACTCGCCGATCCGCAGCGCGAACGACGACAGCCCGATCACGATGCTCAGGAAGATGATCACCGGCAGCAGCGGAATCAGCGGAATCCCGACGATCGAGATCGCGAGCAGCACGATCAACGGGAGCAACAGCAGCCAGCAGAGGAACCCGACCGTGAAGCTGCGCACCGGGTTCTCGAACAGCGCGAATCCGACGTTGCGCACGCGCTCCGGCCACATCCGCAGGATGAGGAGCCCGACGAGGTACATCAGCGCGAACAGCGCGATGGTCGGAAAGAGCCCGAAGGGGCCGAGGCCGGTGAGCCAGCCGCGGTGGTGGCGGGTCGCGCCGCTGCCGAAGAGCTTGCCGACACCGACCTGCACGTGCTCGCCCATCACCTGCGCGCCGCGGGCCACGTCGACCGAGCCGAGGACCGCGACCGCCTGGCCCATGACCAGCGCGCCCTCGTCGACGCTGACGCTGCCGCCCACCGACACCGCGTCGCCCTGGACGACGCTGCCGGACTCGAGCTCGACCGAGCCGCCGACGCACACCACGTCGCCCTGCACGACCTGTCCGGAGGGCACCGTCAGATCGCCCTGGAAGACGCGCACCATGTCGCGGCCGCGCACCAGTCCGCGATGTCCCGAATGGCGCATCCGGCGCAGCTCGGTCCGCTCGATCAGCATCCCGGCGGTGTGCGGGTCCGGCGAGGCGACGACGACGAGCTTGTCGTTCTTGAGCACGCCCATCGCGCCGGCTTTCTTGAGCACTTCCTTGAGCGCCTCGCGCGAGTCGACGTTGCGGAAGTCGACGTCGATCTTGTCCTTCGGCGAGCCGACCAGCGTCATCGACCAGCCCGACAGCTGCGCGATGTTGTGCAGCGCCTCGACGGTGGGAATGTCGTGGCCCCTGAGGGTGATCTTCCGCGCCGGCGTCGCGATTCCGCCGGTGATTCCGCCGGTGGGCGGCGTCGGCGGCGTGGGCGGCGTGGGCGGCGTGGGCGGGGTCGGAGCGGTCGGCGGCGTGGGCGGAGTCGGGGGCGTGACCTCGAGATCGACGTCGTCGTCCGAGTCGGCGCTGCTGTCTTCGTCGTCGGGCTCGTCCCCGGACGTGAC
>JAIVGS010000257.1 GCA_020201435.1 Myxococcales bacterium
CCCGCACGCGATCGACCTCTTCCACGCTGTCGACCACGCCGACGGCGACGAAGATCTACCCTCGACCAAGCAGCGCGGCCGATCAGGGCAGCAGCGTCGGCAGGTAGTCGGCGGCGGCGTCGGCGAGCAGATCGCGGTGCATGCGCATCGGGTCGCCGAAGAAGGCCGCGCCCACCGAAGCGTCGAGCAGGTGGGTGGCGAGGAGATCGAGACCTTGGACCCCCTGCCACAGGCCTTCGGCGTAGACGATGTGGTCGCCCTCGCGAGACTCGTGCAGCAGGCGCTGGAAGTATTGGACCTTCAGCTCGCCGTCGCGAGCCATGTGCGCGCCGACCACGATCACGTGGAGCCGCTGCCATTCGCGATCGCCGAGCTGCGCCCGAAATGCGATCACCGCACGATGGACGAGGTCGAGCTGCGATCGCGCCGCGTCGCGGGCGTTGGCGAGCAGGAGCGGCCCAACCTCGCGTTCCCAGACCTCGAGCGGCTGGCTGCCAACGACGACGCCCAGCGCCGAGCCAAGGATCTGCCGCGACCGCGCGAGTTGCTCCGGGGTCAGGCCCGCCTGCGGCAGCCAGGTCAGCGCGGCCTCGATCGCCGCGCGCAGCTCCGCGCTCCGCGGAGCGGCATGGAGGCCGAGCGCGACGTGATCGATCGCCTTCAGCTCGTGATGCCCCGCCGGAATGATCGACGCCTCGCTGCGCGCGCCGCCGGAGAGCAGCGCCAGACGATCGGTGCCGACGTAGAGCACCGGCCCCGCCTCCGCGAGCGCGCGCGCCTTTGCCTGCGCGTACGATCCGCGGGCGATCTGGTTGAGCTGCGCCAGCGGATCGGCCGGCGGCCTCTGCGCCGCGGCGCAGGCAAAGGCGAGAGAGCAAACGAGAATTCGCATGCCCGCGAGCCTACCCGCGCCCGGTGCGGACCGAAACTGGCATATATATGGCGCCAACAGGGGGTGGTCCGATGCACAAGCTTGCCGCACTGTTGATCGCTGCCGCCGGCGCCGCGAATCCGCCGTCCACCGAAGACGCGCTGGTCGCGAACGTCGCGACGGCGAAGTTCGTCGATACGACAACGCCGAACGTGCCGAAGGGCTCGCAGAACGCGATGATCGGCGTCGATCCGAACACCAAGGGCGCCACCGCCTACGGGAAGACCCCGGCCGGGACCGGCTTGCCGGCGCACTGGCATTCTTCCGGCGAATACACCGTGCTGCTCGCCGGCAAGGGTACGCTGGTCCTCGACGGCAAGAAGCACGAGGTCTCGCCCGGAAGCTACTTCGTGATCCCGGCGAAGATGGTGCACCAGTTCACTTGCGCCGAAGGTCCGGACTGCCTGCTGCTCACGCGGCGCGGCGGTCCGACCGACTACAATTTCGTCAAGCAGTAGCGCGATGCACGCGTGACATCTGCTCCGCGAGGCGCGCGATCCGGCGCCGGAGCGCCGCCGGCTCGACCACGCGGACCTCGGGGCCGAAGCCGAGGATCCAGGCCACGACCTCGGGGCAGAGGCGGACCCGCAGCCGCAGGTGGATGCGGCCGTCGCGCATGAACGACTCCTGCGATCGGTGCCAGCGGTGGCTCTGCACGAACGAGGCCCACCTGCGCGCGAGGCTCACCTCGATCCGCGTGACCGGGTACTTCTCCTCCACCGCGATGCCGAAGCTGTCGGCGAAGACACGCTCCGGATCGTAGCTGTCCTTGTCGGGATACCGGAACGTCCCGCCGGCCGCTTCCGCCGAGTCGATGCGGGAGAAGCGGTACGGATGGGCCGCGCCGCCGCGCGGCCGGCCGATCACGTAGAGCTGGTGATCGTAGAGCGCGAGCGAGAGCGGCTCGATCCGCACCAAGCGGCGCGATCCGTCGAAGGCGCGATACCGGATCTGGAGGCCGCGGCGGCGCTGCAGCGCGTCGACCACTTCGGCGAGGAGGTCCTCGCGTTCGGGCAGCGCCTTCTCGCCGCCGCGGACGAGGAAGACGAACTGCCGCCGTGAATCCTGGAAGCGCTCGGGATGCAGCGCGTCGCGGCTGACGTAGTGGACGAGATCGTGCATGCCGGCCTCGAAGGCGGTGCCCTCGAAGAGCCGGGCGAGGCTGGCCCCGACGCAGGCCGCGATGGTGGTGGCGATCGGCACCCGCTCGCGGCCGCCGGTCATCTTCGACCGATCGATGCGGACGTGCACCTTGCCGCGCCGCTTCTCCCGGAGCAGCGGGAGATGGCGGCCGATCGCCTCCAACTGGCGATCGACGGCGGCCAGCCGGACGCCGATCAACGCCGCGGCGTCGGCGCGGGTCAGGTCGCGTCCGGAGACGAGCGCCGCCACCAGCCGCGCGGTCCTTTGAATCGAGCTCAGCCTTCCGAGGTCGGGTTGCGTCATGATCCGCTCAGGATCATCTGATCCTCAAAGGATCACAAGTGCCGAAAATGCGCGGCGCCGGGCCGGCGGCCGCATCCAACCGTGCGTTCGTTCCGATACCGAAAGGTGACCGCCATGCAGACCTGCTGGATTCGCCCCGCCGTTGCCGCCCTGTTCTGGCTCCTGATCGCCGCATCGACCCTGTCCGAGCTCGGGACCCTGCCACCCCCGCTGCCCGCCACGGTCGCGCTCCGGACCACCCCGGAAAACCCCTGACCGCCACGCCCCGTTTTCGAGTGCCGCCATGCTAGGCTGGCGCCGTGCACTTCCGCGCGCCGACGCCGATCTTCCGCATGTTCGACGAGTCCAAGGCCCGCGAGTTTTACGTCGGCTACCTCGGATTCAAGATCGACTTCGAGCATCGCTTCGAGCCGGGAACGCCGCTCTACATGGGCGTCAGCCTCGGCGACTGCGCCATCCATCTGAGCGAGCACCATGGAGACGCGAGCCCGGGCGGCGCCATCCGCATCGAGGTCGACGAGCTCGAGGCGTACCATGCGCAGCTCACCGCCAAGCAGTACAAGTACTATCGGCCCGGCCTCCAGGATCAGGAGTGGGGCACGCGGGAAATGACGGTGCAGGACGGTTTCGGCAACAAGCTGATCTTCTTCCGCCGCGTTCAGCGCGGTGGGTCGTAGTGCCTGGCGGCGGCCTCGCCGGGGAATGCGCGCAGCTCCTCGACGAACGCGTCGTCGGGATAGCAATAGCCCCACGGCTCGCCGGGCTCGTACGAGCGGATCACCGGATGGGTGGTCGCGTGCGCGTGTTTGGTCGCGTGCCGACCCGGCGAGTTGTCGCAACAGCCGACGTGACCGCAGGTCAGGCAGAGGCGAAGGTGGACCCACACGCCGCCGGCGGCGAGGCAGTCAACGCAGCCGTGGCCGCTCGGATGGACGCCGTGATCGCGTTTCGACGCGGTTTCGAGATGCGTGCAGAGGTCGCTCATCGGATGCCTCCCGGGCTCCCCGAATATGGATCTCTTTCCTCGATTCGTCGATCATCCACCACCGTGATCGAGGCGGCGATCTTCGACTTGAACGGCACGCTCATCGACGACATGCGCGCGCACGGCCGCGCCTGGTCGCAAGTCGTGCGCGAGTTGGGAGTCGAGGTGCCGCCCGCGCGGTTCGAGCAGGACCTGGCGGGCATGAAGCACGGCGAGACCTTCGCGGCGGTCCTCGGGCGCAAGCTGCCGGACGCGCAAGTCGTCCGGCTCGCCGAGCACAAAGAGGCCCTCTACCGCGACATCTACCGGCCGGAGCTGCGGCTCGTCGGCGGCGCGCGGGAGTTGATCGAGCGGCTCCGGGCGCAAGGCGTGAAAACCGCCATCGCCACCGCAGCCCCGCGCGCCAATCGCGACTTCGCCCTCGACGGCCTCGGGATCCGCGGGCTGTTCGATGCGCTGGTGGGAGAGGAGCAGGCGCCGCGCGGCAAGCCCGCGCCCGATCTCTATCTCGCGGCCGCGCGCGCCCTCGGCGTCGCGCCTTCCCGCTGCATCGTGTTCGAGGACGCGGTCAACGGAGTGCGCGCGGGCGTCGCCGCCGGAATGCGGGTCGCGGCGATCGCCACCGGCACGCCGGCGGACAAGCTTCGCAACGCCGGCGCGGAGTTCACGATTTCCGACTTCGCGAACCTGCCGCGCGCGCTCGAGGCGCTCCTCTTCGATCCAGGATGACCCGTGCTCACCGATCGCCTCCCGCGCATTCGTCTCGGTCACCTGCCCACGCCGGTCCACGAGTTGCCGCGCCTGTCCCGGGCGCTCGGCGGTCCGCGCCTCTACGTGAAGCGCGACGACCAGACCGGGCTGGCGACCGGCGGCAACAAGACGCGCAAGCTCGAGTTCAGCGTCGCCGAAGCGGTTCGCCGCGGCGCCGACACGCTGGTTACTCTCGGCGCGGTGCAATCGAACCATGCCCGGCAGACTGCTGCCGCCGCGGCAGCGTGCGGCCTGCGCTGCGTGCTCGTCCTGCGCGGCCGTGCACCGGCGGCCGCGACCGGGAACCTGCTCCTCGACCACCTGTTCGGCGCGCGGATCGTCTTCGCCGGTGAGCAAACCGTCGAGGAGGTCGGCGAGGCCGTCGCGGCAGCGGAGAGGGCCGACGGTCACCGCCCCTTCCTGATCCCGGTCGGCGCCTCCGACGAGATCGGCGCCGCGGGATTCGTCGCGGCGCTGGAGGAGCTGAAGGGACAGCTCGACGAGCTCCGGCTCCGCGTCGATCGAATCGTCTTCGCCAGCAGCTCCTTCGGGACCCAGGCCGGCCTCTGCGTCGGGGCCAAGGCGCTCGGCTTCGACGCGAAGCTGGCCGGCATCGCCATCGACAGCACGCGCGAGGAGCTGCAGACCTCGGTCGCGGGAATCGCCGCGCGACTCGCCGCGCGAATCGGGCTGCACGCCTCCGTGACGCCGTCCGAGGTGATCGCCTGGGACGGATACCGCGGCGGCGGCTACGCCGTGCTGGGCGAGCCGGAGCGCGAGGCGATCCGGCTCGTCGCGCGGCACGAGGGCATCCTCCTCGATCCCGTCTACACCGGACGCGCGATGGCGGGCCTTCTCGATCTCGTCCGGCGCCGCGAATTCGGTGCCAATGAGACGATCCTGTTCTGGCACACCGGTGGAACGCCCGCGCTCTTCGCCTACGCCGCGGAGTTGCTCGACCCGGGCACTTGAGCAGCGCCCGAGGTTGCGCCAGTGTGCGCTCATGGAATGGTTGGAGCTCGATCCGGCAAAGGACGGCCTGCCGGAGGCTCGACTGGTGCTGCACTACGCGGTGCAGTTGGTCGCGGCCGTCGGCCAGTCGCTCGGCGAAAAGGCGCCGGACGATTCGCAACAGAGCCTCTCGCTCGGCGCCGGCGCGTGGCTGGGTATGCCGATCGCCGACGGAGCCCTTCGCGCCGGCCTCGATCCGGGGCAGCTCGCGCTTCGACTCTGCGATGGAGCGGGCGCGCCGCTGGCGGCGTTCCCGCTCGCGGGACACACGATGGCCGAGGGTCTTGCATTCCTCTCCGCCGAGCTCGCCGGGCGCACCCGGCCCGCCTCGACACTCGCCCTTCCGCAACATCCGGCCGACTTCCCGCACCATCCGCTCGCGGACGGCGCCCCCTTTCCGGCCGCCGACGATCACGGCGCGCGAACCGAGCTGGCGCACCTGTTCGCCGATACGCAGGCGCTGCTCGAGGATCAGGCGCCGTTACGCCTCTGGCCGCACCACTTCGATCTCGCCTGTTCGGTCCAACTCGGCGCGATCTCGCTGGGCATGGGCGTCTCGCCCGGCGAAGGTGTTTCGGGCCGGCCGTACTGGTACGCGACTCCATGGCCGCGCCCCCCGCTCGATCGACTGCCGCCGCTGGCCGGCGTCGGCACGTGGCATCTCGAAGGATGGATGGGCGCCGAGCTGCCGCTGGAGCGCCTCGCGGATGGCGCTGCCGCCCAGCGGAACCAGCTCGTCGCTTTTTTCCAGTCAGTACGCGGACTCGGCAGCGTGTGAGCGAGCCGCTCTTCCAGCTCGAAGGCGCCACGGTACGCTACGACGCCGGCGAGGGCGTGGGACCCGTCGATCTCACCATCGCGGCCGGCAGCACCACCGTCCTGCTCGGCACGAGCGGCGCAGGAAAATCCACATTGCTCCGCCTGCTCAACGGCCTCGTCTCTCCCTCGCGCGGACGGGTCCTCTTCCGCAACGTGCCGCCGTCGCCCAAGGACCGCCTCGAGATGGGCTACGTCGTGCAAGGCGGCGGCCTCTTCCCCCACCTGACCTCCGCGGAAAACGTCGCGCTGATGGCGCGCTGGCTGGGCTGGGAGCCGGAGCGCACCGACGCGCGGCTGCACGCATTGGCAGAGCTCGTGCGCGTGCCGTTCGACACGCTCGCGCGCTACCCGATGCAGCTTTCCGGTGGGCAGGCGCAGCGGGTGGGCCTGATGCGCGCGCTGATGCTCGACGCGCCGGTGCTGCTGCTCGACGAGCCGCTCGGCGCGCTCGATCCGATCACCCGCTTCGATCTGCAGCATGACCTGCGCGACGCCTTCCAGAAGCTCGGCAAGACGGTGGTGTTGGTCACCCACGACCTCGGCGAGGCCGCTTTCTTCGGCGGGACCGTCGTGCTGCTGCGCGGAGGGCTGGTGGTGCAGAAGGGCGCGCTCGAGGAGCTGATCCGTTCGCCCGCCGATCCGTTCGTGACCCGCTTCGTCCAGGCGCAGTCCGGTGCTGCGTGATCGCGCTCGTGCTCCTCGTGGCGCTCGCCCCGGTCCGGGTGGGCTCGAAGCAGTTCACCGAGTCGGTGCTGCTCGGCGAGCTGGCGCGGCAGACGCTGGAGCAGGCCGGCGTGCCGGCGATCCACCGCCGCGAGCTCGGCGGCACCCGCGTGCTGTGGGAGGCGCTGCTCGCGGGGCAGATCGACGTCTATCCCGAATACACCGGGACGCTCACGCAGGAGATCCTCCCCGCGGATGCGCGGCCCCTCGACGAAGCCCTGCGCGCGCGTGGCCTGCGGGCCAGCGCGCCGCTCGGGTTCGAGGACACCTACGCGATCGGCGTGCGCCGCGAAGCTGCCGCGCGCCTCGGCCTTCGACGGCTCTCCGACCTCGCCAGACATCCCGAGCTTCGCTACGGCCTCTCCAGCGAGTTCCTCCGCCGCGGCGACGGCTGGCCGCGATTGCAACGGGTGTACGGCCTCTCGGAGGCGCAGGTGACCGGTCTGCAGCACGACCTCGCCTACCGCGCGCTGCAGGAGGGCGCGATCGACGCCACCGATCTCTACTCGACCGACGCGGAGATCCGCGCCTTCGACCTCGCCGTGCTCGAGGACGACCGCCGCGCCTTTCCCGAGTACCGCGCGGTCTTTCTCTTCCGAGCGGGCTTGCCGGCGGAAGCGCAGCGGAACCTCGCGCGGCTGGAAGGAGCGATCGATGCCGGCGCGATGGTCGCCATGAACGCCCGCGCGCGCCTCGATCACGTGACCGAGGCCCAGGCGGCGGCGGAGTTCCTGAAAGCGCGCCTCGGGGGCGCGGGGCCCGCATCGGAAGAGGGATTGGCAGGGCGCATCCTGCGGCGCACCGCGGAGCACCTTTGGCTGGTCTCCATTTCGCTGGTTCTTGCCATCGCGCTGGCGGTGCCGCTCGGCATCCTCGCGGCGCGCAACGGTCGGCTGGCTCAGCTCGTCCTCGGAGCGAGCGGTCTGATCCAGACCATCCCCTCGCTGGCGCTCCTGGTCTTCATGATCCCGCTCCTCGGCATCGGCGCCCGGCCGGCCATCGCCGCCCTCTTCCTCTACGGGCTCCTCCCGATCGTCCGCGCCACCCACGCCGGCCTCACCGGCATTCCCGCCGAATTGCGCGAATCCGCCGAGGCGCTGGGCCTGCCGCCCTGGGCCCGGCTGCGGCTGGTCGAGCTTCCGATGGCCTCGCGCGCCGTCCTTTCGGGCATCCAGACCTCGGCGGTGATCAATGTCGGCACCGCGACGCTGGGAGCGCTGATCGGCGCGGGCGGCTACGGGCAGCCGATCCTCACCGGCATAAGGCTCGCCGACACCGGCATCATCCTCGAAGGCGCGGTGCCGGCAGCGGCGCTGGCGCTGCTCGTGCAATGGCTCTTCGACCTGCTCGGGCGCGCGATCGTCTCCAAAGGCCTGCGCTGAGCAGCACGGGTTAGATCAACAATTCCGGCTTCGTCGGCGGCACGGCGGATCCCTGCTCGTCGGGCCGGGCGCAGGTTCGGGCCTCACCATCCTTGACTTCGTGGTGATGAGTGTATATACACCCATCACCATGAAGGACGACCTCCTCGACATCTGCCGGCGGGCGGCGCGCGAATGCACCGCGAACCAGCTCCGCCGGGCGTCGCGCCAGATGACGGCCGTTTTCGACGACGCGATCGCCGACTCCGGCCTCCGCGGCACTCAGTTCAGTCTGCTCACCGCCCTGGCCGTGGGCGGCGAGATGCCGCTTTCGAGGCTGGCGGAGGTGCTTTCGCTCGACCGTACGACCTTGACCCGCAACCTGGCGCCGCTCGAGCGCGACGGCCTGGTGACGAATCTCCCTTCGCCCGACGGCCGGGTGCGCACGATCGCGATGACGCAGCGCGGACTCGAGGCGCTGGAGCGCGCGCTGCCGCGGTGGCAAGCGGCACAGAACCAGGTGATGAAGGCGTTGGGCCGACGGCGCTGGCAGGAGCTTCTGGCGACGCTCGGCGAGCTGTAGATTTTTTTGGTCATATAGGTGTATATACACGTAAAGGAGCTTGCCATGGCAATGCGGCTGATCGTCCTGGTCTCGATGTTGGCGGCGTGCGCGCATTCTCCACCCCCTCCGCGGGTGACCCGCGACCGCGAGGTCGAGTCGCTCGAGCAGGCGGTGCGATGGCCGAACCCGTCGGTCAATACCGTGATGCAGCTCGCCAACGCGTGGCTCTCGACGCACCGCTACGGCGAGGGGTACGCGTACTTCGACGCGCTCGCCGCGCAGCGCCCGCTGTTCGAAGCGCTCGCCGGCGTCTTCCAGGCGCGCTCCGCCGAGGACGTGGCCCTGCTCCGCCGCGTCGCCTGGGTCGAGCAGGCGATCGACAGGCTCGATCATGCGGCGGCAAGCGACGGCCTTTCGCGCTATCTGCGCGGCCAGGTTTTCCTCGCCCTGCCCGACCGTTTCGGCAAGAAGGCCCAGGGCACTGCCGACATGGAGTGGGTCCTGCAGAACGCGTCGCGGTTCCCGGCGGGCCTGCGGCGGGGCGCGCGCGACGCTCTGGCCGGACACTCCGGACTCCTTTCCGATTCGTCGGTGAGCGCGAAGGACGGCTTCCGCTTCGTCCCGCCGGAGGTGCTCGAGCCGGCGAAAGGGGTCTACGTCGCCCGCGGCTACGACTTCGCCGACATCGCCTTCGTCGCCACGTCCGAGGGCCTGGTCGCCATCGACGCCGGCACCACGCCGGCCACCGCCGCCCCGGCGCTCGCCGCGGTGCGCGCGCGCGTCGACCTGCCGATCCGTAAGGTGATCGTCACCCACGCGCACTGGGATCACATCGGCGGCCTGAGCTCGTTCGCGACACCCGGCGTCGAGGTGATCGCGCGCTCCGACTACCGCAACGAGCTCGCCCGGGTCAGCTCCACCGGAGTACCCTTCCACTTCTTCTTCGGCGAGAGCGCGGAGGCGAGCTACTCGCTCACGCCGCAGCGGATGATCGAGAAGCCCGAGACGCTGATCGTCGGCAACACGCGCATCGAGATCATCCCGACCGCCGGCGGCGAGACCGACGACGCGCTGCTCGTCCGCGTGCCCGACGCGCAGATCACGTTCGTCGGCGACGCGTTCATGCCGTACTTCGGCGCGCCCTTCGTCGCCGAAGGATCCGTCGACGGTCTCCTCGAGACCATCGGGCAGCTTCGCGCGCTCGGACCGGCGGCGCTGATCCACGGCCATGCGCCGCTGACGGACATCTTTCCGTACGCGGTGCTGGAGCCGCTCGCCGCGGCCCTCACCGTGGTCCGCGACGCGACGCTCAAGTCGATCCGGGACAGCCGTACGCTGGCGGAGGCCCTCGATGAGAACCTGCTCCCTGCCGTTCTCCGCGATCACCCCGACGCGGTGGTGCCTTTCCTGTTGATGCGCGACAACGCGGTCCAGCGCATCTACGCGCAGCGCTCCGGGTACTGGAAGCCCGACGGCGAGGGACTCACGGTGTTCGACGATGCCGACTGGGCCGCGGCGCTCGACCTGTTCGGCGCGGACGCCGTCGCCCGCGTGGCCCGCTCGCTCAACGACCGCGGCGACTACGCGATGGCGCTCCGGCTCGCGACGCCTGGCCACCGGACCTCACCGGCGCTCGCCTTGGAACGGCATCGCGCGCTCGAGGGCCTTCGGGCGCGGTATCAATTCAATCCGTTCAAGCTGATCATCTATTCGGAGCAGGCCGGAGACGACACTCACTGACCGGATTCCAGACCGAGTTGGTGCAGCGCGAAGGCGTAGGCGCCGAGCGAGACCGCGGCGCTGGTGCCGAGCCGCGAGCGGCCGATGCCCGTGCGCTTCAGGGGATCGTAGAGGACCCGTCGCGTCGATCCGGGCACCGTGACCTCGCGCGGCGCGGCGCGAATGAAAGCGTCGAAGGAGCTCTCGTCGTCGAGATCGAACGCCTTCAGCTCCAATCGCGGAACCGTCTTCCCGTCCAACGTCTGCAGCGAGCCGTTCAGCTCCGCGATCAACGCGGGCATGAAGAGCGGCGCCGACTCGCTGAGGCCGCCGCCGAGCACGACGAGGCCGTCGACGATGGTGAGCGCCTGGGCGATCGCGTCGCCGGCGACCTCGCCCAACCGCCGGAACGCCTCGCGCGCGGCGGCGGCATCGCCAGGCGCCTCGCCGCGCGCGATCGCCGCGATCGCCGCCGGCTCCGGGGCCGCGACTCCCGCCCGCTGCGCGTACTCGCGGCGCACGGCGCGGATGCTGGCGCCCTCTTCCGCGAAGGAGCCGGGCTGATCGCGGTGGCGCAGGATCCAGACTTCGCCCGCGGCGGAGTTGTCGCCGATCAGCAGCTTCCCGTCGTGCACCACCCCTCCGCCGAGGCCGGTTCCCAGCGTGAAGCCGATCAGGTTGCGAAAACGCCGCCGGCTGCCGGACTGCTCGAGCAGGCCGTTGACCCACGGCAACAATCCGCCCAGCGCTTCGCCGTACGCGAACAGGTCGCCGTCGTTGTTGAGAAAGACGGGCACGCCGTAGCGCTCCGACAACATCGGCCCGAGCGGGACGCCGCCGCGGAATGCGGGCAGGTTTCCCAGGTCGCCGATGATTCCGGCGGGGTAGTCGGCGGGTCCGGGAAACGCGAACGAAATCGCGGCCGCGGCCTTGCCGGTGGCGGCGAAGACAGCATCGAAGCCGCTGCGGATCTGTTCGAAGCAGGCCGCAAGATCGGCGGCGCGCGCCGGCAGGATGAGCGGCTCGAGGAGCAACCGGCCGCCTCGCATCGCGTTGAACCCGGCGATGGCCATGCACATCAGGCCGCTCAATTCCGCCGAGCGCTCCGGCCGCCGATCGACGGTGATCGAAAACAGCAGCGGCCAGATGTTCGCGAAGCCGAGCCCGCAGGCGATCACGCCCGCGAGGAGGAGCCATTGCGCATGCGAGAGCAGGACCGCGACGCCGACCGCGCCGAGCAGCGCGCTCGCGCGAAAGAACGGCGCCGGCGCGACCCGGGTGAGGATCGCGCTGCCGAGCAGCCGTCCGATGGTGAGGCAGGCGAAGAACAGCGTCGGTCCGAGGAGCGCCGCGCGATCGGCAGCGAGCCCGGAATCGGCCAGCGCGGGCTGCAGGAAGCGAGCCACGCAGACCTCCGCGCCGACGTAGAGGAAGATGCCGAGCACCGCCAGCGCGACTGCCGGAACGGCGAGGAGCGCGACCGATCCGGCGAGGCCGGGCGGCGATGGATCGCGCGTCTCTTCGACGCGCAGCGCGAGCACGGCGGCGAAAGCGGCGATCATGAGGACGGCGAAGATCGGAAACGAGCTGCGCCAGCCCATCGCGGAGAGCGCGGGGATCAGCGCGGTGGCGCCGACCAGATAGCTCGACGACGCGCTGCCGGCGCCCTTGATGAACTGTGCGAAGGTGAGGTTGCGCGCATAGGCGCCTTCGCTGCTGACGTCGCGCATGATCGGATTTCCCGCGACCTGCAGGAACGTCGTGCCGATGCCGAGCGCGAAGATGCACGCGAGCAGCAGGGCGAATTCAGGAGCGTGTACCGCAGGCACGAACACGGCGACGGCGCTGATGCCGAGTCCGAGCAGCAGAAGCCGCCGCTTGCCGATGCGCGCGCCGAGGACGCCGCCCGGCACGCTGAAGACCGCGAAGGCGACGAAGACGAAGAACGGCAGGAGCGTGGAGAGCACGTTGCTGAGCCGGAAGCTGCGCCGGACCGCTTCGGCCATGGGACCCATCGCGTCGGCGACGCCCATGACGAAGAAGGTGAGAAAGACCGGCAGCGTGCGCAATCGCATCGGGCGACGCTATCGGAAGCGCATTGCGCGCGCCACTCGGGTAGGGTTCGCGAATGCTGATCCTGCTCGCGATTTTACTCGGCGCGGATCCGGCTGCGTTCGTCGATCCGCGCATCGGCTCGTCCAACGGCGGCAACACCTTTCCCGGCGCGGTGATGCCGTTCGGAATGGTCGCGTGGAGTCCCGAGACGACCCGCGGCGATGCGACGCGCGTTCCGGCGCCCGGTGGATACGCGTGGGACGCGCTGCGCATCCGCGGGTTCAGCCTGACGCACCTCTCCGGAACCGGCTGCCGTGGCGCCTCTGGCGACGTGCCGTTCCTGCCCTGGGTCGGGCCGATCGAATCCTCTCCGTCCGCGGACGAGAAGGATCGCACCTATGCCGTCCACTTCGCGCACGTCAACGAGAGCGCGGCGCCCGGGTGGTACCAGGTGCTCCTGGAGTCGGGCGTGAAGGTCGAGCTCTCGGCGA
>JAIVGS010000080.1 GCA_020201435.1 Myxococcales bacterium
ACGCTGCCGTTCGCCGGCGGCCGCCTCGCGATCACGACCGATTCGTTCGTGGTCAAACCAATTTTCTTTCCCGGCGGCGACATCGGGAAGCTGGCGATCACCGCAGCGTCAACGACCTCGCCGGCGGCGGCGCGCGGCCGCGGTACATCGCGGCGGCGTTCGTGCTCGAAGAGGGGTTGTCGATCGAGGACCTGGTCCGCGTCGTCGCGTCGATGCGGGCCGCATGCGCCGAGTGCGAAGTGCAGCTCGTCACCGGCGACACCAAGGTCGTCGATCGCGGGAAGGGAGATCAGATCTTCATCTCCACAACCGCGGTAGGCGAGGTTCCTCCCGAGATCTCGCTGTCGATCGGCGCCGCCCGTCCCGGCGATCGCATCCTCGTCTCCGGGACGCTCGGCGATCACGGAATCGCGATCCTCTCGGTGCGCGAAGGGATCGAATTCGACACGCCGCTCCAGAGCGATTGCGCGCCGCTGACCGGACTCGCCCAGGCCTTGCTCGCTGGCGCGCCGGGTACGCGCTGCATGCGCGATCCCACCCGCGGAGGCCTTTCCAGCGCGCTGAACGAGCTGTGCGAGGCGTCGCGCGTCGGCGTCGAGCTCGACGAGCCGGCGATTCCGCTCAAGCCCGAGGTGCGTGCCGCCTGCGAGATGCTCGGGCTCGACCCGTTGTACGTCGCCTGCGAAGGACGGCTGATGGCCGCCGTTCCACCGGAGCAGGCCGAGGCCGCGCTCGCCGCGCTGAAGACGCATCCGCTCGGACGCGACGCGGCGATCGTCGGTCGCGTCGTCTCCGCGCATGCCGGTTACGTGACCGTGCGATCAGTCGTGGGCGGCGAGCGCGTTCTTCCCATGCTCTCGGGCGAACAGCTCCCGCGGATCTGCTGATGGCGCGCCGCGTCCTCATCGCCGGCATCGGCAACGTCTTCTTCGGCGACGACGGCTTCGGGCCCGAAGTCTCGCGACGGCTCGCGCGGCGCGCGCTGCCGGCGGGCGTCGAAGTGCGCGACTTCGGCATCCGCGGGCTCGACCTGACCTATGCGCTGCTCGACGGGTGGGACGCGGCGATCCTCGTCGACGCCCTGCCGCGCGGCGGCGAGCCGGGGACGCTCTACGTCGTCGAGCCGGACCAGATCGCGACCGTGCAAGCGCCCGATCCGCATGCCATGCACCCGGTGCGCGTGCTGGCGATGGCGCAGGAGATCGGGCCGACGCCAAAAACGCTGCGCGTCGTGGGATGCGAGCCGGCCGCCGCGGCGGAGATGGAAATGGGCCTTTCACCCGCAGTGAGCGCCGCGATCGATCCGGCTTGCGCTCTGGTGGAAAAGCTGGCGAGGGAGCTGTCCTGATGCACGAGCTGGGCATCGCGCAGCAGGTGATCGAGATCGCGGCCGAGCGAAGCGGCGGCGCGCGGATCTCACGCATCGTCCTCGAGGTCGGAAAGCTCGCTGCCGTGCTTCCCGACGCGCTGCGGTTCTGTTTCGAGGCCGTCAGCGAAGGCACACCGGCGGCCGGCGCGGAGCTTCAGATCGTCGAAGTGCCCGGCCGCGCGCGCTGCCGAAGCTGCGGCGGAAGCGTCGAGCTCGAAAGGCCGTACGGCCGGTGCGCCTGCGGCTGCAGCGATCTGGACTGGCTCTCGGGCGAAGAGCTGCGAATCAAGGAGCTGACATGTGCGCCACTTGCGGATGCGACGGCGAACACCATCACCACCACGACGATGACCACGTCGTGAAAGTCGAGCAGGACGTCCTGCAGAAAAACGATCGCCTCGCCGCCGAGAATCGCGGCTGGCTTCGCGCCCGCGGCGTGACCGCGTTCAATCTGGTGAGCTCGCCCGGCTCGGGAAAGACGACGCTGCTCGAGCGCACCGTCCGCGAGGCCGGCCTCCCCGCCACCGTGATCGAAGGCGATCAGGCCACCGACCGTGACACACAGCGGATCCGAGCCGCCGGCGCGCGCGCGGTGCAGATCAACACGGGAGCCGGCTGTCACCTCGACGCGCACATGGTGGCGCACGCACTGGAAGATCTCGATCCCGAGCGCGACAGCACCGTCTTCATCGAGAACGTCGGCAACCTCGTCTGCCCCGCGCTCTTCGATCTCGGCGAGTCGGCGAAGGTGCTGGTCGCCTCGGTCACCGAAGGCGACGACAAGCCGTACAAGTATCCGCACATGTTCCGCGCCGCGAACCTGGTGCTGCTCAACAAGATCGATCTGCTCGAGCACGTCCCGTTCGACGCCGACCGCTTCGCCGCCGCGCTGCGCGAGGTCAACCCGCGCGCGCGCCTCCTGCACGTCTCGGCGACGCGCGGCGACGGCCTCGGCGCCTGGTACGGCTTCCTGCGCGACCGTCCTACATCGGCGTGAGCCGCGGCGCCCCTGGCACGATCGAGTTGCGGAACAGCGAATTCACACCGGTCGAGCGCCTGGCCGTCGCCGTCACCTTGTCGTCCTTGACGTGAAGCCCGGGGCTCAGCCGCGTGCTGTGCTTCTTGTTCCCCTCGCGAACCCACGGCACATGCGTCGGCGTATCCGGTTTCGCCTTCGCTTTCCCGACCTTCACGTTGGAAATCAGCTTCATCTTCATCTGTTGAACCCCAGCATGGGAGAGTGCACCCGCTCGATCTCCCGCCCGTTCCCCAGGTACATGTGCACTCCGCAGGGCAGGCACGGATCAAAGCTGCGCACTGTCCGCATGATGTCGATGCCCTTGAACTTGTCGGGGCCGTTTTCCTCGAAAAGGTGGAGTCCCTGCACCGCGTCCTCGTACGGTCCGGGCGTGCCGAAGCGATCGCGCGGGCTCGCGTTCCAGGGCGTGGGCGGATACGGGTGGTAGTTGGCGATCTTCTTCTTGCGGATCACCAGGTGGTGCGACAACACGCCGCGGACGGCTTCGTGGAAGCCGCAGCCGATCGCCTCGTCCGGCAGCTTGAAGTCGGTGAACGTCTTGACGTCGCCGGTCTGCAACCGCTGCAGCGCCGCCTCGATGAACCACGGCGCCAGCGCCGCGGCGTAGGCGAGGAAATACGCGCGGGCCCGATCGCGCTCGATGGTGTTCGCGTATTTCGGGATCTTCCACTCCAGTTGCTGCTCGGGGAAGTTGGCCGTCTTCGGCAACGTGATCTGCACGCTCCGCCCCGTCGACTTGACGACCGGCGTGTTGACCAGGCCCGCCAGCGCCGTCACCCACAGCCGCGCCAGCGGCCCACCTCCGGTGTCGAGCGCGAGGTGTGCGTTGGTGCGCTTGTCGAACCAGCGCGGGCTCATCACCCAGCTGTACGGACCCTTCTCGAGATCGCGCTTCTGCGGCTTGGGAATGGTGGTCTGGTTCCACGGGTGGCGCTTGTCGACCGGGTTCCCGAGCGGGTCCTTGTCGACGAAGGTGATCTCGTTTTCCCAGTCCTCGTAGTAGCTGTTGCCGAGCAGGATGCGCAGGCCGAGGTTGATCTCGACCAGATCGGTCGTCACCAGCTTGCCGTCGACGACGACGCCGGGGGTGACGTACATCGCCCTCCCCCATTTCGTCATGTTCTCGTACTTGTAGTCGACGACGTCGGGATCCTGGAACGCGCCCCAGCAGCCGAGCAGCACGCGCCGGTTGCCGACCTTGTCGTATCCGGGCAGCGCCTCGAGGAAGAAGTCGAGAAGGTCGTCGTTGAGCGGCACCAGCCGCTTGGCGAAGTCGATGAACCGCAGGAGCCGCGACTGGTACTCGACGAAGATCTGCGGCGTGGCGACCGTTCCGACTCCGCCCGGATAGATCGTCGAGGGGTGCACGTGCCGCCCTTCCATCAGGCAGAACATCTCGCGGGTGATGCGGCTCTGCTGCAGCGCCTCGACGTACATGCGCCCGGTGAACGGATTGTACGAGCGCATGATGTCGGCGATGGTCCGATGCCCGTGGATGTCGGCGTGCGGCGCCGGCGTCTTCTCCGCTTTCGCCAGCACGGCCGGGTTCGTCTCCCGCACCATCTGCTCGCAGAAGTCGACGAACACGAGGTTGTCCTGGAAGATCGCGTGGTCGAACATGTACTCGGCCGCTTCGCCGAGGTTGATGATCATCTCGGCGAGGACGGGGTTCTTGATCCCGTACGCCATGTTCTGCGCGTAGATCGAGCAGGTGGTGTGGTTGTCGCCGCAGATGCCGCAGATGCGGCTGGTGATGAAGCCGGCGTCGCGCGGGTCCTTGCCTTTCATGAAGACCGAGTAGCCGCGGAAGAGCGAGGAGGTGCTGCGGCACTCGACGACCTCGCGGTTCTCGAAGTCGATCTTGGTGTAGATGCCGAGGTTGCCGATGATCCGCGTCACCGGGTCCCACGCCATCTCGGTCAGCTTGCGATCGGTCTTGATTGCTTCCGCCATGGCTCTCCTCAGTGCGCGGTCCAGCGCGGGTCGTATCCGGTAGTGAGGGCCTCCGTCGGCTTGCGCCACTTCGGCTCGCGGTTGACGGTGCCGTTGGTGATCGCGCGCAGCTTGCGGATCAAGAGGCCGTACGGCTTGTTCAGCGCCGACGAGACCGACCCGCCCGGCGGCTCGTCCATGAAGGGCATGAACTTGTCGGGAAAGCCCGGCATCGTGCAGCCGATGCAGATGCCGCCCACGTTCGGGCAGCCGCCGATGTAGTTCATCCAGCCGCGCTTGGGGACGTTGCAGTTCACCACCGGTCCCCAGCAGCCGACCTTCACCTGGCACTTGGGCGAGTTGTAATCCTTGGCGAAGTCGGCCTGCTCGTAGTAGCCGGCGCGGTCGCAGCCTTCGTGCACCGTCTTGCCGAAGAGCCAGGTGGGGCGGAAGAGATCGTCGAGCGGGATCAGCGGCGCCTTGCCCGCGGCCATCCGCAGGAGCCAGACGAAGGTGTCCATGAAGTTGTCTGGCTGGACCGGACAGCCGGGGATGTTCACCACCGGAAGGCCGCCTGCCGAGATGAACGTCTTGCCGAGATAGTCGTTGAGGCCCATGCAGCCCGTCGGGTTGCCGGCCATCGCGTGGATGCCGCCGTAGGTCGCGCAGGTGCCGACCGCGATCACACCCCACGCCTTCGGGGCCAGCATGTCGATCCATTCCGGCACCGTGATCGGCTGGCCCTGCGCGTTGTTGCCCATGCCGCTCCAGTACCCTTGCGTCTTCACTTTTTCGTTGGGGATCGACCCTTCGATCACCAGCACGAACGGCTTCAGCTCTCCTCTCGCGGCGGCGCGGAACGGCTTGAGGAAGTCCTCGCCGCCCAGGCTGAACGCCAGCACCTTGTTGTGCAGGTGCACCTTGGGGATGTTGGGGATCACGCCGTTGACGATGTCCTCGATACCGGGCTGCGAGGACGCGGTGATCGAGACCGAATCTCCGTCGCAGCTCATGCCTTCGGAGATCCAGAGGACGTGCAATTCGCTCAGTGGACGCGGCGGATCGAGCAAGGGCATTGATGACCTCCGCAATGCGTGCGCGGCAAATTGCGCCCGCCGCTGACGTCTTCAATGCGTAGTGATCCCCTTTCGTTTGACCTCAAACGGATGTGGCGGAGCGCGCTGGCATCCGACCCCCGCCGGAGTACGGTTTCGCGCATGGACCACCAGGCCGAGAGCGGGCGCATCCAGCAGCTGCTCGACGAGATTCGCGATCTGTCACCCGGTCCCGCGTGGGAGCGGGTCGAGGAGCTGATGAAACGGCTGCTCGCGCTCTACGGCGAGGGACTCTCCCGGCTGCTCACGCTGGCGCGCGCCGGCGGCGACTTCGACGTGCAAGCGACGCGCGACGAGCTGGTCTCGAGCCTGCTGCTCCTCCACGGGCTGCATCCGGCGCCGGCGCGCGAGCGGGTGCTGCGCGCCCTCGACGAGCTGAAGCCGTTCCTGGATGCGCGCGGCGCGCGCGCGGAGTTGATCGCGGTCGAGGGCGAGGTGGCGCGGGTGCGATTCGCCGGCGTCGAGGCGCTCCAGCCGGCGCTGCGGCGCGCGGTCGAGGACGCCGCTCCGGAGTTGCAGCGGGTCGAGATCGAGGGCGCCGCGGAAGCATTGGTTCCGCTGCGCATTTCGCCGTGACCCTGTCCGCGCTGCGCCGCTACGTGCGCGAGAGCGCGCCGCCGCCGCCGCGCGAGAGCTGCGAGATGTGCGGTGTCGCGGTCCCGGAGGGACACCGCCATCTCGTCGATCTCGAGAAGCGATCGATCCTCTGCTCCTGCCACGCCTGCGCGCTGCTGTTCGATCGGCCGCAAGCACGGTTCCGCAGCGTGCCGGACGCAGCCGTGCGCGGCCTGACGCTGTCCGACGAGAAGTGGAGCTTGTTGGGAATTCCCGTGCGCCTCGCGTTCGTCTTCTTCAATTCCACGCTCCGCCAGCGCGTCGCCTGCTATCCGAGCGTCGCCGGGCCGATCGAGTCGGAGATTGCCGCCGAAAGCTGGGAGCGATTCGCGCGGGAAGCGTCGTTGCCGCGCGAGCCGGAGCCCGACGTCGAGGCGCTGCTCGTGCGCGGCCGCCGGGGCGAGGCCGGCCTCGAGTCGTTCGTCGCGCCGATCGACGTCTGCTACCGGCTGGTCGCGGTCTGCCGCACCCACTGGCGCGGGTTCGACGGCGGTGACGACGTGCGCCGGGAGATGGACGCGTTCTTCGCCGATCTCGAGCGGAGGTGCGCATGAGCTTCGAGCGCGCGCGCAGGCTCGCCGACGCCGTTTTGCTCGAGGGGTACGTGCTCTATCCGTATCGCGCGTCGGCGGCGAAGAACCGGTTCCGCTGGTCCTTCGGCGTGCTCGCGCCGCGCGAGTGGAGCGAAGCGGGAGGTTGCGAGGAGTGGTGGGCGGAGACGCAGGTGCTGGTCGACGGAGACGCGCGCGTCGAGGGACGGCTCCGTTTTCTCCAGGCGCTGTCACGCACCGTCGAGACGCCCGACGGCCGCGCGGTCGAGTCGCTCGATGCGCAGGGCCGGCTGCTGGTCTCGTGGGACGAGGGCCAGCTGCGCGAGATCGACTTTTCCGACACCACGCGGCTCTTCGAGCTCCCCGGAGGAGAAAGCGTCGAAGACGTGCGCGGCGACGGAGGCGAGCTGCTCGGACGCGTGCGGCGCAAGTGGCTGCCGCTGCGGGGGTCGATCGACGTGAAGCGCGAGCGCATCGATGCCGGATACCCGTTATCGCGGCTGACAGTGCGAATCGAGAACCACACGCCGTGCGCCGATGCCGATGCGCCGCGCGACGAGGCCCTGCGGGGCTCGCTGATCGCGATGCACGTGCTGCTCGGCGGCGCGTTCCATTCGCTCCTCGATCCGCCCGATTGGGCGAAGGCCGCGGCCACCTCGTGCAGGAGCGTTCGCCTGTGGCCGGTGCTCGCGGGCGAGCCCGGCACGCGCGACGTCCTCCTTTGCGCGCCGATCATCCTCTACGATCATGCCGCGATCGCTCCCGAGAGCGCGGGGAACATCTTCGACAACACCGAGATCGACGAGATCCTCACCCTGCGCACGATGACGTTGACCGAGAGCGAGAAGCGCGAGGCGCGGGCGACCGATCCGCGCGCGGCGGCGCTGGTGGATCAGGTCGACGGTCTGGCGCCGGAAGTGCTGCGTCGCCTGCATGGCGCGCTGCGCGGCCTGAGCGGCGGCGAGATGGTGCCGAAGATCGCCCCGGGCATGCGGGTCCTGCTCCGTCCGGGAGCGCGCCGCACCGACGCGCAGGACCTGCTCTACGCGGGCCGGTCCGCAACCGTGGAGTCGGTGCGGCACGACGTGGACGGCACCGAATACCTCGCCGTCACCATCGACGGCGACCCTGCCGCCGAGTTGAACCGCTTGCACGGCCGCTTCCACTACTACCGGCCGGACGAGGTGGAGCTTCTCTGACCGCCTGTGCACATCTTGATCCCGCAAGGAGGGAGAAGAGATGACGCTGTTCCGCAAGAAGTCGACGATTCGCCGGGTGCTGGGAAGCGACGTTCTCACTGGCTATTTCGTGCGCCGCGCCGCTCTCGCGCTGGTGATCGCGCTGGGCGTGATCAACCTGCCGGACATGATCCGGTACGTGAAGATCGAGCTGATGTAGTCGCGCCCGTTTGACAGCAATCGCGTCGCGGCGGATAGACTCCGGCCGGCTCAAGTCTGGGGGCAGGCATGAGAACCTTCGCAGCCGCGTTCGCGCTGTTGGTCGGTAGCTTCCCCGCAGTCGCGCAGCCGATCGAGCTCAAGCTCGGACACGTCGGCTCGCCGGGCTCGCTCTTCGACGTCTCGGCGCGGGAGTTCGCGCGGCGGGTCGAGCAGAAGCTGAAGGGCAAGGTCGCGGTCCAGCTCTACGGCTCGAGCCAGCTCGGCGACGACACCGAGATGCTGCAGAAGGTCAAGCTCGGGACGCTCGACTTCGCGCTGCCCTCGACGGTGATGTCGTCGGTCGTGCCGGCGTTCGGCCTCTTCGAGATGCCGTACCTGGTGAAGGACCGCGAGCACATGAAGCGGATCGAGAAGGAGATCGTCTGGCCGACGCTCGCGCCGCTCGCCGAGGGCCGCGGTTACAAGATGATAGCGGTCTGGGAGAACGGCTTCCGGCAGATCACCAACAACGTGAAGCCAATCCAGGTCCCTGCCGATCTGAAAGGCATCAAGCTGCGCGTCCCCAAGGGCAAGTGGCGGGTGAAGATGTTCCAGGCGTACGGTGCGAGCCCATCGGCGATGGGCCTGTCCGAGGTATTCGTCGCGCTGCAGACCGGCGTGATGGATGGCGAGGAGAACCCGCTCACGCAGATCTTCACCTCCAAGTTCCAGGAGGTGCAGAAATTCCTTTCGATGACCGATCACGTCTACACGCCCGCATACGTGGTCACCTCGCCCGCGAAGTGGAACGCGCTGCCCGCGGAAGTGCGCAAGGCGGTCGAGGACGCCGCGCGCGAGACCCAGCCGTACGTCTACGAGAACGGCGCGAAGATGGACGAGGACCTCGTCGGCAAGCTCAAGGCGGCGGGCCTGAAGGTGAACCAGGCCGACAAAAAAGCCTTCCTGGCCGCGAGCAAGCCGGTCTACGACGAGTTCTCCGCCGAGGTCCCCGAGGGCAAGGCGATGATCGAGAAGGCGCTCGCGCTCGGCTCGTCGAAGTGATCGCCTGGCGGCGGCGGCTCGAGCGGCTCTACGAGCTGATCTCGGTCGCCCTGATGGTCGTGCTCGCCGTCGAGGTGCTGGTCGGCATTGCCTTTCGCATGGGCGGTCGACCGCTGGCCTGGTACGACGAGGTCGCCTCGGTCCTGCTCGTCTGGCTGACGTACTACGCCAGCGCGCTCGCGGCGCTGAAGCGTTCGCACATCGGCTTCCCCGGGCTCGCCAACGCGCTGCCCCGCGGCTGGCGCATCGCCGCGCTGGTGGTGCGCGAGATCGCCGTGATCGGGTTCTTCCTGCTGCTCGCCTGGGAAGGCGTGCGGGTGCTCGGTCCGCTCGGCGGCGAGACGCTGGTCACGGTCGACGTCCCGGTGCGCGTCACGCAGTCGGTGATCCCGATCGGCGCGGTGTTGTTCATCGTCGCCGAGCTCTTCGCGCTGCCCGATCAGATCCGCTCGGGCGGGCCGGCCGCGGAGAAGGAGCTGACGCACTGATGGCCATCGTCGTCCTGTTCGGCGCGGTGATCGCGCTGGTGCTGCTCAACGTGCCGATCGCGATCGCTTTGGCCGTCGTCGCGCTGGTGGCGATCCTCCAGGTCGGCGGCCTGGCCGCTCTCCCGAACGTGCCGATCGTGATGTACACGGGCGCCACCAGCTTTCCGCTGATCGCCATTCCGTTGTTCGTGCTCGCCGGCGCGATCATGAATGCGTCGGGCATTTCGCGGCGGCTGATCGCGCTCTCCTCCGCCCTGCTCGGCTTCGTCCGCGGCGCGCTCGCGCAGGTGACGATCGTCACCTCGATGTTCTTCGCCGAAATCTCCGGCTCGGCCGTCGCCGACGCGGCCGCGCTGGGGTCGATCCTGATTCCGGCGATGAAGAGCAAGGGTTACACCAAGGAGTTCTCCGCAGCCGTGCTCTCGTCCTCGGCGACGCTGGCGGTGATCATCCCGCCGTCGATCCCGATGATCCTCTACGCGGCGATGGCCGATACTTCGGTGGTGAAGCTTTTCGTCGCCGGCATCATCCCCGGCGTCGTCGGCGGCCTGTTGATGATGGTCATCGCCTACTGGTTCGCGCGCCGGTATGACTTCCCCGTCGAGCAGAAGTTCCGGCTGGCGAACGTCTGGCCCGCCTTGAAAGATGCCTCCTGGGCGCTGGTCCTGCCGGCGATCATCCTCGGCGGCATCTTCGGCGGCGTGGTCACCGCCACCGAGGGCGCGGCGCTGGCTGTGCTGGCGGCGATCTTCATCGGCGGCGTCATCTACCGCGAGCTGCACTGGAAGGACCTGTACATCGCGATCGTCGATGGCGCGGTTCAAACGGCGGTGGTGATGCTGCTGGTTGCCGCTTCCGCGCTGCTCGGCGTGCACCTCACCGAGATCCAGGCCCCGCAGAAGCTCGCGGTCGCGGCCGGCGCGCTCGGGGGCGGCAAGTGGGTCGTGCTGGCGCTGCTCAACGTCGTCTTTCTGCTGCTCGGGTTCTTCCTTCACTCGGCGGCGGCGATCATCCTCGTGGTCCCGGTGGTGATGCCGCTGGTGACGGCGGTCGGGATCGATCCGGTGCAGTTCGGAATCCTCGTCACCGTCAACCTCGGCATCGGCCAGCAGACGCCGCCGGTCGCGAGCGTGCTCACCGTGGCGTGCTCGATCGCCAAGGCGGACATGTGGGAGGTGACCAAGGTCAACGTCTGGTTCATCGCCGTGCTGCTGCTGGTGCTGATGCTCGTGACCTACATCCCGGCCGTGTCACTTCTGCTGGTCCACGTTTTTTACGGCGGTTAGGACGTCCATCGCGGCGCGGACGCCGCCGGCCTGGTGCGGGACGCGGGCGAGCGCGAGGCCCATCTCGACGCCGGCGAGCGTGCCGCAGAGGGTCAGGTCGTTGAACGAGCCGAGATGGCCGATGCGGAAGATTCGCCCCTTGAGCTTGCCGAGGCCCTGACCGAGCGACATGTCGAAGCGATCGAGGATCACCGCGCGCAGGCGATCGGCGTCGTGGCCGGCAGGCATCCGGATCGCGGTCAGCGACGCCGAGTGCTCGCGATCGTCGGCGCAGTTGATCTCGAGCCCCCACGCCCGAACTGCTGCCCGCGTGGCTCCGGCATGCCTTTCGTGGCGCTGGAAGACGTTGGTGAGGCCCTCTTCCTCGAGCATCGCAAGCGACTCGCGCAGGCCGAAGAGCAGGTTCGTCGCGGGCGTGTACGGGAAAAAACCGTTCTCGTTGGCCTCCAGCATCGGCGCCCAGTCCCAGTACGAGCGCCGCAGGCG
>JAIVGS010000258.1 GCA_020201435.1 Myxococcales bacterium
GCGGCAACGCGATCGGCGGCTGGACCGCGACCACCACGCCGGTCGACGATTCCAGCGCGTCCCAGTGCGCCCGCAGCGCGCGCACCACGCCCTCCGGCTCGAAGAACGACTGCTCGGCCTTGAGGCCGCTGCTGGAGTAGAACGCCGGCAGCTCGTCGCCGCGAAAGCACCACACCGGCACGCCGAGCGTCTCCAGCGTCTCGAACGTCGCCGCGACGTCGAGGATCGCCTTCGGCCCCGCGCAGACCACGCAGACGCGCCTGCGCGCGATCTCCGCCAGGTCGGCGGAGACGTCCGCGGGCCCGAGGGGATCTATCCGCCGGTGCACACCTCCGATCCCGCCGGTCGCAAATACGCGAATTCCCACACGATCTGCGATCGCACAGGTCGCCGACACGGTCGTCCCCGCATCGCGCCTGTGGGCGCAGAGGCCGGCCAGATCGCGCGCGCCCGCCTTGGCGGGCTTGCGGCCCGGGTCGCCGAGCCGCTCCAGCTCCGCGTCGGAGAGCCCGACCACGATGGCGCCGCCGATCAGTCCGATCGCCGCCGGCACCGCGGCCGCGCTGCGCACCGCCTTCGCGCATCGCCGGGCCGCCTCGAGGTTCGCCGGCGGCGGCAACCCCTGCGCGACCACGCTCGTCTCCAGCGCCACGACCGGCTTGCGCTCGCGCAGCGCCATCGCCACCTCGTCCGCAATCCGAATCACCGGCTCCATGGGGCGCGCAATCTACTGCGGCCAGAGGCCGAGCGTGTGGGCGAGTCCCGGTCCGAAGTACGTTTTCGCGGATTCGCCGCCGCCCGCCTCCCAACGATCCGGCGTCTCGACGTAGCCGAGGTACCCGCCGGCGAGCCCGACCACCACGTTCGGCCGCGCCCTGAGGCCCAGCTCTCCCACCGGCTCGCCCGGCACGCCGAGCAGCGTCACCGGCCCGAGCCGCAGCCGGGCCTGGACCGCCGTCTTCTCGAATGCCAGGCCAAACAGGTTGGTGACCGCCGTCCGCAATCCGAGCGGCACCCGCCGGCTCGCCTGCGGCTTCGCGCTCACCTCGCTCGCGAAGCACTCGATCGGCGCTTCGCTCAGCCAGGGCGCATCCTCGAGCAGCTCCTCGATCTTCACCGCGATCGGCTGGGCGAGCGACGAGGTGCGCGGCCAAGTCGTGTTGCCGACGGCACCCTGCAGGACGATCGTCGGCGCGCCGGCATCGTCGAGCTGCCCCGGCCAGTCCGCCGACAGCACGTCGTGGTCGGCGCTGGTCGGATGCATCGCGTAGACGACCAGCGTCGCGATCGTCCGTCCCGACGGCCGCCGCAGCCTGACCGCGGCCAGCTCGGGGTCGATCGGCCCCCCGCTCCGCACCTGCGCCGGCCCCTGCGGCCACAGCTCGCGCCCCATCTGCAGCTCGGCCGGCCCGAGCGCTGCTTCCGCCTGCCGTACGGCCTCGTCCAGCGCGCGCTTGACCGCCCACCGCTGCGTTTCGTCCGGCTCCCCCGCCCCGAACCAGCCGGCGGCGAGGTTGTCCCACAGTCCTCCGGGACCGGTGTGGGTGTGGGTGGCAGCGACCATCCCGCAGACGTCCGGCTTCCAGAACCGCGGCGGGATCAGGAGCGTATCGATCGACGCGACGAACGTCCGCGCCGTCCCGGCCTCGATCGCGATCGCCCGCGCGTAGACGGGCTGCGATGTGTCCCGCGCGCGGCGATGGCCGGCGTACCCGGCGAGGATCGGGTGCTCGGGCAGCTCGATCCGCACCCGCGCCGCACCCGCCCGCAGCGGCCCGGTCCCGCTCACCTGCCAGGACTGCCGCTTCTCGCCGCCCGGGACGGGCAGCGGAATCGCGCAGAACGCGACCACCAGCAGCGCGACGATGAAGAGCGCCTTCTTCAGCGAACCACCCGCCGCGCGCCGAGATACCGCTGCTGGAACCATTTGTCGGCGAGGTCCGCTTCGATCACTCCGTGCGACGAGCTGGCGTGGATGATCTTCTTTCGCTGCGCGTCGATCACCATCCCGACGTGCGAGACGCCGTTGCCGAGCGTGTCGAAGAAGACGAGGTCGCCGTCGCGCAGCTTCTCGACCGACGCGCCGGTCCGCCACTGCTCTTTCGAGACCCGCGGAATCCCGATCGAAACCTCGCGATACGAGGTCATCGTCAGCCCCGAGCAGTCGATCCCGCGATGGGTGAGCCCTCCCCATACATAGGGCGTCCCGATGTAGCTGCGCGCCGCCTGCAAGAGCCCCGGCCAGATCTGCGGCTCCCCCGGCATCACTACCTTTTCCTTCTCGTTTTCCTTTTCCTTCTCGTCCGCCTTCGCCTTCTCCTTCTCCTTCTCGCGCGGCTTGACGACGACTTTCGGCGGCGGCGCGACGTCCACCGTGAACGCCCCCGTGTACTCCGGCTTCGGCGGCGGCTTCCCCGAGCTGAACTTCGCCCGCAGCGACGACTGCAACGACCCCGGATGGGCCGGGTCCTTCCTCATCGCGAGCAAGAGATGCGCCGCATAATTCCGCGTATCCCAACGGGATTTCGCCGCGGAGACGAGCGCCCACTTGACGATGTTGAAGGTCGAATCCGGCCAGTTGTGCGCCATCGCCTCGTGGATCGCGTCAGCCATCACTTCGCCCGGTACGCCCGCCGCCACGCCCTCGCGGTACCCGTTCGCCCAGGCCGCGATCGAATCCGCCGGAATCTTCTTCTGGTACCCGTACAGCGCGATCCCGTCGACCGCATCGGCGGGCGCCCCGCGCCAGATCGCCTGGTACGCCGCGAAGCCGACCTCCGCGATCCTCTCCGGCGCGGCGTTGTCGAGCAGCCCCTCGGAGACGACGTGCATCAGCGTCTGCGCGTCCTCCGGTTTGTCCGGCTTGACGACGTTGAACCCGTAGTTCGCGAACCGCTCCTTGATCGCCGCCTCGACCGCCGGGCTCTCGCCGTGCAGCTTCTCGTGCACGTACTCGAGCACGTTCTGCCGGGCGGCGGCATGAGCCCGAGAAGAGAGCAAAAGAGCCACTGCAACAGCGCACCGCGAAGGCGCGAAGACGCGAAGGCCGATTTTCACGAATAGCGGTCGTTTTCCCAGGGATGTGCGGTGTTTGAATACCCGCGCAGCTCCCAGTATCCGAGCCGGTCGCGCGTCAAGATCTCGATGCGATGGATCCACTTCGCCCCCTTCCAGGCATAGAGTTGCGGCGTGACGATCCGCACCGGCCCGCCGTGCTCGGCCGGCAGCGGCTTGCCCTCCGCGGTGTGCACGAGAAGGACATCGTCCTTCAGCGCCTCCTCCAGCGGCAAGTTCGTGGTGTAGCCGTCATACGCATAGGTCATCACATGCGTCGCCTCTGGCCTGGGCCGCGCCAGCGCGATCACCGTCGAGAGCTGCACGCCCTCCCACGGCACGTCCATCTTCGACCAGGTGGTGACGCAGTGGAAGTCGCTCACGTCCTCGATCTGCGGCAGCTCCATGAACTGCTTGAACGACAGCTTCAAGGGCTCCTCGACCGCGCCGTCGACGATCAGCTCCCAGTCGGAGAGCTTCACGTTCGGCTGGCGCCCGAGGTCAAGCACCGGCCACCCGGTGGTGATGGTCTGACCGACCGGCACGCGAGGCATCCCGTGCCGATTCGGCGGTCCGTGCCCCTCGGCAGGGCCCGGCTGCTTCGTCTTCTCGAGGAAGCGCTCGCGGAGCTTCAACCGCGCTGCGACGATGCGCGCCTCTTTGTCGTCCATGGCATCTGATACAATCTCATGCAGGTGCGCGACGACAAGTTCCACGACGAGTGCGGCGTGTTCGGCATCTTTGGCCACCCCGAAGCGGCCAACCTGTCGTATCTCGGCATCCACGCCCTGCAGCATCGCGGGCAGGAATCGGCGGGCATCGCGGCGTGGGACGGCCGCGAGATCCACCTGCACAAGGCGATGGGCCTGGTCGCCGACATCTTCGACCAGCAGGCCATCGCCAGCCTGCCCGGCACCTCGGCGATCGGGCACACCCGCTATTCGACCGCCGGCCAGTCGGTCCTCGCCAACGCTCAGCCGATGGTCGCGCGCACGACCGCCGGCCAGATCGCGGTCGCGCACAACGGCAACCTGGTCAACGCCGACGAGCTCCGCGAGGAGCTCGCCTCCAGGGGCGCGCTTTTCCAGGGTTCTTCCGATACGGAAGTGGTCGTCCATCTGCTCGCGCACCAGACGCAGGGCACCATCGAGGAGCGCATCCGCGGCGCGCTCAGCACCGTGCGCGGCGCGTACTCGCTGTTGTTCCTGACCGAGAAAGGCGTCGTTGCCGTCCGCGATCCGCTCGGCTTCCGGCCGCTGGTGCTCGGCAAGCTGCGCAACGGCGCGACGGTCTTCGCCAGCGAGACCTGCGCGCTCGACTTGATCGAGGCCGAATACATCCGCGAGATCGAGCCCGGCGAGATGGTGGTGGTCGACGATCGCGGCCTGCGCACCATCCAGTCGCTGCCCAAGCAGCGATCCGGCAGGTGCATCTTCGAGCTGATCTACTTCGCCCGGCCGGACTCGCAGGTCTTCGGCCGCAGCGTCTACGCCACCCGAAAGGCGCTGGGCAAGCAGCTCGCGCGCGAGGCGCCGGTCGAGGCCGACGTCGTGATCCCGGTCCCCGATTCGGGCGTGGCCGCCGCCCTCGGCTACTCGGAACAGAGCGGAATCCCGTACGACCTGGGCCTCATCCGCAGCCACTACGTGGGGCGGACGTTCATCGAGCCCTCGCAGTCGATCCGTCACTTTGGCGTTAAGCTCAAGCTCAACCCGGTCCCCGGCGTCGTCCGCGGCAAGCGGGTGGTGGTGGTCGACGACTCGATCGTCCGCGGCACGACTTCGCGGAAGATCGTCAAGATGATCCGCGACGCCGGCGCGCGCGAAGTGCACCTGCGCATCAGCGCCCCGCCGACCCGCTGGCCCTGCTACTACGGCATCGACACGCCGGTGCGCAGCGAGTTGATCGCCGCGTCGCACACCGAGGCTGAGATCGCCAAGTACATCACCGCGGATTCACTGGGGTATTTGTCGCAGAAGGGGATGCACGAAGCCGCCCAGGCCGAGCCGCGCAGCTTCTGCGACGCGTGCTTCACCGGCGAATATCTCGTCCAGCTCACGCCGCCCGAGGCCTCCGGCGAGCACCGGCCCCAGGAGGGGAAACAGACGGGCGCCGTCGAGAACCTGACGATCCTGCGCGCCTAGTAGTACACTTCCCTACGTGGCGTCGATCATCGACCTGCTCGTCAAGGTTCAGCTCATCGACGAGCGCCAGCACGACGCGGTGATGAGCCGCGCCAGCTCGCGGTCGGGCGGGCACATCGTGCAGATGGTCAACGAGCTCGGCTACGCCACCGAAGGGACCATCGCGCGGGCGATCTCGGTCGAGCTGGGGCTGCCGCGCATCGACCTCTCGATGACGCCTCCAGAGCCGGCCGCGATCGCGCTGCTCGACGCCCGCTCCTGCGCGGCGCATTTCGTCCTGCCGGTCGCGCTGCGCGAGAACGGCGAGCTCCTCTGGCTGGCGATGGCCGATCCCACCGATCAGGACGCGCTCGGGCTCGTCCGCCGCCGCACGCAGAAGCGGGTTCGACCGGCGGTGGCGGGGCCGACCGAGATCCTCCGCTCGGTGCGCACGCTCTACTCCGCGCCCAACGCCGGCACCGACAAGCGCGAGAGCGTCGCCGACGTGGCGCTCCCCGCGATCGAGACCGCGGACGGCGGAGAGGAAGAGAAGTTCGAGGTGGTGAACGTCAGCGAGGACATCACCGGCGAGAGCTCGCCCCTCTCGCGGCTGGCGAAGCAGCTCGGCGTGGAAGTGCCCGCGAACATGCCGTCGCGGCCCAGGAAAAAGGCGCCGATCGAGGTCCGCGAGTCGGACACGCCGGCTCCGCCGATCGACACCAGCACGCCGAGGGCGGTCACCGCGATTCCGCCGAAGAGCGATCCGCGCATGCGGCAGCGCGACCTGGCCGAATCGCCTTGGCCGCCGTTGACGCTCGACGAGCTGCTCGCGCCTCCGCCCAAGGCCGTCCCGAACGCGACCAACGACTTGACGGCCGACGACCTGTCGACCATCGATGCCCTGCGCTCCTCGATGGAAAAAGGCGCCTTGGTCCTGCGCTCCCTGGCCGAGCTCTGCGTCGAGAAGGGCCTCTTCACCCGCGAAGAGATGAAACGCCGCAACCAGCGCAGCAGCTCCTAGGTTCGTACTCGGCGTGACGCCGTCCGGCTGTCTGCGACGCTGATTTGACGGAGCCGTTCAACGGTTGAGCAGTACGTTTTGGTCGAAGAGAAATTCGGATGCGAAATAGCCGGCCGGCCCAGCCTTGGGGGGCGACGACGAGTTCATGAATCGCCACCTCGGGTTGGCATCAGGGCAACCAACCGCAAGCGATTCATGCATGTTTGAGGAGGCGCCCCCCAAGGTGGGCGGCGGGGTCACGCCGAGTGCGAACCGAAGAAGGGATCAGACCTTCAAGACGTCGCGGTGCGTGATCTTGACCGTCGCCCGGTGATGTTCCGTCAAACGCTTGCCGAGCTCCTCGGCGAGGACGACGCTGCGGTGGCGGCCGCCGGTGCAGCCGATGGCCACCGTGAGGTAGCTCTTTCCTTCGGCGCGGTACTGCGGAATCAGGAACGCCAGCATCGACTCGAGGTGCGCCAGGAACTCCTCGGTCTGCGTCCGCTCGAGGACCCACGCCGCCACGCGCGGATCGGTCCCCGGATGCGCCTTGAGCCCCTCGACGAAGTACGGGTTCGGGAGAAAACGGACGTCGAAAACGAGGTCGCTCGCCGGTGGAATTCCGTTGCGAAATCCGAAGCTTAGAAGCGTGACGTTCAACGCGTTCTGCTGCCCGGGGCCGCCGAAGCGGGCGGTGATCGCGTCGCGCAGCTCGTGCACGTTCATGCGCGTGGTGTCGATGATCTGGTCCGACAGATCGCGCAGCGCCGAGAGCAGCTTGCGCTCCTGGGCGATCCCTTCCTGCACGCTGCCGTCCGGCGACAGCGGATGGCGCCGCCGCGTCTCGGAGAACCGGCGCAACAAAGCGTCGTCCGAGCAGTCGAAAAAGACGACCTCGAGCTGATGGCCCTCGCGCCGCACCTCGTCGAGGGCGGCCGGCGTCGACTCGAGGAAGCGCCCTTCGCGCGCGTCGACCACGATCGCCAGCCGCTGCACCTCGTCGGAGGTGCCGTGCGAGACCAGCTCGAGCAGCTTGGGCAGGAGCATGACGGGGAGATTGTCGATGCAGAAAAACCCGAGATCTTCCAAGGCCTTGGTCGCGGTCGATTTGCCCGCCCCGGAAAGCCCGGTCACCAGCACGATCCGATGCGTGTCCGCGCCCCGCGGCGGCGGGTTGTTCTCCTCGGCCTTCACTCGACCTCGTCGCCGATGCCGCGCGTGACCGTGGCCTGCGCGATCTCCTTGGAGAGCTTCTCCTGGAATTCCTTCGCCGAGTGGTGCCCCTGCAGCTTGAGGAGGTGGTTGCGCGCGGCCACTTCGACGATCGTAGTCAGGTTGCGACCGGGCCGCACCGGGATCACCAGCAGGGGCACGTCGATGTCGAGGATGGTATACTTTTGCTCCTCGACGCCGAGCCGGTCGTACTCGACCTTGTCGTCCCACTCGACCAGCTCGACCACCATCTCGACCTTCTTCCGCTCGCGCACCGCCGAGACGCCGAAGAGGTCCTTGATGTTGATGATGCCGATCCCGCGTATCTCCATGTGATGCTTGATGATTTCGGAGCCGCTCCCGTACACGCTGCCGCCCTGCCGGCGCTTCAGGTCGACGATGTCGTCGGCGACCAGGCGATGTCCGCGCGTGACCAGGCCGAGCGCCAGCTCGCTCTTGCCGATCCCGCTCTTGCCGAGGATCAGGACGCCGACGCCGATCACGTCGATGAGGACGCCGTGGACCGACGTCGAGGCGGTCAGCGCCTCCTGCAGGAACCGCTCGATGTTGTCGATGAACGTCGAGGAAAGGTGCGACGTCCTGAGCAGCGGCACGCGCGCATCGGCCGCCTCGCGCTTCATCCACTCCTCGACCGGCAGGTTCTTGGTCACCACCAGGCACGCGATCGGGAGCTGGAAGAGCCCCCGCACGCGCTTCATCGCCTCGTCGTGCTTCAATGTCGCGAGAAAGCTGATCTCGGTGTTTCCGAAGACCTGCAACCGGTCCTTGTGGATGTGCTCGGTGAAGCCCGACAGCGCGAGCCCCGGTTTCTGGATCCGCGAGCTGACCACCCGCCGGTCGAGCCCGCCGTCGCCCGCGAGCAGCTCGAGCCGCAGATCGAAATCCTGGTCCTTGATCAGTTGCTCGATCTTGATCGAGTCCATCCGCGGTGAAGCGTAGCACGTGTGGTATGGATCGGCGTGCCCAAAGTCCTCCAGCAGCCGGCGTTCCGGACCATCTGGATCGCGCAGTTCGTCAGCATCTTCGGCGACTTCCTCGCGATGTTCGCGGTGATCGCGCGGATCACGTTCAAGCTGCACGGGACGCCGCAGGACGTGACGCTGGTGATCATGGCGCTGATGGCGCCGCTCGCGCTGGTCGGGCCCTTCGCCGGAGTGATGGTCGATCGCTGGAAGGTCAAGCGGGTGATGATCGCGAGCGACCTGATCCGCGCCGTGCTCGCCCTCTCGCTGGTCTGGGCGCACGACGTCGTGCCGATCGCATTGCTCATGGTCGGGATCGGTTTCTTCTCCAGCTTCTTCGGGCCGGCGCAGTCGGTCGCGCTGCGCACGCTGGTGCCGGTCGAGGATCTGCTATCGGCCAACGCTGTACTTTCACAGGCGTTTTACGCGGTGCGCATCCTCTCGCCGGCGATCGCGGGCGCGATCGTCGCGGCCTTCGGCGAGAACGTCTGCTTCGTCGGCGACGGCTTGAGCTTCGCCTTCTCGGCGGCGATGGTCTCGCGCCTCGTCATCGAACGGCCCGCCGGTCACCAGGGTTCCGTCAAGGCGATCACCCACGACCTCGCCGAGGGTAACCGGTTCATCTTCACCCACCGCGGGCTCACCTTCGCCTTCCTCGCCTCGGCGGCCGCGATGTTCATGATGAGCTCGTTCAGCCCGCTGATCTCGATCTACATCCGCGACACGCTGCATGCCGGGACGATGTTGTACGGCGCGATCTCGTCGATGGTCGGCGTCGGCCTGATCGCCGGCACGGTGCTGATGCAGAGGCGCTTCAAGGACTCGCCGATGGTCTCGGTGATCGTCGGCGGCCTCGCCGGAATCGCGGCGGGCGCGGCGCTGTTGGGCGCTTTCCGTCACGCGACCACCACCGCGATGAGCACGTTCCTGCTCGGCGCCGGCATCGCATTCGTGATCGTGCCGGCGCAGACGCTTTCGCAGCGCGAGACGCCGCACGCGATGCAGGGCCGCGTCGCGAGCACGTTCATGTCCCTCTTTTCGCTCGCCCAGGTGCTCGGCCTTCTGCTCTCGGGCTGGCTCGCGACCCGGCTCGGCATCCGCCAGCTGTTTCTCGTCTGCGGCGCCGCGACGGCTCTCGTCGCCTTCGCGTCCTGGCTGTTCCTGCGCCCGCGACCGCAGCCGGAAACAGCTTGAGCTTCAAAAGCGCACCGCGACTTTGCTTTTCAGTACTTGGCGTCTTCTTCCGAGATCAGCCGGAAGATCGCCGGAGCGCCGTCGGCGGACTGGATCGACTGGCGGAACTGGGGCTGCTTGAAGAGGCGCGAGATCCGGGCCAGCGCTTTGAGATGCAGGCCGGCCGAGTTCTCCGGCGCGAAGAGCACGAAGAAGAGGAACGTCGGCTTCCCGTCGATCGACGCGAAGTCGACGCCCCGCTGCGACCGCGCGAACGCCGCGATCAGCCCCGGAATCCCCGGCAGCTTCCCGTGCGGAATCGCCACGCCCTCTCCGATGCCGGTCGACCCGAGCTTCTCGCGCTCGAGCAGCACTTCCGTCAGGCGGCCGGTGTTCAGCGCGGGGTAGGCCTTGGCGAGCCCGGCGCACAGCTCGCCGAGCGCGCCGGCCTTGTCGCTTGCCGCGAGGTCGGGAAAGACCAGGTCCTCCCGCAGGAACTCCGCGATCCGCATCGCGACCGTTCTACTTCATTTCGCTGCTTGAGCGCGACGGGGGGCCGGCAGCGACGCCAACGCGCTCTGTCCTCCGGGCGCGATCAGCCCGAAGTTCCCGTCCTTCCGCCGGTAGATGACGTTGACGTCGGAGGACTCCGGCCGGGTGAAGACGAGGAAATCGTTGTTCAAGAGATCCATCTGCATCAGCGCCTCTTCGACGCTCATCGGCTTGGCGAGGAACTCGTCCGAGCGCAGCACCTCGGGGGCCATGCCCAGCTCTTCGTCCCTGGTGGAGAAGACCTCGTAGCGCACCCGCACGGGCCCGTGCTGGTGGACGTGCTGCGGCCGGTGGTTCTTGAGCCGCTCCTTGTGCTTCTTGAGCTGCCGTTCGATCTTGTCGATCGCCATGTCGATCGACGCGTACATGTCCTCGGATTTTTCCTTCCCGCGCACGTGGAAATGTCCCGCGTGCAGGTTGACGTCCGCGTGGTGCAGGTAGCGCTCGAGCGAGAGCGTGACGTGGGCCTCGGTCACCTTGTCCAGGTACTTGTCGACCACCTTGCCGAGCTTGTCCTGCACGTGGTTGCGCAGTGCGTCGGTGGCGAACATGTTCCGGAAGGTGATGTTGACCTGCATGGATGAAACCCCCTGAGGCAGAACGGGTGGATTAAAAGAACCGCTTGCGCTTGCTCGACGGCAGGATTCCGAGGACCTCCCTGTATTTGGCGACCGTGCGCCGTGCGATGTCAACGTTCTGGGACCGCAGGATTTCCACTATCTTCTGATCGCTGTACGGCTTGTCTCCGGGCTCGCCGGAAACGATCTGCTTGATCTGGTTCTTGACCGCCTCGCTGGCGATGTCCTCGCCGCCCACGCGGGCGATCGACGAGTTGAAGAAGAACTTCAGCTCGTAGATGCCTTGCGGCGTGTGGACGTACTTGTTGGTCGTCACGCGCGAAACGGTGCTCTCGTGCATGCCGATGTCCTCGGCCACGTCGCGCAGGATCAAGGGCTTGAGGAACGCGATGCCCTTGTCGAGAAACTCTCGCTGGAACTTGATGATCGAGTCGGTGACCTTGACGATCGTCCGCTGCCGCTGGTGGATCGACCGGATCAGCCACACCGCGCTGCGCAGCTTCTCCTGGATGTACTCCTTGGTCTGCGACGCGGCGCCGTTCTTGAGCGCGTTCCGTGGATCGACCGGATCAGCCACACCGCGCTGCGCAGCTTCTCCTGGATGTACTCCTTGGTCTGCGACGCCGCGCCGTTCTTCAGCGCGTTCCGATAGTGCTGTGAAATGCGCAGCTTCGAGAGACCGTCGTCATTGAGAACGGTGACGTAGTTCTCGCCGATCTTGTGGATGTAGACGTCGGGCGTGATGTACTGCGGCTCGTCGCCGGAGAACCCGCGCCCCGGCTTGGGATCGAGACGGCCCAGCAGCTTGATCGAGGCGACGATCTCGTCGAGCGAGACGTGGAGGTCCTTGGCGATCGCCTGGTACTTCTTGGCCTCGACGTTCTTGAGGTGCCGGCTGACGATCTGCGGCAGGAGCTCCGCGTCGGGATCGTCCTTGCCCTCGCCCTCGGTGATGTAGTGCTTGGCCTGCACCATCAGGCACTCGCGCAGGTCGCGCGAGCCGCACCCGACCGGGTCAAACCGCTGGATGCGCTTCAGGACCTTCTCGGCCGTCGCGGCGGAGACGCCTGCCTCGAGCGCGAGCGGGATCAACGGATCGGCTTCCGACTTCGGCTTGCGCGCCTCCTGCGCCCGCCGCAGCGCCTCGAGCGCTTCCGGCGCGACCGCGGGGACTTCCTTCGGGGCGGCATCGGCATCCACCGCTTGCGACGGCGACGGCTCGATCGTCAGCGGCACCGACGGCGTCAGATCGGGATCGATCACCAGATACCCGTCTCGATTCAGATTTCCGATGATCAGCCCGCCGATCCGCTCTTCCTCCTCGGAAAGCGCCGCGTACCGCAGCTGCGCCATCAGGTGTTGGGTCAGGTCTTCGGCGCGGGTGAGCGTGTCCTGGTAGGAGGGCAGGTCCTCGGACGAGAAGTTCCCCGACGAGGGCGCGGTGTGCTGCGTCTGGTAGTTGTCGAGGTACTGCTCCCAGTCGATGTCGTCGCGCTTGACGTCGCCTTCGTTGGTCTTCTTGAGGTCCGGCTGCGCCGGCTCCGGCGCCGGCGCCGGCAGCTCGCTCGCCTCGATGCTCTGGTTGAGCGTCGACACCAGCTCGGCCGGCGCCTCGTTCAGCTCCGCTTCCGCGCCGTCCTGCGGCTCCTCCAGAAGCGGGTTCTGCTCCATTTCGGAGCGGATCAGATCGACCAGCTCGAGCCGCGAAAGCTGCAGAAGCTTGATCGCCTGCTGCAGCTGGGGGGTCATCACCAGCTGCTGGGACATCCGCAGACTTTGCTTCAGCTCCAACGCCATCCCGCCCTCTCCTTCACTCTAGCCTGAACCGTTCGCCCAGGTACACGGCGCGGGCGCGCTCCGACGCGGCGATTTCCGCCGGAGTGCCCGACTCCAGAAGCTTGCCCTCGACCAGCAGCACCGCGCGGTCGCAGATGCCGAGCGTCTCGCGGACCGCATGGTCGGTGATCAGCACGCCGAGGCCCTTGTCGCGAAGATTGTGGATCAGCTTCTGCAGGTCATGGACCGCGATCGGGTCGACGCCGGCGAACGGCTCGTCGAAGAGCATGTACCGAGGATCGGCGAGCAGGCTGCGCGCGATCTCGGCCCGGCGGCGCTCGCCGCCCGACAGCGTCTCGCCCAGCGCCTCCGCTACGCGGAACAGGTCGAACTCGTTCAAGAGCTCGTCGGCGCGCTCGAGCTGCGCGTTCCGGGGCAGGTTCGATCCCTCGAGCACGAGTAGGAAGTTCTGCCTCACGGTGAGCTTCCTGAAGATCGACGGCTCCTGTGGCAGATAGCCGATGCCGAGCCGCGCCCGCTGGTGGAGCGGCAGGCCCGAGAGATCGCGATCGCCCAGCCGCACCTCGCCGCCGTCCGGGGTGAGCAAGCCGACCACACAGTGGAAGGAGGTGGTCTTGCCCGCGCCGTTCGGACCGAGGAGGCCGACGACTTCGCCGGGCGAGACCGAGAACGAGACGTCGTCGACCACGCGGCGGCCGCGGAAGCTCTTGCGCAAGCCTCTCGCCTGGAGGGTGCTCACGGACGCCCCCCGGTTTCGTCGTTGGCATGCTCCGCCCTGCGGGCTCCGCCCGTCGCCGGCGAAGCCGTCTCCTCCTTGTGCTGCTCGGGATGCAGCCGGCCCTTGGCCTTCTCGACCCGGACCTCCTTGGAGTCGAGCGCCATGTCGATCTTGTCGCCGGCGAGCACGTCGCCGCGGTCGTAGAGCCTCGGATCGCCGGTCAGGACCAGCACTTTGGAGACCGCGTCGTAGTCCGCGTTCTGGCCGGTCGCGCGCCGATCGCCCTGCTTCATGTCGACGCCGCCGCGCATCTCCAGCTTCGTCAGCTGCCCGTCCTTGTCGTAGCGCGCGTCCATCCGCGGGCTCTTCACCACCGCGTCGCCGCGCCGGACGACGACGTCGTCGCGAAACTCGGCCAGCTGCTTTTCCTTGAAGACCTTGAGCCGCGCCGCCTCGACCTTGACCGGCGTCGTCGGGGCCTTTTGCGTCTCGGAGGGCAGCGACCGCTTCAGCACCAGCTTCGGCCGCTGCACGTCCATGTCGTCGTTGTCGAGCCGCAGGAGGATCCGATCGCCCGAGAGCGTCTCGCTCCCGTCGCGCACGACGGGCGGCGCGTCGGGCGTGCCGGTCAGGACCAGCGTCTGGCCGGGCACGTCGAGCACGCCGCGGTCGCCGTCGGCGGTGCGCGTCCCGCGCTGCATGTGCACCCGGCCGTCGACGGTGAACTTGTCGACCGCCTCCCCGCCCAGCCTCGCCTGCGCTTTGCGCTTTCTCGCGGGCTCCTGCTGCTGCCGGTATTCCGCCAGCGCGTGGTCGCCGGTCACCGTCAGATCGGCGCGGACGAGGTGGACGTCGCCGTCGAGATAGACCCGGTGTCCCTTCGGCTCGATCCGCATGTCCTGGGCCTTGAAATCGACCGGCCCGGGCGGCAGCGACGCGGTCGTGGCGGCAAGCAGAAGCGCGATCATCGCTGCGCCTCCATCTGCATCTGCCCGGTCACGCGGTTGGTCAGCCGCACCGAGCTGCCGTCCGCCTGGGCGATGAGGCCGTTGCCCTCGACACGGTACCCGGGGCCGTGGGCGATGACCTTTTTCTCGCTGCGCAGCACGACCCCGTCGTATTCGACCGCCTCGGTGGAGCCCCGATCGCCGCGGCCCGTGTCCAGGTCGACCCCGCCCCAGGCGGTGCCGCGGCGGTTGGCGATCTCGCCGTCGGCGTGCGGGGCAGTAACGTGGAGGGTGCCGAACGAGGCAAGCGTCGTGCCGGGCTGCGGTTCCATCGAAGCCGCGCCGGCGGTAGCGACCAGCCGGCCGCCCGCCCGCCGATAGTCGAGGTGCTCGGCGGTGCCGCGCGCCACCACCCGCCCTTCGGACAAGCGGGCAAACGCCACGCCTTGGAGCGACAGGTCCGGGGCGTCTACGGGTGTGGAAGTGTGCGATACCGTTGCGGATTCACACGCCACCGCCAACCCAAAAACGACGGCGATGGCAAGCTGGCTCCGCATTTGCAGGGAAAGGCTATCACCGCCGCTCTCCCCTGTCGAGGCGTTGCAGGCGCTTTTTCTGTTGGGTGCCGAACGACTTTTCCGTTGACAATTCCGATATCTACGCCTGCGTCGAGGTCCGCCATCGGGGGTGCATCCAGACCCATTCTGCCGGGTTGGCACGGATTTCGTCTTCGATCATTTTCGTCGCTGCGGCGGTGAGGGCCCTCGAATCGGTCTCGCGATCGCCGGTCCGCGCGACGTCCACGCGGCGGAGGACGATGCGATGCACGTTCCCGGCCAGCCGATGGGCGCAGCCGAAGATCATCGGCGCCCCGAGCCGCGCCGCCAGATCGCCGGCGGCACGGGGCGTGAAGGCCGGCCTGCCGAAGAACGGCACGAAGTAGCCCGCGACGTCGGTGTCCTGGTCGATCAGGATCCCGAGCATGCCGCCCGAGCGCAGAAAGCGGAGCACTTCCCGGGCCGACATCGGCGAGCCGCGCCAGAAGACGCGGACGTTCGCGCTCTGGCGCGCCTGTTGCAAAAGCGCCGTCAAACGAGGGTCTTGCGCTTCCTTGGCGACCGTCCCGCTGGGCAGACCGAGGGCGGCGATGCGGCGGGCGAACAGCTCCCAGGCCCCGATGTGACCAGTGACGAGGATGACGCCTTTTCCCTCCGCATGCGCCGCGCGGATGAGCCCTTCGTCCGGCGCGGAGAGCTCGACGCGCGAAGCATCGCCGCGGGCGGTCTCGAGCGCGGCCCGGCCGAGGTTCGCGAAGGTGGCACGCCCGATGCGCCGCCGCTCGCTTTCGCCGCGATCGGGAAACGCGATTCGCAGGTGTTCCAGCGCGAGCCGCCGCTGCCGGCCGACCAGGTACCACGCGAGCCAGCCGAGCGCCGCACCCGCCTCGATCGGCAGCAGCTTCAGCAGCGGCAGGGCCAGAAGCAACGCGCGAACGCGAAGCCCGCGGCGAAGCCGCTTCAGAAAAGCCGGTGGCCGGTGGCCGGAAGCCGGTGGCCGGATCATTCAGGCGGCCACCTGGCTTTCGCGGCGAGCAGGATCTCGCACAGCTCGCGGACGGCGCCGCGGCCCGCCTGACGCCGGGAGACCCAGTCGACTTCGCGCAGGACCTCGGGTGCGGCATCGGCCGGAGCGCAGGAGAAGGCCACTTTGCGCAGCGCGGGCAGGTCGTTGACGTCGTCGCCCATGAAGGCGGCCTCGGCGAGCGGCACGCCGGCGTCGATCGCGATCTGCTCGATGGCGGCGCCCTTCGCCCGGCTGTGCCCGACCACCAGCTCGATCGACAGCTCGCGGCATCGCTGCATCACGAGATCTGCCCGCCGGCCGGTGAGCACGGCCAGCTTCACCCCGGCGTACATCTGGAGCAGCCGCAGGCCGTGGCCGTCGCGCACGTCGAAGGCCTTCATCGCCTCGCCCTCGGCGCCGTAATAGAGCCGGCCGTCGGTCATCGTCCCGTCGACGTCGAGCACCACCAGCCGAATCTTCCGCAGCACCGCGCGCTTCGGTTTGCCGGGCACGGCGCGCTTCTATCACGCCGCTCGGGCATCCTACGCTGCCGTGAACGCGCCCCGGCACACCCTGAAGGGCGCGCTCGCCGCCATCCTCTATGTCTTCGTCTGGGCGACCGCTTTCGTGCCCAGCCGCGTTTTGGCGCATTCGGCGCCGCCGCTGTCGATCCTCTGGATCCGGTTCATGATCGCGGGCGGCCTCCTCTTCGCCGGCGTTCGAATGGCGGGGCTGCCGCTGCCGAACGACGGCGGCACCTGGCTGCGGCTGCTTTTGCTCGGCGTGCTCGGCAACGCGGTGTACCTCGGGCTGAACTACGAGGCGCTGCGACACCTCTCGGCCGGCATGGGCTCGATCGTCGCCAGCACGAACCCGCTGATGCTCGCCCTGCTCGCGCCGTGGCTGTTGCGCGAGCCGCTCACGGTTCGGAAGATGGCCGGACTTCTGCTCGGCTTCGCCGGGGTCGTCCTCGCCATGCACAGCCGCGCCCATTCCCAGGAGGCGCGGGTGCAGGACGTCCTGCTTTCGGCCGCCGGAGTGCTCTCCTTCGTCTTCTCCAACATCCTCTACAAGCGGATGGACGTGCGGCCGCATCCGGTCGTGCTCAATGCCGCGCAGCTGTTCCTCTCCGGCGTCGCCCTGCTCCCGGCCGCCCTCGCGATCGAAGGGCCGCCGCGGATCGTCTGGACCTGGCCGATCGTCGCGAGCCTCGCATTTCTCATCGTGGTCTTGAGCATCGGCGCGTCGATGCTCTGGTTCTGGATCCTGCACCACGGCGAGGCTTCGCGGGTCTCCGCGTACTTCTTTCTCACCCCGGTGTTCGGGCTCCTGCTCGGCGCGCTCCTGCTCGGCGAGGCGCTCGCGCCGCTCGACGCGGTGGCGCTGGCCGTGATCGCGCTCGGCCTATGGCTGGTGACCGGCGAGCGCGGACCGAATCCTGAGCACGTCGACGATCAGCGCCTCCCACATCGAAAAGGTGAGTGAATTCGGGCCATCCGACAGGGCCTTGTCGGGGTCTTCGTGGACCTCGCAGAAGAGCGCGTCGATCCCGACCGCGGCAGCCGCGCGCGCGAGCGGGGGCGCCAGCGTCCGGTCGCCGCCGGTCGCGTTGCCCTGCGAGCCGGGTCGCTGGACCGAGTGGGTCGCGTCGAAGCAGACCGGAGCGAACTGCCGCATCGTCACCAGCCCGCGCATGTCGACGACGAGGTTGTTGTAGCCGAACGACGCGCCGCGCTCGGTCAAAAGGACGTCGCGGCAGCCGGTCTCCGCCAGCTTGGCGACGACGTTCTTCATGTCTTCGGGGGCGAGAAACTGGCCTTTTTTCACGTTGACCGCGCGTCCGGTCCGGCCGGCGGCCAGGAGCAGGTCGGTCTGGCGGGAGAGGAAGGCGGGGATCTGGAGGACGTCGACGACCTCCGCCGCCGGCCCGCATTGATCCTCCGAGTGCACGTCGGTCAGCACCGGCAAGCCCGTCTCCGCTTTGACTTTTGAAAGAACGCGAAGACCCTCTTTCAGGCCGGGACCGCGAAAGCTCTTGCCGCTCGTCCGGTTCGCCTTGTCGAAGCTGCACTTGAAGACCGCGGGTACGCCGTGCTTGCGGGCAATCTCGGCGACGCGGCGCGCGTGACGGAGCGTGAACTCCTCGCCCTCGATCACGCACGGTCCCGCGATCAGCGTGAATTGCCCTTTGAAATTCACGCCTTGGCCACCGGCGTCCCGGAGGGCACGACGATCTCGGGCTGCTGCTGCGCCGTCGGCGGAGGCACCGAGACACCCCTGCGCGCCCTCTGCTCGAGCGCGGCCCGGACGAAGCCGGCGAAGAGCGGGTGCGGCGAGAACGGCTTCGACTGGAACTCGGGGTGGTACTGGCAGCCGATGAAGTACGGATGGCCAGACAGCTCGATCACCTCGACGAGCCCGAGCTGCTCGTTGACGCCGGAGCAGACGAGGCCCTTCTCCTCGAGCTGCGCGCGATAGGCGTTGTTGATCTCGTAGCGGTGGCGGTGGCGCTCGCTGATCTCGTGCTTGCCGTAGACGCGGCTTGCCAGCGAGCCGGGCTTGAGCAGACAGGCGTAGGCGCCGAGGCGCATCGTGCCGCCCTTGGCGCTGACCTGTTTCTGGTCGGCCATCAGCGAGACGACCGGGTCCGGCGTGCCTTCGTCGAACTCGTTCGAGTTCGCCTTTTCGAGGCCGCAGACGTTGCGCGCGAATTCGATCGC
>JAIVGS010000081.1 GCA_020201435.1 Myxococcales bacterium
GATCGACGGCGACGTCGTTGCAGATGTTGTCGTAGGCGTAGGTCGACCCTGGCACCGGAGCGAAGACCAGCGTCCAGGCCGCGCTTCCGCCGGAGGCCCCGTGCCGCCAGATTCCGCGCGAGGTCGCCGCGTAGACGTTGCCGATGCCGTCGAACCGGAGCTTGCCGATGGTCGTGCTCTCCAGCTCGATTCCGCCCACCCGCATCGTCGTGGTGAAGACGCCGTTCTGCGGCTTCGCCAGCCGATACACCCCGGTGCCGACGTACGAAGTAGCGCCGGTGTTGGCCTCGCCGGTGGCGAGCCAGAGCGCGCCGTCGGGGGCGATCTCGAGCCAGCCGGTCGACAGCGTTGGCAGACCGTCGGTGAGCGGCGTCCAGGTCGCGCCGCCGTCGCCGGAGCGGAAGATGCCGCCGTCCGCGCCACCCGCATAGATGTACCCGCCGCCGACCGCGAGGCCGGTGTTGCGGCCCGCGACGAGGCCCGCGCCGCCGCTCGAGTTGGAGAAGATCGGATCGCGGTAGCGCGGATCGTCCGAGTCGTACGGCCGGCTGGTCACTTCCTTCCATGCCTTGCCGTACGTCGGCAATGCCGCGAGCGAGGCGAACGCCGCGCTGTACGCGCCGGGCTGCACGATGCCGGGCGCGTTCCGAGCCTCGGCCATCTGGACCGCTCCGTTGGCGGCTTCCTTCGTCTCCTCGCCGGGGTCGCCGACCTTGTTGAACGCATGCCGCCGCGGCTTCTGTGCGTGCAGCGCGACTGCGAAAACAACACCGGCGGTGAGCGCGATCAGACCGGACCACAGGAACTTGCGGCTCATGGAGGCCCCCTCGGGAAGGTGCGGGAGCGTCATGCAAGGTGGGTGGCCGTGTCAATCCGCATCCGGCGCCCTGCTTCTCCCTACATCCCCCGCTTGCAGAGCGACCCGCGCGCTCCCGTACTTTCGTGGGTGGGAGGAAACATGAAAATGATTCGAGTGTTGTCGATTGCGGTCGCGGGTGCGCTCTGCGCCACCCCGGCCCTGGCCGATCCGATGTCCAACGGTCCTGCGCGCGGCTCCGTGCCGGCCGGGCGCGACGCGAACAACTCGTTCTTCGTCGAAGGCGGCGGCCCCGGGCTGCTCTACTCGCTGAACTACGAGCGGATCGTCGAAAACGACTTCGGCCTTCGCGTCGGCTTCAGCTACACGTCGTTCTCGGCCTCGGCGTCGTCGGGCGGGTCGACCGCCAGCGCGTCGGCCGCGATCATCACCGTTCCGGTCATCGCCAGCTACCTCGGCGTCAGCTCGGGCAGCAACGCGCTCGAGATGGGCGCCGGCGGCACCCTCGTCTACGCGAGCGGCTCGGCCAGCGGCACCGGCCTCGCTTCCTCGGGCTCGGGCATGATGGGCCTCGGCACCGTCATCCTCGGTTACCGCCGCCAGCCGGTCGACGGCGGCTTCCAGTTCCGCATCGGCCTCGAGGCGCTGGTGGGCAAGGGCCTGTCGCTGAGCAACCCGGACCCGAACTCGTTCGGCGTGCTGCCCTGGATGTACATGAGCCTCGGCTTCTCGCTCTAAATCGACCCGTTCTCGATCGTCTTGACCGGACTGGGGCTGCCTGCTACACGCCCCAGTCCGGTCTTTTTTGCGTCGTTAGTTCAGCGGTAGAACACCACCTTGACACGGTGGGGGTCGCTGGTTCGATTCCAGCACGACGCACCAACTTATGTCCGCTGAGCTCCTCCAGATCACGCTCCCCGACGGCTCGAGCAAGCAGGTGCCCAGGGGCACGACCGTCGGGGACTTCGTCAAGACGCAGATCGGGGCCGGGCTGGCGCGCGCCGCGCTCTACGCCAAGCTCGACGAGGAGGAGCTCGACCTCTCGCGGCCGCTGCAACGTAGCGGAAAGCTTACGGTTTTCACGAACAAGTCGCGGGAAGGGCTGGACCTCATCCGGCACGACGCGGCCCACGTCGTGGCGAGCGTCGTGCAGCGGCTGTTCCCGGGCACCCAGGTCACGATCGGCCCGCATACCGAGGAAGGCTTCTATTACGACTTCTTCCGGAAGGAGCCGTTCACGCCGGAAGACCTCGCGCGCATCGAAGCGGCCGCGAACGAAGAGCTGCGCAAGGATCATCCGTTCGTGCGCAAGGAAGTGTCGCGCGAGGAAGCGCTGCAGCTCTTCGAGAAGCTCGGCGAGAAGTTCAAGATCGAGATCGTCGAGGACATCTTCGCCAAGGGCGCGAAGACGCTGACGCTCTATTCGCACGGCGACTGGACCGATTTCTGCCTCGGGCCGCACGCGCCGTCGACCGGGCGGATCGGCGTGATCAAGCTGCTCAACGTGGCCGGCGCGTACTGGCGCGGCGACCATCGCAACCCGCAGCTCCAGCGCATCTACGGGACCGCGTTCTTCGACAAGAAGGACCTCGACGCCTGGCTCAAGCAGCAGGAAGAGGCCCGCAAGCGCGACCACCGCAAGCTCGGTAAGGAGCTGGATTTATTCGCGTTTCACCCGGCGGCGCCGGGTGCGGTCTTCTGGACCCACCGCGGGACGATGCTCTTCAACGCGCTCTCGAACGCGATGCGCCAGATGTGCCTGCGCAACGGGTATCAAGAGGTGAAGACGCCGCTCATGTACAACAAGCTCCTCTGGGAGCGGAGCGGCCACTGGGGCAAGTACAAGGAGAACATGTTCCTCGTGCTCGATCCGGAGAGCAAGGAGGACGACAAGGCGACCTTCAGCTTGAAGCCGATGAACTGCCCGTCGCACCATCTGATGTACGAGATGAAGAAGCGCAGCTACCGGGAGCTGCCGCTGCGCTATCACACGCAGGACGTGCTGCACCGGAACGAGGCGACCGGCGTCTTGAGCGGCCTGACCCGCGTGCGGCAGTTCCAGCAGGACGACGCGCACATCTATCTGATGGAGTCGCAGATCGCCGACGAGGTCGCGCGGTTGACGACCTTGATCAAGCGCGTCTACGAGGCGTTCGGCCTCACTTTTACCGCGAAATTCGCGACGCGTCCGCCGCAGCGGATCGGGGCGGACGAGCTGTGGGACCGCGCGGAGCGCGGCCTGCGAGACGCTCTGGAGAAGACGGGCCTGCAGTACGAGCTGAAGCCCGGCGACGGCGCGTTCTACGGGCCGAAGATCGATTTCGACGTCTCCGACTCGATCGGCCGCAAGTGGCAGCTCGGGACCATACAGCTCGACTACGCGGTGCCGGAGCGGTTCGAGCTCGGGTACATCGGCGAGGACAACAAGGAGCACCGGCCGGTGCTGATCCACCGCGCGATCTACGGTTCGTTCGAGCGGTTCATCGCGATCCTGATCGAGCACTTCGCCGGCAATTTCCCGGTCTGGCTGGCGCCGGTGCAGGCGCGGATCATCACCGTCGCCGACCGCCACTTCGAGTGGGCGCAGAAGGTCCACGAAGTCCTGCAGGCGCGCGGCCTGCGGGTCGAGATCGATCACGCCTCGGAAAAGCTCGGCGCCAAAATCCGCGACGCGCAGCTCGCGAAAGTGCCGTACACGCTGGTGATCGGCGACAAGGAAGTCGAAGGGAAGGGCGTCTCTCCCCGCAAGCACGGCGAGGGCAAGGAAGCCGACCTCGGCTTCTCGACGCTCGACGCGTTCAGCGAGAAGCTGGCTTCGGAGGCTGCGGTTCCGTTCTGAATTCGGGGACACCTTGCGCAATTCCGCGTGCCAGCCCCGACCGAGGTTTCGGGCAGACCATACGTAAACCCGCGTGCCAATCCGCACGCCGGGTGTCTTTTGTGCGTTTTTTTTTGGGGCGCTGCGCGGCCTTCGGCCGCTCCGCTTGTGCGGGGGGCGCCGCCCCCCGCAACGCCCCCCGGGCGCCGATCCTCGCGGCGCGCCCGTTCCGGGAATGCGCTTGCAATGTGACGACCTGGGTGAAGCCCTTGCGGTCTGACGACCCAGGCTGAAGCCTGGGTCTAGCAAAGAGCAAGCCCTTGTCGGGCTGAAAGACTGATCGATAGATCGATCAGCGAGAGGCTGTCCCTACAGGCTCCGTTCTGAACGCCCTCACCTTCGGCGTCCTCGGCGCGGGGTGCGCCCGGATCACCAGCTCCTCGAACACGATGTCCGAGTCCTTGTTGCGCCCCGGAGCTATGCGGCGCGTGTCAGGCCACGCGCGGAGCAGCTGCGCCTCGACCGACTCCGTCCCATTCCTCAGCCGCGTCGTGCCCCAGCACGCCACCGCCACGCCGCCGCCCACCACCAGCACCGCGATCGCCGACCGCATTTGTTTGCGCCCTCCGTTGTGGATGACACGCGATCTAGCGGGTCGTCTCCGTCGCGGCTTTCAGCCGCGCGCCAATCGCTTGCAGAAATGCGCCAACGATCAGACGCGCTTTTGAGCGCGATCACGCCGCTGGCTCGTGCACGCCGGTGGCCTTGCGGAAGAGCGTGCTCAAATGCTGCAGCGGCGCGCAGCCGAACGGATCTGGCCAGGTAGTCGGCCAGGCTTGCCGCTGCCTTCACGGCCGCCGTCTACACCGCCGGGAAGCCGGTCTTGACACAGCGCGCGCAGCCGCTACCATGCGCGGGCTCTTGCTGGGGTTTCCACTATACGACGACGTGTTTGAAGGCCGGCGGAGCCCTGAATCCCCGGGGTTTCGCCGGAATCATTTTTTCCAAGGAGTCTGCCATCCGCGACGCACGTACGAACCGCCGCATCCGAGCCCGTGAACTACGAGTCATCGGCCCCGAGGGCGAACAGCTTGGTGTCATCCCCCTCGAAGTGGCCCTCGCCAAAGCAGCCGAGTACGGACTGGACCTCGTCGAGGTCTCTCCGATGGCCAAGCCGCCGGTCTGCAAGATCATGGACTACGGCAAGTTCAAGTACGAGGCGAAGAAGAAGGCCAGCGAAGCGAAGAAGAAGCAGACGGTCGTGAAGCTCAAGGAAGTGAAGTTCCGGCCCAAGACCGAGGAGCACGACTACAACTTCAAGGTCAAAGCCGTCCGCGAGTTCCTCGCCGAGGGAAACAAGGCGCGCATCACGGTGATGTTCCGCGGCCGCGAGATCACCCATCGCGAGATCGGGCAGGCGATCCTGACTCGAATCGGCAATGAATTGAAGGAGATAGCGGTCATCGAGCAGTCGCCGCGGCTGGAAGGCCGACTGCTCTTCATGATCCTCGCGCCGAACCCGCGGTGGGTTCAGCAGATGCGCGCGCAGCATGAGAAGGCCCAGCAGGCCGCGCAAAAGCAGGCGCAAGCCGCGGCGCAGCCGCACAAGCCGCCTCCGCCGCGGCCGGCCAGCCAGCCGCCCGCTACCCCGCCAGCGCAGCCGGCCCACCCGCCGGCCCCCGCGCACGCCGAGGCCCCGAAGGCTTGACGCATTCGGCCGCGCCGTGTAAAAGGCGCGGCTCTTCGAAAGGTTTCTGGAACATGCCGAAGCTCAAGACCAAACGGAGCGCCGTGAAGCGCTTTCGCAGCACCGGGACGGGCAAGATCAAGGCGGGCAAGGCCGGCCGCCGCCACAACCTGTCCCTCGGCAAAAACCGTAAGCGAAAGAGCCGGTTAGGGGATGCGCTGATTTTGCAGCGCCGGGATGAAAAGCACCTCAAGCGGGCGTTGCCGTACGGTCTGCCAAAGTAAGTAAGGAGTCGTTGCAATGCGCGTCAAGCGTGGGTTCAAGGCACGTCGCCGTAGAAATCGCGTCCTCAAGCTCGCCAAGGGCTTCCGGGGCCGCCGCAACGGCTGCTACAAGCGCGCCGTCGAGGCCGTCGAGCGCAGCATGATGCAGTCGGCGCGCGGCCGCCGCGTCCGCCGGCGCGACTTCCGCTCGCTCTGGATCGCCCGGATCAACGCGGCCGCCCGGATCAACGGCGTCTCGTACTCGCGGCTGATCAACGGCCTCAAGAAGGCCAGCATCGCGCTCGACCGCAAGGTGCTGGCCGACATCGCCATCGCCGATCCGCAGGCGTTTGCCGCGATCGCCAAGCGCGCCGCGGCGTAGAGCCCTTTCGAAGTTCATCCAGGGGCCGCGTCGGGCAAACCGGCGCGGCTCTTGGCGTTTCAAGGAGTTCCCGTGATCGAGAAGATCGACGCCGAGTTGGCGAGAGCGACGCAGGCGCTGTCGGGCGCGCGGAGCGAGCGCGAGGTCGAAGCCGTGCGCGTCGAGTTCCTCGGCAAGAGCGGGTCGCTCTCGGGGCTGCGGAAGGGGATGGGCGCGGTCCCCGCCGCCGATCGGCCGAAAATCGGAAAGCTCGTCACCGACGCGATCGCCCGCGTGGAAGGCTTGATCGACGAGGCGAAGAAAGCCGTCGCGCGGCGCGAGCTGGAAAAGGACCTCCATCGCGAAAAACTCGACGTGTCGCTGCCGGGACGGACGCACAAGCGCGGCCACCGGCATCCCGTTTCGCAAGCGTTCGACGACATCGTCGAGATCTTCGCCCGGCTCGGCTTCCATCTCGCCGACGGTCCCGAAATCGAGTGGGATCTCTACAACTTCGAGAAGCTCGGCTTCCCGCCCGACCACCCGGCGCGCGACATGCAGGACACGTTTTTCATCGAAAAAGCCTCGCAGCCGCCGCCGCCGCCGGGCTCGCCGCCGACGAAGGGCGCGATGGAGCAGCTTTTGCTGCGCACGCACACCAGCCCGGTCCAGATCCGTACGATGATCGGCCAGCCGCCGCCGGTGCGCATCATCGCGCCGGGGAAGGTCTACCGCTCCGACTCCGACATCACGCACACGCCGATGTTCCACCAGGTCGAGTGCCTGCACGTCGAGAAGGGCCTCTCGATGGCGCATTTGCGCGGGACGCTCGACGCGTTCGCCAAGGCGTTCTTCGGGCCGACGGTGCAGACGCGGCTGCGGCCGAGCTACTTCCCGTTCACCGAGCCGTCGGCCGAAGTCGACGTCTCGCACACGCTGTGCGACGGGCGCGGCTGCAAAATCTGTAAATATTCCGGGTGGTTGGAGATCCTGGGCAGCGGGATGGTCAACCCCGACGTGCTCGCCAACGTCGGCTACGACCCGGAGCAGATCACCGGGTACGCGTTCGGCGTCGGCATCGACCGCCTCGCCATGCTCCGCCACGGCATCGACGATCTCCGTGCGCTCTTCGAGAACGACACGCGCTTCCTGGAGCAGTTATGAAGATCTCGCTCAGATGGCTGCGCGAGCTTTGCCCGGTGACGCTGTCGGACGACGAGATTGCGAAGCGTCTGACGTTCGCCGGCCTCGAGATCGAAGCGCGCGAATCGCGCTCGATCGGGGCGGGCGTGGTCGCGGCGCGCGTCGTGACGCGCACGCCGATCCAGGGCAGCGATCACCTGAGCGTCTGCCAGGTCGACGACGGCGCCGGGACGCACCAAATCGTCTGCGGCGCGCAGAACTACGCGGCGGGCGACGTCGTCCCGATGGCGCGCGTCGGCGCGAAGTTGCCAAACGGCATGGAGATCCGGAAAGCGAAGCTGCGCGGCGTCGAGAGCGCCGGGATGCTCTGCTCGCCGCGCGAGCTCGGCCTTTCCGAGGATCACGCAGGCCTGATGATGCTCCCGAAGGACGCGAAAATCGGCGCGCCGCTCGACGAGCTGCTCGGCCTGCCCGACACGATCTTCGAGGTGAACGTCACGCCCAATCGGCCGGACGCGCTGAGCCACCTCGGCATCGCGCGCGAGCTTTCGGCGCTGACAGGTGTAACCGTCAAAACGCCGCAGGCGCAGCCCGCGCCGGATACGAAGATCCCGGCGCACGTCCACGACGAGGCGCCCGACCGCTGTCCACGCTACGTCGCGCGCGTGATCGAAGACGTGAAGATCGGCCCCTCGCCGCTAGCGGTGCAGGAGCGGCTGCGCTCGTGCGGGGTGCGGCCGATCAGCAACGTCGTCGACGCGACCAACCTCGCGCTGCTCGAGCTCGGCCATCCGCTGCACGCGTTCGATCTCGCGAAGCTGGCGGGCCAGAAGATCATCGTCCGCCGCGCGAACGAGGGCGAAAAGTTGACCACGCTCGATGGAAAAGAGCGCGCCCTGAGCGCGGACGACCTCGTGATCGCCGATCCCGAGAAGGCCGTCGCGCTGGCCGGCGTGATGGGCGGCCAGACCAGTGAAGTCAGCGAAAAAACCACGAGAATTCTGCTGGAGAGCGCGATGTTCGAGGCCAGTGGCATCCGCCGCACGGCGCGTCGCCACGGCCTGCACACCGAGGCCTCGCACCGTTTCGAGCGTGGCATGGACGAAAAGACCGCCGATCTGGCGGCGAACCGCTGCGCGGAATTGATCGTTCAGCTCGCCGGCGGCCGTCTGCTCCCCGGCGCGATCGACCGCTATCCGTCGCCGCTCCCGCAGGCGCGCGTCTGGGTGCGGCCGTCGCGCGTTGCGGCGATCCTCGGGACCGAAGTCACGCCGAAGGAAGTCGAGCGAATCCTCTCGGCGCTGCAGCTCGAGCCGCTCGATGGAAATCCCGAGCGGCGGCTGTGGGGCGTACCGTCGTGGCGGCGCGATCTCACCCGCGAGATCGACTGCGTCGAGGAGGTCGCGCGGCTGCGCGGTTACGACACGATCCCGATCGAGATCCACAAGGCCGGCGTCGGCGAGACCGCCGGGATCACGCCGCAGGAGCGGGTGAAGGCCGCGGGCCGCTCGGCGCTGATCGCGGCCGGTTTCGACGAAGTCGTCAACTACAGCTTCATCGCCGAAAAGGACCTGGCGCCGTTCCTCGCGTCAGGCATGGCGCCGATCCGCGTCGCGAATCCGCTGACCGTCGAGCAAGGAGTGATGCGCGCTTCACTGATGCCCGGCTTGCTCCGCAACCTGAGCCATAACCTGACGCGCGGCGTGCGCGACCTGCGGCTGTACGAGCTGGGCCGGATCTATCTGGGGATCCGCGATCCGAGCCATCCTGAGGGCGAGCTGGCCTGGCCGGTTTTCGAGCCTGATTACCTGGGGTTGGCGATGACCGGCCAGCGGGCGCCGAAGAGCTGGACGGGGGGCGGCGAGCCGATCGACTTCTACGATCTGAAGGGCGCGGCCGAGGACATCCTCGCGGCGATGGGCGTCGACGACGTGCGCTTCGCGCACACGGACGCGGCGCCGTTCCACCCCGCGAGCGCGTCGGAGCTGCTCGTCAAAGGAAAGCGCGCCGGTGTGCTCGGCCAGGTCCATCCGCTCGTCGCCGCGCAGTTCGACGTGCCGGCGGAGACGTTTCTCGCCGAGATCAACTGGCAGTCGCTGGTCGAGAACGCGACAGCTTTGCGCACGTTCCGGGGCGTCCCGAAGTTCCCGGCGGTCGCGCGCGATCTGGCCTTCGTCGTCGACGCCTCGGTGCCCGCGGAGAAATTGCTCAACGAAATCAGCGCCGTAGACTCGGCGAAATTGATCGAGCAGGTGACGCTGTTCGACGTCTACCGCGGCGCGCCGGTGCCGGAGGGCCGCAAGAGCGTGGCGTTCGGCCTCGCCCTTCGGGCTGCCGACAGGACGCTGACTGACGCCGAAGCGGATTCCTTATGCAACGCGATCCGTGAGCGGCTCAAGTCCGCGCTCGGGGCTGAAATTCGGAGCGGGTAGGGTCACGAAGCGGGCGACGAGCTCCTCACGGATTCCCACAGGATGGCGTCGTCCAACCGGTCCTGGCCGAAGAAGAGCTCGCCGGCGGCGATGAAATCGGGCGCGCCGAAGATTCCGAGCCGTTGCGCCTCGTTCGTATTCGCCCGCAATTGCGCTTTCACGTCCGCCGACGCCGCGAGCTCGAGCGCCTGCGCGCCGTCGCCGCCGATTCCCTCGACCAGCGCACGAATCACATTCACGTCAGAAATGTCCTGATCTTCCGCGAAGTTAGCCTTGAAGATCGCGCGCGCCAGCGGGGCGATCGCCGCGCCCGCGCAGCACGCGACCCGCGCCGCGAGCACGCTGTTGCGCGGAAAGACGCTCGGCCTGCGCCACGGCAGATCGTACTTCTCGCAGAGCCGTTCGAGATCGCGCCACATGTACCGCCCGCGCACGGGAAAGGCGTTGAACGGCGAGTCCTTGATCCCGAGCTGCTCGGTGAAGATCGGCCCGAGCAGGAACGGCTTGTACTCGACCGTCACGCCCGCGCTCGCGCACGCCTCCTCGATTCGAAGCGCCGCGACGTATGAGTAGGTGCTGGCAAAGTCGAACCAGAACTGCACCCCCGCATCCTAGCTTTCCGCGCGATGCCGTGCCGCGTCATGCGACATGTGGGAGAATGTCGGACGAGTCTTTTCGTAGTTTTTTCTCTTGGTGTTTGACCTAGTTGGCTACGCTCGTGTACCGTTCTCGACATGACCAAGGCCGACGTCATCGACAACGTGTGCAACAAAGTTGGGTTCTCCAAGAAGGAATCCGCCGAGATCGTCGAGATGGTTTTCGACACCCTCAAGGACACCCTTGAGAAGGGCGAGAAGATCAAGCTCTCGGGTTTCGGGAACTTCGTGGTCCGCGAGAAGAAGTCGCGCGTCGGCCGCAACCCGCAGACGGGTCAGGAGATCGAGATCAGCGCGCGCAAAGTGCTGACGTTCCGCCCGTCGCAGGTCCTGAAGAACGCCCTGAACAAGTAAGACTCGTCGTTGACGAGTCCCGAGGCGGGTGTTACGACGCTCGCCCCGCAGTGTTCGTCCGTGCCGGGGCGTAGCGCAGCCTGGTAGCGCACTTGCTTGGGGTGCAAGTGGTCGCTGGTTCAAATCCAGTCGCCCCGACTTTTGGAGGCCCCTGATCTTCCTCGCGAAAGCGGGACGGTCAGGGGCTTCACCTTTTGGGTTTTGGGCTGCCGGTAGCAAATTGGTAGCAAAGGTCGCATTTTTTCGCAGCGGACGACGGGGGCTGGCGCACACTCGGCGAGCGGGCCGAAGTCGAGCTTCGCGACCGCGGCACGCATGTCCTCGATGCCGTCAAGGTGCGTGTAGATCGCGAGCGTCGTCTCGATGTTCGCGTGCCGCAGGATCTTCTGCGAGACGGAAGGATGCACTTTCGCGCGCGCGAGCAGGGTCGCCGTCGTGTGCCGCAGCGAATGGAAGACGATGCCCTTCTTCGGCAGCGGCCGGATCCAGAGGGCGCGGTTGTCGTTCGGGCAGCGCCGGTTCGCGTCGTCGGTCGCGAACTCGACGTTGCCACAGCCAGGCTTGCGGCAGCGGTGCCCGTAGCCCTCGACGATGCCGGCGCGACCGAGGGCGCGCCGTAGGACGGCCTTGAGGTTCGTGCCGTGATCGTCCAGTCGCGGAGGTCGATGTCTTCTATCTGGAGAGCAAGCAACTCGCCCCGCCGCAGGCCGAGGAAAAATGCTGTCGCGAAGAGCGGATTCGGTCCCATCCACCAGCCTGCTGAGCGCATCGACGCGACCGCGTAGAGGCGATGGCAGTACGCGCGCAGGTGATTCAGCGTCGAGGGCGACAGCTGGCCGAACGTCCGCCGCAGGTGTCGCTGCTCGGCGCGAGCCCTTCGCTGCTGCTAAGCGAGCTTCTCGCGCTCGACCGCTTCGCGGCGAGCAGCGGGTTCGTCCTGGCTTTGGCTGGCGTGCCCTGCCAGCGGCCGTCAGCGCCCTTGAAGCGCAGCCACCAGCGCCCTTTCTTGTAGACGCTCCCCATGTCAGCGGTCCTTGGTGAAGGTCCAGTCGCGCAGTTGGGAAGGCACGAAGCGAATCAGCCCGCCGACGCGAATGTACGGCATCTCGTTGCGCTCGACACGAGCGTAGATCCAGGAGCGCGAGACCTTGAGGAAGCTCGCCGCCTCGCGCGCGTCCCACAGTCGGTTCCGGAGTTGTTCTGCGGTGTTCATGGTGCTCTGGAGAGTACAGCTCAGTCCAGCGTAGAGTCAACACAGACATGAGTCATTTGTGCATCGATACATATTTCTCCAAGAGCAGACTGACGATGTACTCGCGAAAGTCCTTCCCCTTGCGACTCTTCCGGTCACGGTCCAGGGCCTCGACCATCGGCGCCGGGAGCCGATACCAGGAGCGCGCGTCCTCGATGAGGTCGTTTACCACCTCATTGAGCGACTGTCGGCCTGTTTCCTTCATCCGCTGCTCCAGCCAGCTTCGGATCTCCAACGGGACCCGGACGCTGATGCTGGACAGCTCGATCGTTCGTGGCGTGCGTGCCATTTCCATGGACGATAGCAAAGATGAAGCATAAATGCTAATTGATGGGACGGACTGTGCTGCTGTAGCTTGACTGGACATAAGGTAGAACTTATGATGGCTACAGCATGACCGCACGGGAAGTGGGTTGCGGCCCTGAAGGCCGCTGGGTGGCTTCTCGTGCGCACGAAGGGCTCGCACGCGCAGTACCGTCACCCGACGAAGCCCAGTCTGGTGACGGTCCCGATGCACGCCGGCGACTTGCCGATCGGCACGCTCAAGAGCATCGAGGAGCAGGGGGGCATCAAGTTGCGGAGGTGACCATGCGTTATCCGGCTGTCGTGACCAAGGACGGCAAGAGCCTGCTGGCGGACTTCCCGACCTGCCCGGGCTGCCACACCTTCGCGCCTCCGGGCCACGACATCGAGCATGAGGCAACGGAAGCGCTCGCCCTGTGGTTGGAATCTCATCTGCAGGAGCGCATGCTCCCGCCGCGCCCACCGCGGACCTTCAAGGCTCGCAAAGGCGACGTGCTCTGGGTCGCGGTCGAGCCGAAGCTCGCCGTGAAGCTGGAGCTACGCTGGATGCGCGAGGACCTCGGACTCACCCAGGCCGAGCTCGCCAAGCTCGCCGGCGTCAGCCAGCCCGCGATCGCGCAGCTCGAAAGCCCGGACTCCAACCCGACCATCGACACGCTCAACCGCGTCGCGCGCGCGATGGGAGCACAGATCGATTTCCACCCATCGGCAGGCGACTCCGTGAAGTCGTACGCAAAGCAACTGCGCAGGCTCCCGCCAGGCCCTGAACGCGAGCGCGTCCTCGCGGCGATGCGAGATCACTTGAGCGGTCGAACCTCGCGCCAGTTCCGCCAGCTCGACGCCGCGATGCGCGTGCGCCGCTGAGAACTTTTGTGGACGCGGGTGCCACGCAGCATGCCTCGCAGGGTGCCTCGCAGGGTGCCACAGAGGGTTGACGTCAAACAGGGCACCCGGCGTGGCACCCTGGAGGGCACCCGCCGAGGCAGGCAAAATCTCGCAACTTTCCGAAATGCTGGCCCCGACCGCCCGTTCCTCCGCGTGACTGAAGGGGTGATTGCACGGCTCGCCTGAGACCCGACCCCACTCCCTCAACAACCTGGTAGTGGGGTCGGCTCTCAGACTTGTAGTCAGGAGGAAGAAGTGGAGGGAGGAGGGGCGGTCGAGGCAGGTTCTCACG
>JAIVGS010000259.1 GCA_020201435.1 Myxococcales bacterium
GGGTGTGCTGGCGCTCCCGCCGACCTCGAAGCCGACGGTGAACATCGAGCTGCGCTTCAGGACCGGCGCGATCGACGACCCTCCCGGCAAGGCCGGTCTCACCTACCTGACCGCGCGGGTGATGACCGAGGGCGGCACCCAGTCGCTGGACGCGAAGCAGCTGCTCAACGCGCTGTTTCCGCTCGCGGCCGACCTCGGGGTGCGCGTGGACAAGGAGCAGACCACGTTCATCGCCCGGGTCCATCGCGATAACCTTTCGAAACTGCTGCCGATCGTGATTGACGTCCTGCTGCATCCGCGGTGGGACCCGCAGGAGTTCAAGCGACTGCGCGAAGCCGCGGTGAACGACGTCGAGAAGCGGCTTCGCCAGGGGGACGACGAAAACCTCGGCAAGGAGGCGCTGTCGGAGCTGATGTATCGCGATCACCCGTACGGGCGCCTCACGCTCGGCCACGTCTCCGACCTCAAGTCGATGACGCTGCAGGATCTGCAGTCGCAGGCGGCGCGCGTCTTCACCGCCGGGCGGCTGACCGTCGGCGTCTCGGGTGGGTATCCGGCGCACCTCGGCGAGGACCTCTGGCAGCCGCTCTCGTCGCGGTCCGCCGGCGGGGGAGCCTTGCCGCCGGTTCCACCGGCCCACCCGCACGGGCCGCGCTTTCTGCTGGTCGAGAAGAACGCCGACTCGACCGCGATCTCGCTGGGCATGCCGTGGCCGCTGTCGCACAAGGACCCGGACTGGCCGGCGCTCTCGATCGCCCGCAGCGCGATGGGCGAGCACCGGCAGTTCAGCGGCCGGCTGATGCAGCGGCTGCGCGAGATGCGCGGCTTGAACTACGGCGACTACGCGTACGTCGAGCACTTCGAGCAGGAGGGCGGCGACGCGGCGACGGCGCAGCTCGGCCGGGCGCGGCGGCAGCAGGATTTCACCGTCTGGCTGCGGCCGGTGCGGGACGAGAACCGGCTGTTCGCGGTCCGCGCGGCGCTGTACGAGCTGGCGCGGTCGTTGCGGGACGAGCCGTTCTCGCCGCAAGAGGTTGAAAGGACTAAGGGTTTTCTCGACGGGTACCTTCTTTTGTTCGACCAGACCGACGCGCGCAAGCTGGGGTACGCGCTCGACGACGCGTTCTACGGGATGCCGGGTTTTCTCGGTTCCTGGCGCGCGTCTCTGCGCGAGGTGACCGTCGAGCAGGTCAACGCCGCATGGCGGAAGTGGGTCGACCCCTCGAAGCTCGAGATCGTCATGGCCGGCAAGGACATGGCGTCGGTGCGGGCGGCGATCCTGTCAGGCCAGCCGACGCCGATTCAGTACCAGAAGGACGCATCGGGCAAGACGCCCGAGAAGCCGGCCGAACAGCTCGAGGTGGATGCGCGGATGGCTGCGTTCCCGTTCGGCGTGCACGGGGAAAGCGACGTCGTCGTGACGCCGGTCGATCAGCTCTTCGAATAGCCGGTCCGGAGCTGCGCGATCGCCTTCTTCCGGTGGAGCCGGCCGAGGCGCTTCTGCTGCAGCTTCTGCTCCTGCGCGACCGCCAGCCGGTGGATCTCGTTGACGTGCTCGTCGGTGACTTTGCAGGCGATTTCCTGCGCCTGTCCGTGACGCTCGACGAGCTCGGCGTACGTCTGCATCTCGCCGTTGCTCTGGTGCAGATCAGCCTCGAGCCGGTCGAGCTGCCGGAGGATCCGGGCCGACCGTTCCATCGCTTCCGACGGCGTCCGCCGCGGCGCCTGTACACTGCATGCCGCCAGCCCGAACGCAACCAAGAGGACCCCCCTCATCGCCACCCTCCCCGCCTCGACCTGCGAAGGGTGGTAACCATCCGCCCGCCCGGCAAGTGCCGGTGTTAGCTCGGGGACACAGTGCTTGGGACACATTGCCTGGGACACATTGAGAAGCCGTCGGCGATGTCAGACCCCTCTTGTATCAAGGGATCATGCCCAGAATCGCACGTGTCGTGGTCCCCGGCCTTCCTCACCACATCACCCAGCGCGGCGTCCGCCGCATGCGCACGTTCTCCGGCGACCAAGACTGTCGCCGGTACATCGAGTTGATGTCCGACTCGTGCAAGGAACACGGCGTCGAGATCTGGGCGTATTGCCTGATGCCGAACCACAGCCATCTCATCGGCGTGCCGGAATCGGAGGAGTCGTTGCGCTGGGCCATCGGCGAGGCCCACCGGCTCTACACTCACCAGATCAACAAGCGCGAGGGCTGCCGCGGTTACCTCTGGCAGGGACGATTCGCGTCATACCCGATGGACGAGCGCCATACGATCGCGGCGGCCCGCTACATCGAATTGAATCCGGTTCGCGCGGGTATCGTGTCCGCGGCGACCGATTATCCCTGGAGCAGTGCCGCGGCACACTTGCGCGGGCGCGACGACCGCCTCGTTCGGGTCGCGCCGCTACTCGATCGCATCGGCGACTGGCGCTCCTTTCTCGGCGAACGTCCCGAGCCGGAGATCGTCGACCTGCTTCGGAGACACACCGCGAACGGTGTTCCGCTCGGGAGCGACGCGTTCGTGAAGGAGCTGGAACGCAAGGTCGGGCGCGAGCTCGTCACTCCTGCCTTGAAGTCGGCCATCGCGCTGTCGACGCGTTGGAAGGGCGCCGCATAGGCGCCGAGCCGCTCAATGTGTCCCAGTCAATGTGTCCCCGCGCTAAGCGTGCGGGATGGCTTTCAGGACCGCTTTGCCGCCCTTGATGACGACCTTGAACTCGATGTTCTTGGCGTTGTGCTTTTCCATCAGCTGCGGGACCTGGGCGCGGATCCGGGAGGCCACCGACTCGTACGAAATGCCGTCGGTGGGCTCGCCGCAGCGCTGGCGGGCGACGAGGTAGGTGTCGTAGAGGCGGCGGAGCTTGTCGTCCGAGATCTCCGGAGGCGGCTGCGACGCGACGGCGGTCTTTGGTTTGTCCGACCGCTCCTTCATGTGCAGCTTGGCCTTGAAGACGTCCCGCTTGTACGTCCCGTCCTCGATCTCCCGCAGCGTCCGGTCCCACATCCGCTCGAACGAGAGCAGCTTGGCGAACATGGTGTTGATCCGGAACTTCAGCGCCGTATTCCGGATCATCTGCTCCTTGAGCTCGCGGATCTTCGTCGAGACACGCTTGCGCTCCTGATCCGGCGGCCTGCGGTCGATGCCGAGGAAGTACTTCTCGTACAGCACCTGCAGCGCGGTGATGGCCGCCTCGAGCTCGTCGAGGTCGTCGGCGAACTTCTCCTGCGGAAGCTGCTGGGTCCCCGTCGGAGCTGCCACGGCTGTAACTCTATCAGATCAGGTTGGAAGGGCCGATTCCACCGACGCGGTGCGCCGGCTCTGTACGACATACACCGCCACACCCGCGGCGAAGATGCCGACGCTGATCAGCTCGGACGTCGACAGGTTCCACCACGCGTGCCGCGCCCAGCTGCCGACGAAGTTGAACACCCGCCCCCGCTCCTCGTCGCCGCGGAAGGTCTCGACCAGCGCGCGCAGCGGCGCGTAGAGCATCAGGTAGAGCGCGAGCAGCTCGCCGTGGAACCGTTTCCGCGAGCGCCACCAGGTGAGGAAGAGGAAGAGCAGCGCGCACCCGAGCGCCTCGTAGAGCTGGGTCGGATGGATCGGGATGGTCGACACCGCCCCGGCCGGGATCAGATGGTTCGCCGCCTGCGACTGGTACGCGAGCGACTCGGGCGGAAATCGCGCCGCGAACACGTAATGCGCATCGCACGCCCCGCCCCAGCAACAGCCGGCCGAGAAACAGCCCAGCCGGCCGAGCGCCTGCCCGATCGCCACCGTCGGCCCCATCACGTCGGCGTACTCGAAGAAGCGCATCTCGTGCTTGCGCATGTACCAGACGGAGAACGCGACCGCGCCGATGAACCCGCCGTAGAAGACGAGCCCGCCCTTCCAGAACTCGAAGATCCCGGCGAGATCGTGGGCGTACTCGTCCCAATTGACGATGATGAACAGCAGGCGCGACCCGATCATCGCCGCGACGAGGATGCCGAACGACAGGTCGAGCACCTTGTCCTTGTCGAGCCCGACCCGCTGCGCGGTGCGGGCGGCGAGCGTCATCGCGACGAGAAATCCGCCGGCCACCAGCAGGCCGTAGGTGTGGATCGGAATCGCGAGCGGCCGATCGAGGTGGAGGATGTTCTGCCCGCCGAGCAGCTTGACCGCCGCATAGAGCACGACGGCGCTGCCGGCGGTCCAGGTGGCGAGGGTCTTGAGCGCCTCGTTGGGCTTCATCCCCGCCATCCGCGCCGAACGCCACTGCCAGCCGCCGGAGACGAGCGAGACCAAGAGCCACGCCGGAATCCCGAGCGCGGCCGGAATGGTGATCGTGATCACGACCGGTAGCATCGTCTACGCCTTTGCCGGCTTCGGCTTCTTGACGAAGAGCATCTCGGCAAACAACATCGCGAGGCCGACGGTGATTCCGCTGTCGGCGACGTTGAAGGTGGGCCAGTGGAGCGAGGGCCGCAGCCAGTTGGGATCGAACCAGTGCCAGTCGATGAAGTCGATCACGTATCCACGCAGCAGCCGGTCGAGCGCGTTGCCGACCGCGCCGCCCAGGACCAGCGCCAGCGCGATCTGCAGGTACCGCTGCTCGTTCGACAATCTTCGATAATAGGAAAAGATGAAGATCACCGCGACGATGCTCACCAGGTAGAAGAACGGCACCCGGAACTTCTCGCCGGCGCCGGCCAGCACGCCCCAGGCCGCGCCCCGGTTCTGCGTATAGCGGTTCTGCCAGAACGAGGTCACCGGCACCGGCACCGGATCGGCGAGGCCCCGCTCGAGCAGGTCCTTCTGCGCGACGAAGGCGTGCAGCTTCTCGCCGAACGTCTGCGCATGGGCGACCGCGAAAGCGCGGGTCAGGTGCTCGACCGCGAGGTACTTGGTCACCTGGTCGGCGACGAACCAGAGGCCGGCGATGAGCGCGAGCAGCTTCCACTTCGAGAGCATCAGGACTCCTCGACCGCCTTTCTGCACCGCGCGCACAGCCCGCCCACCACGTCCGGCAGCGCCCGCCAGCAGCGCTCGCACGGCGTGTGCGGGCTCCTGCGCACTTCGGCGGCCGCGGCCTCGCCGGGCCGCAAGGCAACGCTCGCGCAGAGAAAAAGATCTGCCAGCTGCTTTTCGTAACGCTCGGCGACCTCACGCGCCAGTCCCGGTGGAACGTGCAGGGTCACGTCCGCCTCGGTGGCCTTGCCGATCTCCTTGACGACCCGCTTCTGCTCGAGGGCGAGGTTGACCACCTCTCGTAGACTCTTGAGGTGCCCGAATTCTTCCTCGAGCGAGCCGGAAACGAGCGCGGGCTCGGCCTGCGGAAAACCGGCGAGAAAGACGCTTTCGGCGCGCTTTCCGGGCAGATGCCGCCATGCTTCTTCACACGTGAACGACATCATCGGCGCCAGCAGCCGGCACAGATCGCGGACGATCCGGAACAGGACCGTCTGCGCCGCGCGCCGCTCGGGCCAGCGCTTGCCGGAGCAGTAGGTGCGGTCCTTGAGGACGTCGAAATAGAACGCCGAGAGATCGCTCGCGCAGAGGTCGACGGTGGCGTGGTAGATGCGGTGGAATTCGTAGGCGTCGTACGCCTGCAGGACCTGCGATCGGTAGCGCTCGAATCGCGACAGGGCCCAGCGATCGATCGGGAGCAGCTCGTCGGTCGAATCGGAAGCCGGATCGAAATCGTAGAGCTGCGACAGGCAGTAGCGCACGGTGTTTCTGATCTTTCGATAACCTTCGGTGAGGGTGTCGCCGATCTTCGGCGACCAGGCGATGTCGCTGCGGTAGTCGGACGCGGCCACCCAGATGCGCATGATCTCGGCGCCGTGCTTCTTCAGGAGCTCCTTGGGGTCCGGCGCATTGCCGAGTGATTTCGAGAGCTTGCGGCCCTCGCCGTCGACGAGGAAGCCGTGGGTCAGGACCGCCTTGTACGGGGCGTGGCCGCGCGTGCCGACGCCGATCGTCAAGGACGAGTTGAACCAGCCGCGGTGCTGATCGGAACCCTCGAGATAGAGATCGGCCGGCGCCGACAGCGTCGGCCACTTGCCGTGCTCGAGGACGGCGGAAAAACTCGAACCGGAATCGAACCAGACGTCGAGGATGTCGGTCTCTTTTTCGAACCGGGTCCCGCCGCACCGCGGACATTTCAAATCTTTCGGTAACGGATCCTTGTCGAACCACGCGTCGGCGCCTTCTTCGTCGAAGACGGAAGCGACGTGCTCCATCAGGTCCGCCGAGACGATCGGCTCGCGATCGGAAGCGCAATAGACGACCGGGATCGGCACGCCCCACGCCCGCTGCCGCGAGACGCACCAGTCGGGCCGATTTTCGACCATCCCGCGAATCCGCTCCCGTCCCCAAGCCGGGATGAACCCGCCGCGGGCGTCGATCTCGTCGATCTCGGCCAGACACGCTTTTCGAATCGTCGTGCGCCCGCGCCCGGCCAATTCGATCTCGAGGTCGAGCCCGAGCCACCACTGGTCGGTGGCGCGGAAGATGACCGGGTTCTTGCACCGCCAGCAGTGCGGGTAGCTGTGGCGGATCTCGAACGCCTTGCCGCCGTGATTCAGGAGCGCGCCTTTGGAAGCGAGCATCTCGACGATCTTCGGATTCGCGTCGAAGACTTTCACGCCCGCCAGGCCGTCGATGCCGACCTCGCTGGTGAACTTTCCGTAGCCGTCGACGGGCGCGAAGATCGGCAGCCCGTACTCGACGCCCATGTGGAAGTCGTCTTCGCCGTGGCCCGGCGCGGTGTGGACGAGGCCGGTTCCGGTGTCGGCGGTGGCGTGCGCGCCGAGGACGACCGGCGATTCCCGCGCGATCAAGGGATGGCGATATTTCCACCCTTTGAGGTCGGTGCCCTGGAGCGTCTTGAGAACGCGCTCGGGGTGCTTGAGCTTGTCGCCGATCTCGGTCTTCGCCAGATCTTCCGGCGCGCAGTCGCGCAAAAAAGCGTGCAACAGGTCCCTGGCGACGATCGTCGGGCCATGATCCGGTAATTCATAAACGACATATTGCAGATCCGGATTCGCGGTGACGGCGAGGTTGGCCGGGATCGTCCACGGGGTCGTCGTCCAGATCGCGAGGCCCCAACCAGCCGGATCTGCGAGTGAAAACCGGACGTAGATCGACGGGCTGGTCTTGTCGGCGTACTCGACCTCGGCCTCGGCGAGCGCGGTGACGTCGTGAAAACACCAGTGCACCGGCCGCTTGCGCCGATAGAGCGCGCCCGCCCTGGCGAACTTCGCCAGCTCGCGGATGATCTGGCCTTCGTAGCGAAACGCCATCGTCATGTACGGCTCGAACCAGCGCGCGAACACGCCGAGCCGCATGAACTCCCGCCGCTGCACCTCGATCTGCTCTTCCGCGTACTTCCGGCACGCGCGGCGGAACTGACCCGGCGTCAGCTCGCGCTTCTTCGCGCCGAGCTGCTTGTCGACCTGCCGCTCGATGGGGAGGCCGTGGCAATCCCAGCCGGGGACGAAGTCGGTCAGATGCCCGGACATGAGGTGAAACTTCACCACCAGGTCCTTCAGGATCTTGTTGAGGAAATGTCCCTGATGGATCGACCCGTTGGCGTATGGCGGACCGTCGTGGAAGACGAACTTCGGCGCGTTCGCGTTCTTCGAGAGCAGCTTCTCGTAGAGCTTTTCGTCCTGCCACGCCTGGACCTGCTTCGGCTCGTTTTCGTTGAGCGCCGCGCGCATCGGAAACGAGGTCTTCGGCAGGTGGACGGTGTCTTTGATGTCCATGAGTCGATTGAGAAAAGGCGCTTGGCGTATCACGCATGACGCGGTAGGACAAGCGCGCCCATGGCCCTCGAGATTCGTCCGGTCGGTTCGAAGAAAGAGCTGGAGACGTTCCTGCACGTGCCATGGACGCTGGGGATGAAGAGCGATCCGATGTGGGTGCCGCCGTTGCTCGACGATTACCGGCGGCTGCTCGATCCAGTGAAGAGCCCGTTCTTGAAGCACGGAGAAGCGCGGTGTTTTCTCGCGCTGCGGGACGGCGTGCCGGTCGGGCGGATCAGCGCGCAGACCGACGCGGATTTCGACAAGCAGTGGCCGGACGAGAAGGGCGTCGGTTTTTTCGGCTTTTTTGATTCCACGGACGATCCGGCCGTGGCGCGCGCGTTGTTCGACGCCGCCGCCGGCTGGGCGCGCTCGAAGGGCCGGACGCGGTTGCGCGGGCCATTCACGCTCGATTCCAAAGGCGAAACCGGCGTCCTGGTCGAGGGATTCGATACTCCGCCGCGCATCGGCATGCCGCACAACGAGCCGTACCTCGGCCCGCTGATCGAGAAGGCCGGCCTCTCGAAAGCAAAGGACCTCTACGCCTGGTGGTACACCTCGGGCGCGGTCGACGAGCGCACCGCGCGGATCGCGAACAAGACGCTCGCCCTGCCCAACGTGCGGGTGCGGACGATGGACCTCTCCCGCTTCGCGCGCGAGGTGGACATCGTGCGCGAAATCTACAACGAGGCGTGGTCGAAGAACTGGAACTTCACGCCGTTCACCAGCGACGAGCTGAAGATCATCGCCACCGAGTACAAGATGTTCGTCGACACCGAGATCGCGCTGGTGGCGGAGGTCGACGGAAAGCCGGCGGCGATGTGCTTCGCGATCCCGGACGTCAACGAGATGGTGCGCGATTTCGACGGCGAGCTGATGAAGCGGCCGTGGAATCTCTTGAAGCTCCTCTGGCGGCTCAAGTTCGACCGGCCGAAGCACGCGCGGCTGATTTTACTCGGGGTGAAAGAGGAGTTTCGCGCCTCGCACAAGTACGGCACGCTCGCCGCGGTCTTGTACGTCGAAGTCGCGCGCCGCGGCGCGGCTGCCGGCTACGAGGGCGGCGAATTGTCGTGGACCCTCGAAGACAACGTCATGATCAACCGCGGCATCGAACGAATGGGAGCGCGGAGATACAAGACGTACCGGGTCTACGAGAAAACGATCTAAAGCGCCGCAAATCGAGGTGATGCTGTTGCCGTTTCAGGAGACCCAGGCTGAAGGCCGGGTCTCCTGATGGGGCGAGGTCAACCGTGGCGATCACCGCCGGTGCTGGCGCGCGTCGAGGTCGTACTTCTTGACCAGCCGCTCGATCGATTTGCGGTGCAAGCCCGATTCGCGTGCCGCGCGGGAGATGTTTCCCTCGCACCGCTTCAACAACGCGCCGAGATATTCGCGCTCGAACGACTCCAGCAGCTGCTCCTTCGCCTCGTGAAACCCGAGGTGCTCATTGAACGGCAGCGGCTGCTTCTGGCCCTGCGAGGTCAGCCGCGGCGGCAGCGATGGCAGGTCGACGTCCGCCCCCTCGGAGAAGGTGAGCACGTGCGAGACGACGTTCATCAGCTCGCGCACGTTCCCCGGCCACGCGTACGACTGCAGCGCCGCCATCGCCGCCGGCGTCACCCGCTTCTGGCCGTGCGCCTCGACCACCTCCGGCTGCGACAGCGCGTGATTCACCAGCTGCACGATGTCGTCCCGCCGCGCCCGCAGCGGCGGCAGCTGCACGTTGATCACGTTGAGCCTGAAGAAGAGATCTTCGCGGAAGTCCCCCTCGGCCACTTCCTTCGCCAGGTCGCGATTCGTCGCCGCGACGACCCGCACGTCGACGTCGATCACGTCCGACCCGCCCACCCGCCGCACTTCGCGGTTCTCCAGAACGCGCAACAGGCGCGGCTGCATGTCGAGTCGAAGCTCGCCGATCTCGTCAAGGAAGATGGTCCCGCCGTGCGCGCGCTCGAACGCGCCTTCCCGCGCCACGGTCGCGCCGGTGAACGAGCCTTTCTCGTGTCCGAACAACTCGCTCTCGATCAGGTTCTCCGGGATCGAGCCGCAGTCGAGGACCACGAACGGACCCTTCGCCCGCCCGCTCAGATCGTGCAGCCCGCGCGCCACCAGCTCCTTCCCGGTGCCGGTCTCGCCGGTGATCAGCACGCCGACGTCCATCGGCGCGATCTTCTTCAAAAGGCCGAAGATCTGCCGCATCTTGAGCGACACGCCGACCATCTCGCCGAACCGCCCGTCCTTGTCGGGATCGACGACGATCTCCTCGTCGATCGGCGCGAACAGGATCGACGAATCCCCGACCACGATCGACGACCCCGGCGAGATGTACGCGCGCTCGACCCGCTTGCCGTCGAGCCAGGTCCCGTTGGTCGAGTCCAGATCGGTCAGCAGCCAGCCCTTCTCGGTGAACGCGATCTCGCAGTGAAATCGCGACACCTTCTTGTCGTCGAGCGCGAGGTCGTTCCCGCTTCCGTCCCGTCCGGGCGGTACACGCGCGTTGCCGATCCGGATCCGCTCCTTGTCGGTCGCGAATTCCCGTCCGGCGGCCGGCCCGGTCCGCACCTGCAACCGGACTCTTCGTACGTGCAGGCTCGTACGCGTGTCGACGATCTGCGTCGCGGTGTCTTCGTCCGCGAAGAGATCGGCGCCCGCGTGGGTCTCGGCCATCCGCGCATGATACCCCGGCACGCTGCTTGCTCAAGCACTCCATGGGGGAAGGGGAGTGTTCGTCCATGGGACTGGAGCGAGTCTGGCGGAGGGTGCGATCGCTCACGGAGCGTCGTCACAATCTGCTCGCGATCTCCGATCTCCACCTCGGCTGCGACCTGCGGCCTGGCCAGAATCTGGACAGGCCGAGGCCGGCCGACCACGCGCTCGCTTCTTTTCTCGACTGGCATGCGGATCATCGAACGGAACGCAAGCCGTGGCGTTTGATCCTGAACGGCGACATCGTCGACTTCGTCGCCATCACGCTCGTCCCTGATCACGCCGATTTCGAAATCAGCGACGAAGAGCGCGAATTGGGCCTCGCGCCGTCGGAGCCGAAATGCGTGTGGAAGCTGCAGCGGACCGCGCAGCGGCATCCACAGGTTTTTGACGCGCTCGCCCGTTTTGTCCAGAAGGGAAATTCTCTTCACATCATCCGTGGGAACCATGACGCCGAATGGCGTTGGCCGGCGGTGCAGGCCGAGCTGAGGCGCATCCTGATTGAACGGGCGGGCGTGCGCTCCGCCGCGGCGCGCCGGCGTTTCGAGAAGACCATCCAGTTCCACGACTGGTTCTATCTCGAGCCGGGCTTCTTCTACGCCGAGCACGGCCACGCGCACGATCACTATTCGGTGCAGAGCGACTTCTTCGCC
>JAIVGS010000011.1 GCA_020201435.1 Myxococcales bacterium
GTCGAGTGCGACGTGCGCGAGCTGTCGCAGTGCGTGGCCGCCGTCGAGCGGGTGGTCGGGCAGCTCGGGCGGCTCGACGTGCTGGTCAACAATCACGGAGCGAACTTTCTCGCGCCCGCCGCGGGGATTTCGCAGAACGGGTGGCGGGCGATCACCTCCGTCGTGCTGGACGGGACGTTCCACATGAGCCGCGCGGCGTTCGAGCCGTTGCGCGCGTCCGGGAGGGGACGGGTGATCTCGATCGCCGCGACCAACGCGTTCGGCGCCTCGCCGCTGATGGCGCCGAGCGGCGCGGGGAAGGCGGGCGTGATCTCGCTGATGCAGTCGCTCGCGGTCGAGTGGGCGCCGTTCGGGATCACCTGCAATTCGGTTTCGCCCGGACCGGTCGACACCGAGGGCGCGAACCAGCGGCTGTGGGCGGACGACGATGCGTACCAGCGGGTGGCGCGGCGAGTGCCGCTCGGCAGAAGGCTGGCGACGCCGGCCGACGTGGTCGGGCCGGTGCTGTTCCTCGCCAGCGACGACGCGTCGTTCGTCACCGGGGCGGAGATCGTGGTCGACGGGGGCGAGCGACTGCGGCAAGTGGATGTCTGAGCTTTTCGACGACTTGCGCCGTCACTGCCAGGAAGTTGCGCTGCACGGCCTCAACCATGTTGCGACGGCCACCGAGCGGGAGCCTGTCATCGACGCTTTCCTCGCGTCGGGTCCATCGGACGAGAAACTGATCGAGCACGCGGAGGAGTGCCGCGCCGGACGAGCTCAATAGCGCGCGAATTCCGAGCCGGCGAGCGGGGCTCGATCACGCTCGCCGGCTCCTCGCGCGGACGAGCCCGGTCGGCGACGTGAGCAGCCGGCCGTCGTAGTGGTCGGCGTTCAGCCGCGTGTCGCGCCGATCGCCGCGGTCCCGAAACCGGTCAGATCAAGTCCGAATCCGAGACGTACCCTTCCTTCCCGTTGTCCAGCTTCACGTGCCGGTAGCCGAAGCCGGTCTGTTCCGAATCCGCGCACACCCGCGAGCGGTTCGCGAGCTTCGCGACCGGAGCGGACGTGCTGTCCGGGCTGGTGTAGACGATCGCCTCGCCGTTCACGGTGGCGGGCGAGCACGAGCCGGCCTGGGCGGACATCGTCCCATTTTCGGACGACGACGACGGCGTGGCGCAAGCAATAAAAGCGAGACCAAGGACTGCGGCAGCGACGAAGCGCATGTGTTCCTCCGTTGAGGTTCGCTCCCTCTACGGAGTGACCGCGCGACCTATTTCGTTTCAGCTCAGCGACAACTTCATGCCCAGATGCGTGCCGCGAAAACCGAGCCGCTGGTAGAAGCGGTGGGCGTCCTTGCGCGCGAGGTTCGAGGTGAGCTGCAGGACGCTGCAACCGCGGCGGCGCGACTCGCCGATCGCCCAGCGCATCATCTCCGTCCCGAGCCCGCGACCGCGATGCGCCGAATCGACCCGCACCGCTTCGACGATGGCGACCCGCGACCCGCGCCGCATCAGATGGCGCAGAAACGTCAGCATGAACGTGCCCACGACCGCTTCGTCGGCGACGGCGACATAGGTGCAGCTCACGCCGGAGTCCTGCATCTCGCGCAGCGCGTGGAGGTAACAGTCGGAATCGGGCGGCAGCTCGTCCGAAAGCGTCGCCCGGTCGGCGAGCAGCAGCCTCATCAGCGCGGGCAAGTCGCTCTCGACGGCCGGCCGGATGATCATTCGAGCTCGATGAACCCAGGCTGCGCCCGGATGCGCGCCAGCCACGCCGACACCGACGGATACGCGGCGAGATCGTGCCCGGCGTCCGGCGCGAGCTGCGTGTAGGCACAGAGCGCGATGTCGGCGACCGAGTACGAACCGGCCAGCCACTCCCGTGACGCGAGATGGCGCTCGAGCACTTTCAGCGCGGAAACGGCGCGCGGCCGGAAATACGAATCGAGCCGCTCGGCCTCGGCCGGCTGCGCCTTCCGGAAGATCCGCGGCAGCCCGATGTTCAGCTCGAGCTGGTTCTGCTCGAAGAACATCCATTCGTGCACGTGCGCGAGCGAGCGCGGATCGGCGGGCAACAAAAAAGATCCTCGCGACAGATGCAGCAGGATCGCATTCGACTCGGACAAGGAAAAATCATCATCTTCGGTGATGAACGGCACCCGCCCGAACGGATTGCGCGCGCGAAACCCGGGGGTGCGCGCCTCGCCCTTGAACAGATCCAGCTTCACGACCTGGTGCGGGATCTCGAGCTGCCGCAGGAGCAATCGCACCTTCCAGGTGTTCCCCGAGTAGGGCGCGTCGTAGAAAACGAGCATGTTGCGCGCAGACTACCGCCCGTCCTAGGCTGCCGTCGATGCGCGCCGAGGATCTTCGCAGGACGCCCGTGCCCGAGCTGCACCGGCTGTTCTGCGAGGAGGACCGCGACCTGCCGAGCGGCGGCCTGACCGCGCTCAAGCAGGATCCGCGCGCCGGCGCGCGGGCGATCGCCGAGCGGATCGAAAAGCGCAACCACGAGGCGCAGGCGGAAGGCCGGCGGCTCACCCGGCTGTCGGCATTCGAGCTTCCGCTGTGGGATCAGGGCATCCTCCACGTCGGAGGCGTCGACGAAGTCGGGATGGCCCCGCTCGCGGGTCCGGTCATCGCGGCGGCCGTCATCCTCAGACCCGGAACGCGCATCAAGGGCGTCAACGACTCGAAGCAGCTCACTCCCGAAGAGCGCGACGCGCTCGAACCCGAGATCCGGGAGAACTGCATCGCGGTCGGCATCGGCCGCGCCGAAGTGCACGAGATCGACACCATCAACATCTATCGCGCCGGCTTGCTCGCGCTCCGCCGCGCCGTCGAGGCGCTGGCGCCCCAGCCGCAGCACCTGCTCGTCGACGCGCGCAGGCTCGACGGCCTCCCGATGCCGCAGCAGGCGATCATCAAGGGCGATGCGAAGAGCATCACCATCGGCGCCGCCTCGATCGTCGCCAAGGTCCACCGCGACCGGCTGATGGCGCAGCTGGACTTGCAATATCCGGGATACGGGTTCGCCTCGCACAAGGGTTATCCCACCGCGGAGCACCTGGGCGCACTCGAGCGCCTAGGCGCATGCGAGCTCCATCGGCGAAGCTTCACGCCGGTGGCGAAAGCGCTGGGTCTCATTCCCGAGCAGCAGGAGCTGTTCGCAAAATGAGGGGGCTTCGATGGAACTGTTGCTGGCGCCGGAGGGCGAGGTCGTCGCCGAGCATCCGGCGACGCTGACCTATCGCGTCTTTTCCGTTCTCTTTCTCGTGCTGCCGGGCGCCGCGCTGCTCGCGCTCTCGACGCAGCTCGGGCCGAACGACGCCGACGCGCGCATTCCGATGATCGTCTTCGGCATCCTCCCGCTCGCGCTCGGCGTGCTGGCGATCCTCCAGCAGAACAAGAGCAAGGTCGTGCTGCGCGCCGACGGCGTCGAGCGCTGGGGCCTGCGCGGCAAGCTCTGGGCGCTGCGCTTCGCGGAGATGCCGCAGCTCCACTATCGGGTCATGAAAGTGCGCCTCGGCGGATTGCTCGGCCTGGTCCTCCCGGCGCTGGGGACCAACTACCACCTCGGCTTCACCGAGCCGAGCGGCAAGAAGCGGACGATCCCGGCGAACCTCAAGTCGATGGAGATCCTCGCCGAGCGCGTGGTCGAGCAGCACACGACCTCGCACTTCGCCGCCGCCCGCAAGCAGATCGACGCGGGCGAGGAGGTGCGCTTCGGCAAGTCGGTCGCCGTCGACCGCGAGAAGCTCTCGGTCAAGAAGCTGTTCGGCGGGATGAAGTCGTGCCCGCTCGCCGAGATCGAGAAGTTCGTGGTGCAGAACGGCGCGCTGCGTGTGCGGCAGCGCGGCAAGCTGATGAACTTCGCCAGCATCTACACCGCGCAGATTCCGAACGTGTTCCTGTTGCTGAAGTTGCTCGACTCGCTCCTCGCGCAGAAAACGGCTCTCGGCGAGGACCGCGACTTCGCCGGCCAGGCGTACGTTGGCTGAAGAGCTCTCCGGGAAGCAGCGCCGCCACCTGCGGGCGCTGGGACATCATCTCGACCCGGTGCTGCAGATCGGCCACGAGGGCGTGAGCGACGCGGTCGTCGAGCAGGCGAACGCGCAGCTCGAGGCGCACGAGCTGATCAAGGTGAGAGTGAGCGAGAACGCGCCGGACGATCGGCGCTCGTCGGCGGCGGCGCTCGCCGAGCGGTGCAACGCGCACCTCGCGCAGGTCCTCGGACGGACCGCGCTGCTGTATCGCCGGCGGCAGGAGCAGCCGGAGATCGTGCTGCCGAAGCGATGATCGCGCTGCGTGCCGGAGATGCGCTGGCGGAGAGCCACCCCGCAATCCTGGTTTTGTGATCAGCTCCATCAGAAGACCCGGGCTGAAGCCCGGGTCTAGCAAAGAACAAGCCCCCTGAAGGGGGCTGAATCACCAATGCACATTCCCGGTGTGGAAGCCCCCTTCAGTGGGCTTGAACGTCACGCCTTCGACCCCATCAGCCGCAGCTCCCGCTGCGCCTCGACGTGCTTGGGCTCCAGCTCCAGCACCTTCTGGTAGCACTTCTTCGCCAGCTTCAGGTCGCCCACGACTTTCGACATGTGGCCGAGGAAGAGGTGCGCCGGCAGGCACCGGTCGACCATCTTGATCGCCTTCCGGCAATCTCCGGCGGTCTCCTCGTAGATGGCCTTCCGATCCTGCGCGAGCAAGAACCGGGCGTAGCCGCGCCACGCGTAGAACTCCGCCTCCTGGTCGTTCATCGAGATGGCTTTCTCGATCAGGTCGAGCCCCTCCTGGTACTTGCGCGCCTTGATCATGATCTCGGCGCGCTGGAAGTTCTCCTCGGCGGCGAAGATCCGCGCGACGTCGAAGCTGTTCTTCTTACCCTCCAGCTCCTCCTCGTACTCCTTGCGCCGCTTGTCGTCGCCGATCACCTGGGCGGCCTCGTTGATCCGCGCGAAGAGGCGTTCCTTCAACGCCTTGAGCTCGCCCTGCGCCGGATCGGCGACGGTGTCCGGATGCAGCTCCTTCGCCAGCACGAAGAAGTTCCGCTTGGCCTCCGCCGAGGTGGCGGTCTTGCGGTCCATGCCGATCGCCTCGAAGTGATCGGCCGCGGTCAGCTTCTCGAGCAGCGCCGAGAGGCGCTCGAGCTGCGCCGCCTGAGTCTCGCCGGCCGGCCCCTGCGCGAACGTCGGCGCCGGGCGCATCGGCGGCGCCGGCGAAGGTTTTGGAGCCGCCTGCATCACCGGAGGCGCCGACTTCATCACCGGCGGCGGCGCGGCACGCTTCGCCGGCGGCGCGGTCCGTCCGACCTCCCGCGCCGTCTTCGGCAGCTCGCGCTTCTTCGCCGCCGCGGGCGCCTCGGACCGCTCGGCGTTCGGCGGCAGCGGCTCCCCAGCTTTCGAAGGCGGCGCGTCCTTGACCGGCTCCATCTCCGGGTCGGTCCTGGCTTCTTCCGTCTCGGCGAACGAGAGATGACCGAGCTCGGTCAACAGGTACAGAAGGCGAACGGTGACGCCGGTATCCTGCGACTTGAGCAGCTCCTCGCCGGTGCGGGTTCCGTCGAGCGAGGCGTAGAGCCGCGCCTCCTGGGCGTTGAGGGCGAGCTCGTCGACCTTGCCGATGCCCATGCCCCCCGACCGGACCACCGGCCGCAAGAGCCGCTTCCCGAGCCGCGCGCGCAGAAGCGGGACCTCGAGCCGGCGCACCGACTCGACCAGCAGCGTCCACTTGGCGCCGAGCGGAAACGCGCCGGGCGGCGACGGCGCATCCTTTTGGAAGCTGAAAGTTCCGCGCCACGCGAGGAGCGCGCGGTCGAGGAGGAAGCTCGCGTAGTCGCCGAGCAGCTTGTGCGCGTCGGCGGGCGGGATCAGCTGCATCTGGAACATCACCGAGACGAGGTCCTGCCCGTTCTTGCTCGCCTGCTCCTCCGCCGCGATCGCCTTGTCGGCGGTGACGATGCCGCGCTGCTGGAGGAAGCGCACCAGCGACTGATCGGGATCGTCGGTGCCCAGGTACTCCGGCGTCCCGCGCCGGAAGCTGATGGTCAACATCCGGCCCTTCTCGAGCTCGAGCGCCAGCCGGCCGGTGGCGTTGGTCAGCGCGGCGAGCGCATAGAGCCGAACCGGTGACATTTCGGCCAGGCTGCCGCTCTCCGGCAGCTCCAGCGGCTTTTCGGCGACCGGCGGCGGCGGCGGCGGCGCCTTCGGCTTGGGGGCCGGCGGGGGCTCGTCTTTCGCCTCGGCCGCGGCGATCGGCGTCTCCTTGATGCCGAATGCCTCGGCGATCGCCTTGGAAATCCGCGGCGGCTGCGACGACGGCGGCGGCGCCTTCTTTTCCACCTTGCGCGGCGGCGTGAGCAGGTCCTTCAGCTCGGGAAACTCGCTGCCCGGCCGCCAGTTCTGGCCGTCGAGCGAGGCTTCGCACATCTCGGTCAGCTGGCCCTTCAGCCGGTCCAGCGCGGCGAGCGTATAGGGCCCCCAGGTCCGCCCCTGCTCGGTCCGCACCCAATAATTCCGATCCGCCACGCCCGTGAGAATATCATGGCGACGTGCGCTCCACCGTCCGTGCGCGGCGACCGCCGAGGCCGAATGCGACGCTCCTCTGCCGCCGCATCGTCGCCGACATGGCGCGGAAGCTGCCCGAGTTGTCGCACGTGAAGGCGGCGCGGATCCTCTTCGTGGCGGGAGAGGCCCGCCGCGGATCGAGGGCGACGATCCGGCCGCTGGCCGGCGCGCGCATCTCGCTCAAGGGCAGGCGGGCGCTCTACTGCGTGACGCTGCGGCCCAAGTTCTTCCGCGCCTCGACCCCCGAGCAGCGCGTCGAGACGCTGCTCCACGAGCTGCTGCACATCTCGGCGGGGTTCGATGGGCGGCTGCACCTGGGGCGGCGGCACGCGACCCTGTCGAAGGCGAAGTTCGAGGCGCTCCTCCGGCCGCTGGTGCGGCGCTATCTCACCTCCGCCGACACCTCGCTCCTGTCCGGCCTTGCCCACGACGGCGAGATGGTCGCCCGGCAATGGCTCGAGCGCCCCACCGGCCGCAACTCGCGGCAGGCGTACAACGAAAAACACCTTTTCATCGGGCCCGTGCAGATGATCACGCGTCGGCAACTGCATTCTTGAAAAGCGCGCCCGTACCTGCGAGGTAATTGCCATGAAAATCGCGGTCCTGACCGGCGGCGGAGATTGTCCGGGCCTCAATGCGGTGATCCGCGCGGTGGTCCGGCGCGGCGAGCAGCACGGGCTCGAGGTGATGGGCGTGCACGAGGGCTGGCGGGGACTGATGGATCCGCCGCTGCACGATCGGCTCACCCGCGAGGCGACCAGCGGAATCCTGCATCTGGGCGGCACGATCCTCGGGACCAGCCGGACCAACCCGTTCAAGAAGCCGGGCGGGTCGGAGATGGTGATCAAGAACCTCAAAGGCCTGAACGTCGGCGCGGTGGTGGCGATCGGCGGCGAGGATACGCTCGGCGTAGCGACCAAGCTGTCGACGATGGGCGTCAACGTGGTGGGGGTGCCGAAGACGATCGACAACGACCTGTCGGGCACCGACCTGACGTTCGGGTTCGATACCGCGGTGCAGATCGCGACCGAGGCCATCGACCGCCTGCACTCGACGGCGGAGTCGCACAACCGGGTGATCGTCTGCGAGGTGATGGGGCGGCACGCGGGGTGGATCGCGACGCACTCGGGGATCGCGGGCGGAGCGGACGTGATCCTGATTCCGGAGAAGCCGATCGAGATCGAGAACGTGTGCGAGCACATCCAGCGGCGGCATCGGTCGCGGGGAGTGAACTTCTCGATCGTGGTCGTCGCCGAGGGAGCGAAGCTCGGGGGGAGCGAGGCGAGGATCGCCGAGAAGCTCGACGAATTCGGCCACATCCGGCTGGGCGGGATCGGGCAGCAGATCGCGGAGCTGATCGAGAAGAAGACCGGGTTCGAGACGCGCTCGACGGTGCTCGGGCACATCCAGCGGGGAGGGTCGCCGACGGCGTTCGACCGCGTGCTCGGGACGCGGTTTGGCGTTCATGCGGCGGACATGGTGGCGCGGGGAGAGTGGGCGAGGATGGCGGCGCTGAGGGGGAATGAGATCGTGAGCGTGCCGCTGGCGGAGGCGACGGCGAAGCTGAAGACGGTGCCGCCGGAGTTTTTCGCGGTTGCCGAGGTGTTTTTCGGGTAGTTGCGAGAGCGGAAAAGAGAACGAGAACGAGAACGAGAACGAGAACGAGAACGAGAACGAGAAGGAGAAGGAGAAGGAGAAGGAGAACGAGAAGGAGAACGAGAAGGAGAAGGAGTTTTGGAGAAGGAGAACGAGAAGGAGAACGAGAAGGAGAAGGAGAAGGAGTTTTGGAGAAGGAGCAGGCTCGCGCCAGCCCTTTGGGCTGTCACTCCGCCTGCATTCTGGACAAAGAAAACATCAAGCTCGCTGCGCTCGCGCTTTTGGGTTCGGATCGTCGTCCTTCGTTCGGCATCGTTCGGCCTCCCGCCTTCGGCTTTGTTTGAGGAGGCCGAACGATGCCGAACGGGACGACTGGGTTGCTTCACGAAAAGCTGATCGCGTGGCAGGTCGCGTGCGAGTTGCTGCGCGTGGTCAGGGATGCACGGATTTCTGACGCGAAATTGCGCGATCAGGCGATGAGGGCGGCGCAGAGCGCGTGTCTGAATATCGCCGAGGCCAACGGGCGGGATTCGCCGGCGGATCGGAGGCGGGTGTTTGCGATTGCGCGTGGTGAAGCCGCTGAGGCTGCCGCCGCCGTGCAGGTTGCGGCGATTTCGGGGTGCTGCGCGGAGCCCATTGCTGACGAGGCTCGTCGGATCGGCGGCAGGGTGGCGGCGCTGCTCTCGGGACTGATTCGGTCGATGTAAGATGCCGGCCATGGCGGGGACGTTGACGCCGGCGATGGGGATCAAGCGGTCGGCGCCGGCGGCGCCGCCGGTTGCGGCGCTCTATGTCGCGTTGCAATGCGAGAGGCCCGGCGCGCCCACTTCGAGGCACCTGCTGACCGAGATCGACAAGGTCGCGATCGGACGCGGCGAGCATCCGGCGGTCGTCCGGCGCGCGAACGAGATGATCCTGACGCTGGCCGACACCTGGATGTCGCAGAAGCACGCGATCCTGCGGCTCTCGGGTGCGCGCTGGATCGTCGAGGACGCGGGCTCGCGCAACGGCACGCTGGTCAACGGCGCGCCGTGCACGCGGGCGGTCCTCAAGGACGGCGACGTGGTCGAGCTCGGCCATACGCTGCTGTTGTTCCGGGAAAAGGTCGCGGCGAGGCCCCCGCTCGACCTCGACGCGAAGCAGCTCGAGGCGCCGGCGCACGGGCTGGCCTCGTTCGCGCCGGGGTTGATGGCCGAGACGGCGCGGCTGCGGACCATCGCCCGGTCGACGGTCAGCGTGGTGATCCACGGCGAGTCGGGCAGCGGGAAGGAGATCGCCGCCCGCGCCCTGCACCAGCTCTCGGGACGGCCGGGGCCGTTCGTGGCGGTCAACTGCGGGGGCATCGCGAAAAACCTCGTCGAATCCGAGATGTTCGGCTACCGAAAAGGGGCGTTCTCGGGCGCCGACGAAGACCGGCCCGGCCTGATGCGCAGCGCCGACAAGGGGACGCTGTTTCTCGACGAGATCGCCGACCTGCCCTCTGCCGCGCAGGCGGTCCTGCTCCGGGCGCTGCAGGAATCGGAGGTGGTGCCGGTGGGGGCGACGCGGCCGGTCAAGATCGACGTGCGCGTCCTCGCCGCGACGCATTACGACCTGCAGGAGCAGATCGCGGAAGGGGCCTTTCGCGCCGACCTGTTCGCGCGCATTTCGGGGTTCACCGTCCGGCTGCCGCCGCTGCGGGAGCGGCGGGAGGACCTCGGCCTGCTGATCGGCGAGATCCTGAAACGGCTGACGCCGGACGCCGTCCAGCTCACGCCCGCCGCCGCCCGCGCGCTCTTCGCGTACCAGTGGCCGCTCAACGTCCGCGAGCTGGAAAAGTGCCTGGCCACCGCGGTGATCCTCGCCGCGGGGCAGCCGATCGACGTCCAGCACCTTCCGGACTGGGCCCATCCGTCCGAGACGCCGGTGGCGCAGAAGCCGGTGCCTCCGCCGACCGAGGACGACATCCGCCAGCGCGACGAGCTGCTCGCGCTGCTCAAGGAGCACCGCGGCAACGTCTCTTCGATCGCTCGCGCGATGGGCAAGGCGCGGATGCAGGTGCAACGCTGGCTCAAGCGCTACGGCCTCGATCCGGAGGAGTTTCGCTAGGTGCAACACGGGTGCAACAGCGGCGCACGCGGGGCGAGATGTTGCGCTTACATTTGATTACAACCTGAAATCAGCCACTTGACGTATGCGTCCGGTGGCGCGCGCCTTGCTCTTCCCCTCCTCACGAAGGGGAGGACCAAATGCGCAATCTGATCCGTGAATGGGGATTTCCGGCCGGTCTGGGCACGCTCTGGGTGCTCGCTCTCGTCTACACGCTGCACGCGGTGAGCGGTCTGCCGCAGGGGCAGCCGCGGCGAGAGGCGCCGGTCACCCGCGAGAGCCCCTCGACCAACTCGTAGGCCGCGCGATGGTATACGAGCGAGCATGTCCGAGGGCCGCCGCGGCCTGCTCAAGAAAACCCTTGGGGGAGCGGCGCTGCTCGTCGCCGCGGGAGCGGTTCCGATCGCGCTGCGCCGGACGAGGCTCCGAACGCCGCGGTCGCCGCTCCGCTTCTTCACCCCGGCGGAGTACAGCATCTGGGCCGCCGTCGCGGAGCGCGTCCTGGCCCGGGACGCGACCGCAGCGACTGCGGAGGGGGACGGCGTCGATCAGGCCGCGCTTCGGGGGGAGCGCCGGCCTGCCGCGCCGACCCCGAGCGAGATCGACGTCGCCGGGAAGGCCGACGCGTTCCTCGCTCCGCTGCCGGCGAACGACGCGCGCGACCTGAAGCAGCTGCTGGCGCTGTTCGACAACGCGCTGTTCAGCGTCGTCACCGGCGGGCCGCCGCGGCCGTTCACGCAGATGGACGCGGCGGAGCAGGACGCGCACTTGACGCGCTGGGAGACGTCGCGGCTGGCGATCCGGCGGACCGGGTTCCAGGCGATGAAGCGGCTTTGCTGCGCGCTCTATTTCTCGGACCCGCGAACGTACGCGTCGATCGGGTACCCGGGGCCGCCGGTCGAGCTGGTGAGGTCGGTCGTCCGATGATCCATCGCGGCAGCGACAAGGATCTCGTCCTGAAACCGGACGTTTGCGTGGTCGGCAGCGGCCCTGGCGGCGCGATGGTGGCCTCGCGGCTGGCGCGCAAGGGCGCAAGCGTCGTCGTCCTCGAGGAAGGCGGCTATCACCTGAAGGACGAGTTCGACATGCAGGAGGCGACCGCGTACCCGCGCCTCTACCAGGACCGCGGGCAGCGGGCGACGGCGGACCTCTCGATCTCGGTCCTGCAGGGCCGAGCGGTCGGCGGCGGGACGGTGGTCAACTGGACCACCTCGTACCGCACGCCCGACGACGTGCTCACGTACTGGCGCGACCATTTCGGTCTCGGCCTCGGACCCGAGACGCTGAAGCCGCACTTCGAGGACGTCGAGCAGCGGCTGGGCATCCGGAAGGTCGACCTCGAGGATACCAACCCGAACAACCGCGCGATCTACGACGGCTGCAGGAAGCTCGGCTGGCAAGTCGACACCATCCGGCGAAACGTGCGCGGCTGCCTGCGGACCGGGTACTGCGGGATGGGCTGTCCGGTCGACGCCAAGCAGTCCGCGACGCTCACGTACCTGCCTGACGCGGTCGCGGCCGGTGCGGAGGTGTACTCCGACTGCCGCGTCGATCGCATCGAGTGGTCCGGCCGGCGCGCGACAGGCGCGATCGGGTACTTCGGGTCCGGGAGGACGGCGCGGGTCGAACCCCGGGTGGTCGTCGTCTCGGGCGGGGCGATCAACTCTCCGGCCCTGCTGCTGCGCTCGGGCATCGCTGGAAACGTCGGTAAATACACATGGTTACATCCCGTGGTCGCGATGGGCGCGTTCTACGACGAGGCCATCGAGGGCTTCTACGGCGCGCCCCAGAGCGTCGCCTCGCATCACTTCGCGCACCGGACCGAGGGCGCGGGGTTCTTCATCGAAGCCGCGCCGGTCCATCCGATGCTGGCCTCGATCGCGATGCCCGGCTTCGGCGCGCCGCTGCGGGCGCGGATGGACCTGCTGCCGAACGTGTGCGCGACCATCTCGCTGATGATCGACGGGTTCGACGCCTCGGAGCGCGGCGGCACCGTCACGCTGCGGCCCGACGGCGGCCCGCGACTCGACTATCCGTTCACCGATCGCATCTACGAGTGTTTTCGCGCGGGAATGAAGGCGATGGCGCGCCTGCACCTCGCCAATGGAGCGCGCGAGGTCGTCAGCTTCCACGCCTCGCCGGTCCACATCCGGCGCGAGGACGATCTCGCGCTGCTCGAGTCGGCGCCCCTCGGGCCCAACCTCTTCGCGGCCTTCACCGCGCACCAGATGGGCGGCTGCCGGATGGGCGCGGATCCCGCGGTCTCGGTCGTGGACCCGCAGCTCAGGCACCACGACTTCGAGAACCTCTTCGTCGTCGACGGCAGCGCCTTTCCGACTTCACTCGGCGTGAACCCGATGGAGTCGATCTACGCCCTCGCGTCCTGGGCCTCGCAGCAGATCCTCGCGTGACCGAGGAATTGACCGCTTCCGAAGGGGGACGGCTCGACAAGGTCGTGGCGAAGCTGTTCGGCGTCTCGCGCGGCCGCGCGATGGACTGGATCGCCGAGGGACGCGTCCGCGTCGACGGGAAGCGGGCGCCGAAAGGCGCCCCGGTCGCGGCGGGAGCGCGGATTTCGGTCGATCGGCCGCCGCCGGATCAGCCCGCGCCGCAGCCCGAGCTGGCGATCCGGATCGTCCATGCCGACGAGCACATCGTGGTCGCCGACAAGCCGGCCGGGATGCCGTCGCATCCTTTGAAGCCGGGTGAAAAGGGGACCGCGGCGAATGCGCTGGTCGGCCGTTTCGCCGAGCTCGCGGCGATCGGGCCGCACGCCCGCGAAGGCGGCCTGGTGCACCGCCTCGACACCGATACCTCGGGGCTTCTGCTCGCGGCGAGGACCGGAAAGGCGTACCAGATGCTGCGCGCGCAGTTCACCGCGCGGTCGGTCGAGAAAGGGTATCTCGCGCTCGCGCAGGGAGAGATCCACGCGGGCGGCGAGATCGCGCTGCCGCTCGCGCACGAGGGGCCGCGGATGACGGCGATCAGCGACCCGGAGTACGCGGAGACGCACGGAGCGCGGCCGGCGGTGACGCGCTTCGCCCCCGTCGAGCGCCGCGGAGGGTTCACGCTGCTCGACGTCGAGATCCCGACCGGCGTCATGCACCAGATCCGCGCGCACCTGGCGTTCATCGGGCATCCGCTGGCGGGGGATACGCTCTACGGCGGTCCCTCGCTGCCGGGCCTCGAACGTCATTTCCTGCACGCCTCGCGGCTGGCGTTCGCCCACCCGGACGGCTCACGGGCGCGGTTCGAAAGCCCCCTCCCGCGCGACCTCGCCGAGCTCTTCGCGGCCCTTTAATACACGCGCGTTACTTGCGTTGACAGAGAAGGGCCCTCTGTGTAGTCTCCGCCGCCTTTTCGACCCGGCTCTGCTTTCCGGAGGAAGCCAACCGCCATGGTGCTGCTCGCTCAAGCTGCCGATTTCAGTCTCATAGGGATGTGGAAGTCGATGGGCCTTCCGGCGCGCCTGGTCGTCATCACGCTGGCGATCATGTCCGTCTATTCGCTGAGCGTGATGGCGGAGCGGCTGTTCAGCTTCTCGCGGGCGAAGGACCAGAGCCGCAAGTACGCGGAGAAGCTGCGCGACCTCCTGCCCGGCCATCAGATGCAGGAGGCGGCGCAGTACGCCACCACGCTCAAGTACGGACACATCCCGCGCGTGCTGGGCGCTGGAATCTCCGAGTACAACAAGGGCCGCGAGGCGCTCGCGCAGCAGGGTCCGCACGACGTCGGCGAGTTCGATTTGGTCGAAGCCATCAATCGATCGGTCGATCGGGCGACCTTGCGCGTGACCGCCGATCTGCGGCGGGGGTTGTCCGGCCTCGCGACCGTGGCGTCTTCCGCGCCGTTCGTCGGGCTGCTCGGAACCGTGCTCGGCATCATCACCGCCTTCCAGCTGATGGCGGCCTCCGGCTCTGGCGGCCTCGCGTCGGTTTCGGCAGGAATTTCAGAGGCTTTGATCACCACCGCGTTTGGTCTGCTGGTCGCGATCCCCGCCCTGATGATGTACAACTACCTCACCAACCGCGTCGAAGAGATGACGGTCGACATCGCGGACGCCTCGAACGAGCTGGTCGACTTCTTCCTCAAGGAAGGCCGCTTCGACGAGCCGATGACGAACCCCGGCGCCGGCGGCAAGCCCGCGGGAGCGCCGGCGAAGGCCTAAGCCATGGCAATGGACGTTGGCAGCAAGGGCGGCGTTCGCTCCGACATCAACATCACGCCGCTCGTCGACGTCGTGCTGGTGCTGCTCATCATCTTCATGGTGGTGACGCCGATGCTCCAGCGCGGCAAGAGCGTGGAGCTGCCCAAGGCCAAGCACGCCATCGCCGGGCAGGGGCCGGAACCGGCCTTCATCTCGGTGACCCGCGACGGGCAGGTCTACGTCGAGCAGGAGAAGCAGCCGGCCACCAAGGAAGAGCTGATGGCGGCGATGAAGGACGCCAACGAGGCCGGCAAGCGGGTGATGCTCAAGGCCGACATGGAGACGGAGTACGGCAAGGTCCGGCCGGTGATGGATCTCGCGTCGAAGTCCAAGCTCAAGAGCATCTCGCTGGCGGCCGAAGAGCTGAAGGGCGGAAAGTAGCCATGAGCATGGACGTCGGGGCGAAGAAGGGCCCCCGCTCGGACATCAACATCACGCCGCTGGTCGACGTCGTGCTGGTGCTGCTGATCATCTTCATGGTGCTGACGCCGCTGATGGAGAAGGAGATCGGCGTCCGCGTGCCGGAGGAGACGCCGCCGGAGATGCAGAACGAGCCCCCGCCGCCGGACCTGACGCAGATCCTGTTCAAGGTCGACGAAGCGGGCAATTTCCACATCAACAACGAGACCTTGACCGACGTGAATCTGATGGACCGGCTGAAGGCGTATTACCGCCTGGCCAAGAGCAAGGAAGCGACGCAGGGGCCGCCGGTCATCTTCTTCGACGCCGACGACAAGGCGAAGTACGTGCGGGCGGTGAAGGCGCTCGACGCGATTCGGGACAGCTCGTCGGGGTGGACGATCGGGATGATGACCGAGTCGCTCAAGGGCGAGGCGGCGCCCGCCGCGACCGACGGCGGAACGGCCCCGGAGACTCCCGCGAAGTAAAGCCGTGCCCGTCCCCGTCCCCGTTTTCGAGCACGTGCCCGTGCGGGTGCAGGTGCCCGTGCTGGTGAGCGGGCACGTCCACGGGCACTGGCACGTGCCCCCGAGCACGGGCACGGCCACTCCCACGTGCCCCCGAAAACGGGCACGGGCACTGGCACGTGGCCCCCAAAACGGGCACGGGCACAGCTTTTCAGTGCGCCGGGTGGTGGCTGCGGTGACGGCGGCCACCGCGGCGGTGGCGCCGTTGCGGCTCGTGGTCGACGTCGTGGACCTGCGAGAGGTCCTGCCCCGCGAAGATCGACTGCCACTTCGCCAGCTGGTCGGCGCCCTGCCCCGTCGCCGCCACCGACAATTCGAAGACCGCCAGCGCCTCGGGGAAATACGACTGGCGCGCGAAAGCCTGCGGGGAGGTGCGGCGACGCCGACGTTCGCCGGCGAGGATCGGCTGGGCGAGGAGGATCAGCCGCGAGCGCTCGGCGATCCGCCGCGGAAGGCGCGCCGTCCGGACCATCTCGCCGAGGACGATCTCGGGAGCGACCACGTCCTGCGGCAGCGACCACGGCTGGACGTCGCCGCCGACCGAAAAGGCCGGGACGCCGCCGAGGCGCTCGTCGTGCAGCTCGGCCGCCTCGACGAGCGCGGCCTCGGGAAGCGGTGCTTGTGCCGGATCTTCCTGCTCTTTTTCCAACGCCTCGAGCTGCTGATCGAGGGCGTCGTCCTCTACGGGAACGGGCTTCTGCGGCCGCGCCGGACCCTTCGGAATCGGTCCTTTCGGCGCGCCCTCCCGCGGGAGCGGCGCGAGAAGCGTCGCGAGGAGGACCGAGTCGGACGGAATCTCGCCGACCCGGACGTGCCCGTCGAGCGCGTCGAGCGCCCGCAGGTGCCGCTCGGCCTCCTGCGGCCCGCTCCGCTCGAGATACGCCGCGACCGGCGGCAGCAGGATCCGCAGCGCGTGGACCTCGCGCAGGATCTCGAACGACCGCCGCGACGCCCCGGAGCGCAAGAGCTTCATCACCTCTTCCAGGACCCGGGGCGGCGCGCAGCGCGGGATCTCTTCCACGTGCTGCTTCATCGCCGCGAGCGTCGCCGGCTCGATCTCGAAGGCGCACTTCGCGGCGAAGCGGATGGCACGCAAAATGCGCACCGGGTCCTCGCGCATCCGCACGTCCGGGTTGCCGATCGTTCGGATCAGCCGAGCGTCGAGGTCGGCCTTGCCGCCGACGTGGTCGACGACCTTCCCCTCGTCGACGTCGTAAAAGAGCGCGTTGACGGTGAAATCGCGCCGCCGCGCATCCTCCTCGGCGCTGCCGAAGACGTTGTCGTGCCGGATCAGCAGGTCGCTCGGCAGGTCCTGCAGCTCGTCGAGCGGGTTGGCGCGAAACGTCGAAACCTCGATGATCTTGCCGCCGCGGAAGAAGACATGCGCCAGCCGGAACCGGCGCCCGATCAGCCGTGAATTGCGGAACGTCTCCTTCACCTGGGCCGGATGGGCGCTGGTCGCGACGTCGAAGTCCTTGGGCCGGATCCCGAGCAACAGGTCGCGGACGCAGCCGCCGACGAGGAACGCCTCGTGGCCCGCCCGCCGCAGCCGGCGCACGACCTTGACGGCATCGGGGTCCAGGCGGTCTTCGGGGATCTCGGGCAAGGTGGGCGTACCTAGACTGAACCGCGACCGGGGGTCAATCGGAACCGGGCCGTTCGTCCAAGACTGCGGATTGATGGCCGGGCGGAGGCATGCTAGCAGGGCGGTGGCGACCATGACCGCGATCCTGCTCAGCCTGCTGCTCTGCGCGCCTGCGGAGCCCGACCGGCTCGCCAACGCGCGCAGTCTGGTCGCGGCTGGTAAGTACGCGGATGCATTGGTCGATCTCCAGGCGGTCTCGCAGATGTACGGCAACACCATGCGGGAGCAGGCCGAGATCTCGGCGCTGCGGGCGAGCGCGCTGCTCGGGCTGCCGGCTTCCACCGAGCACCGCCTCGAGGCGGTCCAGGCGCTCCAGGAGATGTACCACGTCGATCCCGACGGGACCGCGCTGGCCCACGCCACCGACGAGGCGAAGGCCCTGGCCCAGCACCTGCGCACCGAACGGTCGCTGGTGCTCACCGACCGGATCGTCGTCGCCCGATCCGGGCGCCCGCTGCGCATCCGGGCCCGACTCGCCGGCGTCCGGATCGGCGAGCCGCAGCTGTTCCTCAACTACAGCGCGCAGCACGGGTCGGAAGAGCCCGAATACGTGCGCGTTCCGATGGAGCGGGTAGCGGCGGCGGACACGTACGAGGCATGGCTGCGGCCCGGCGTCGGCGGCGTCCCGGGCGGCGGCGAGCACCTGCTTCTCTACTACATCGAGGCGGTCGACCCCGGCGGGCTCGTGCTCGACTCGAACGGCACCGCGAAGGACCCGATCCGCCTGACGCTCTCCGACACACTGCCGGAAGCGGCCGGCATCGCCGCGCTCGACGAAGGCGGCCGGGCCGCTCACCCGGTCCTCCCGCCGCCGCAGCGGCCCTGGTACAAGCGCTGGACCATCGTCGGCCCGATCGTCGCGGCGATCGTGATCGGCGGAACCATCGCCCTGATCGCGACCCAACCCAAGCCGCAGCCCAACGAAGGCAACCTCGGGCGGCTGGATCTGCCGTGAAGCGGGCCGCCCTGATCGCCCTCTTGGCGGTCTGCGCCGCCTGCAAGCAGCAGGATCCGGCGCTGATGATCACCATGACCGGGCCGTTTCTCGTCCCGCAGAACGCCAACAAGCTGCATCTCGACGTGTTCGACTTTCCCGAGTTGACGCTGATCCGCAGCAAGGACTGGTGCTACGACCCCACGCCGAACTGCGACTCGCTTCCGCCGTCGTCGAATGGGCTGATCGGCACGGTGACCCTGGTCCAGACCGGCGACGCGCACCATCGCGTGAAGATCAACGCCACCTTGCTGCTCGGCGCGAGTACCGTCGGCGCCGGGACCCTTCAAGCCGACTTCCAAGGTGGCGCGACGACGTTTCTCGAGGTCCCCATGACGCGGGTGCCCTAGCCAGGCGGCCACTCCATCTGCCGTCCGCCGACGACGTGCAGGTGGATGTGGTGAACCAGCTGGTTGGCGTCCCGCCCGGTGTTGATCACCGCCCGCCAGCCGGTCTTGTCGATGCCCGTCTCGCGCGCCACCTTGCCGGCCAGCTCGTAGACGTGGGCCATCACCGACCAGTCGGTGACGTCGTTGAGCGAGGCGATGTGCCGTTTCGGGATCACCAGGACGTGCTGCGGCGCCACCGGGTTGATGTCGGGAAAAGCCACCGCGTGCGCGCTTTCGCCGACCTTCTTTGCCGGGATCTCCCCGGCGACGATCTTGCAGAAGATGCAGTCCATCAGAACACCTTTTTCGAGTCGAGGAGCAGCGTGACCGGTCCTTCGTTGACGATCCGGACCTGCATGGTGGCGCGAAAGACGCCCTCCTGCACGTCGACGCCGCGGTTGCGGCAGATCGAACAGAAGCGGTCGTAGAGGGGCTTCGCGATCGCAGGCGGCGCGGCGTCGATGAACGCCGGGCGGCGGCCCTGCCGGGCGTCGCCGAAGAGCGTGAACTGGGAGATCGCGAGCAAGGCGCCCTTCACCTCGATCAGCGAGCGGTTCATCTTGCCCTGCTCGTCCTCGAAGATGCGCAGCTCGCAAACTTTGTCCGCGAGCCACCGCGCATCGGTCTCGGCATCCTGCTGTCCGACGCCGACCAGGACACAGAAGCCGTTGGCGATGGCGCCCGTGACCTTGCCGTCGACGCTGACGCTCGCTTCCGAGACCCGCTGGACGACTGCGCGCACTCCTCAGTGTTTAGTCGAAATCGGCGCGGTTGGCTCGCGCGGATCGAGCGTCTCCAGCAAGGTCGAGAGATCGTCGGCGTGCTCCTCTTCCTTGGCGAGCACCTCTTCCATCATCCGGCGCGAGGTCGGGTCGTTGTCCCCGAAGAAGCGGATCAGCTCCAGGTACGACTCGATCGCGATCCGCTCGGCGATCAGGTCTTCCTTGATCATGTCGACGAGCGAGGTGCCTTCCGCGTACTGCGAGTGCCCCCGCGTGGTCAGCCCCTGCGGGTTGAAGTCGGGCGCGCCGCCGAGCTGGCGGATGCGGTCGGCGATCATGTCGGCGTGCCGCTGCTCTTCGACGGCGTGCTCCATGAACTCGTCGGCGATCGCCTGGTAGTGGATGCCGGCGGCCATGAAGTGATGGCGGCGGTAGCGCAGCACGCAGATGATCTCGGTCGCGAGGGCCTCGTTGAGCAGCTTGATCGCGGTCTCGAGATCGCCGCGGTAGGCCGGCGTCACCGCACCCTTCTCGACGTGCTCGCGGGCGCGGCGCTGGATTTCTTTCATGTCCATCACGAATGGCATCGCCTTTGGCTGTTCCATGGCGGAAAAACTAGGCATTCTGTGGAGCGCATGCTCTCGAAAGGCTTCCTCGAGCTGGCGAAGCGGTTGATCGCCGCGAATACCGTTTCCGCGAACGGAACGAAGCAGGCGGCCGACCTCCTGCATTCGCTCTGGGAGCATGCGGGACTCCGCGTGGCGCGGCAGGTGGTGGACGGGATCCACGTCAACCTCCTCGGCGGACCGGGCGGGGACGCATCGGGCGCGGGCGGCGTGCTGCTCGTCACTCACCTCGACACGGTGCCGGCGGGTCCGGGATGGGAGACCGATCCGTGGACGCTCACCGAAAAAGAGGGAGCTCTCCACGGGCTCGGCGTCGCGGACGTGAAGCTCGACGCGCTCTGCAAGGCCGAGGCGGCGCGGCGGTTGCAGGGGCGCAAGTGTGCGCGTCCGTTCTGGCTCCTGGGAACGTTCGGCGAGGAGGTCGGCCTGCGCGGCGCGCGGCATTTCGTGGCCTCCGACCTGTTCGCGCAGGTGCAGCCCGCATTCGTGCTCTGCGGCGAGCCCAGCGAGCTGCAAGTGATCTCGGCCCACAAGGGTTACGTCGTGGTCCGCTGTTCGCTGCGCGATCTGAAAGCGCGCCCTGTCTCCACTGCCGGCCCGGGCGTCGAGCAGCTGACCTTCGCGGGGAAAGCGGCGCACAGCTCGACGCCGCACCTCGGCGTGAACGCGATCCGCAAGGCGCTCGAGTGGTCCCGCAGCTCGGGCACGCCGGTGATCTCCGCGCGCGGCGGAACCTCGAGCAACGTGGTTCCCGCTTCGTGCGTGCTGGAAGTGCCGGCGCCGCGCGACAAGGGCCAACCCGCGCCGGACGAGGTGAAGTTTCTGGCGCCGCGCGAGCCGGAGCCGAATCTCTGGCGAGCGCTCGCCACCGCCTCGGCCCTCGCCGAGCTCTGGCAGCAGCTGCTGCCGAAAGGGAGCGATTCGCGGTTCGATCCTCCCGGCGCGGTCGGCGGGTTGAACGTCCTCGGCGGCGAAGCGGGCGCGATCTGGTTCGATCTCGACGCGCGCCTGCTGCCGGACCACGATCCCGACGCGTTGATCGGACATTTCGTACAAAATGCGCAGGCGTGGGTCGAGCAGCTCGGGCACGGCGAGCTGCAGCTTTCGGTGTCCACCGAGCGCAACGCCGGGGGCATGGCCCTGCGCGACGACTCGCCCCTGGTGTTGAAAGCGGGCGCGGTCCTCGCCCGGCACGGCCTCGACCCGAATCCACGCGCCAAGCCGACCAGCACCGAAGCGGGCGTCTTCGCCCGGGCCGGGTGCGAGGCGATCGTCTTCGGCCCCGGCAAGTCGACCGGGAACGCGCACACCGCGAACGAGCGGATCGAGATGGCGCAACTCGAGAAGGCGTGCGATCTGTACGAGTCCCTTCTCGTGGAGCTCTGTTCGTGTACCTGATCCGCGACGTGCAGAAGAGCGATCTGCCGGCCCTCAAGAAGCTCGCCCACGAGCTGGACACGGTGAACCTGCCCAACGACGAGAAGGAGCTGACCTCGATCATCGAGAAGTCGGCGCGGTCGTTCGACGGGCGGATCCGCGAGGTGTTCGACCGCGAGTACCTGTTCGTGATGGAGGACCCGCGCAACGAGAAGGTGGTCGGGTCGTCGCTGATCATCGCCCAGCACGGCACGCGCGACGCGCCGCACATCTTCTTCGACGTCTACGAGAAGGAGCACTACTCGCACTCGGTGGACAAGCACTTCCGGCACCGCGTGCTCTCGATCGGGTACAACTTCGACGGGCCGACCGAGATCGGCGGCCTGGTCGTCGACCCGGCCTTCCGCGGGCAGGGCAAGCCGGGCAAGCAGCTCTCGTACGTGCGTTTTCTCTACGTCGCCATGCACCGCGCGCGGTTTCGCGACCGGATCCTGGTCGAGCTTTTGCCGCGGCTCGAGGAGGACGGCCGGAGCCCGCTCTGGGAGGCGCTGGGACGGAAGTTCACCGGCCTCAGTTACCAGGAAGCGGATCGGCTGAGCCGGGAGAACAAGGAGTTCATCCAGCAGCTCTTTCCGCCCGGCGAGATCTACGCGACGATCTTCTCGCAGAAGATCCAGGACGCGATCGGCGAGGTGGGGCCGGAGAGCGTCGGCGCGAAGACGATGCTGACCACGATCGGCTTCCGCTACGACGAGCGGATCGATCCGTTCGACGGCGGACCGCACTACTCTGCTCCGACCGAGCTGATCGATCCGATCCGCGGTTTCCGTCGGGCGCGGCTGTCCGCTCAGCGGCTGCAGACCGACGCGCTCGCCGACGAAGTGCAGGACCGGCTGATCGCGGTCGAACGGACGCAGGGCCGCAACCGGTTTCGCGGAGTGTGGACCAAGTGCGTTTTCCGCGACGCCGAAGTGCAGATTCCGAAAGAAGCCGCCGAGATGCTCGAAGCCGGCGACGGCGACCGGCTGCACACGATTCCGTTCGACTGATTTTGGGACACATTAACGGGGACACATTACCGGTTTCCGGGGAAATTCGGAGGCTTGCGGTTTAATGTGTCCCCGTTAATGTGTCCCACCACCAATTCGTCGCCCTCCATGGACGTCATCGAGAACCGATCGCCCGCGGATCTGTCGCTCGTGCTGTCGCGCCATCCCTGGTCGCTCGACCAGGTCGACGAGGCGGTGGCCGCGGCGCGGAAGGCGTTCACCGGCGAGCGCCGGGTCGACCTGGTGCGCAAGATCGGCGCCGTGCTCGAGGCGCACGAGGAGGAGCTCGCCCGGGCCATCGCGCTCGACGTCGGCAAGCCGCTCTGGGAGGCCCGCACCGAGGCGCAGGCGTGCGCCGCCAAGGCGACCATCACCGCCGACGAGGGAATGAAGCTGGTCGCGGGCTCTACGCAGGGATCGCTCGAGCTGCGATTTCGCCCGATCGGCGTGCTGGCCGTTCTCGGCCCGTTCAACTTCCCGGTGCATCTGCCGAACGGCCACATCCTGCCCGCGATCGCCTGCGGCAACTGCGTGGTCTTCAAGCCGAGCGAGGTCGCGCCCCATGCCGCCGAGGTGTACGCAACGTGCCTCGCGGAAGCCGGGGTGCCGCCGGGCGTGTTCAACCTCGTGCAGGGCGGACCCGCGGTCGGCGCGGCGCTCTCGGCGCATCCCGGCGTCGACGGCGTCCTGTTCACCGGGTCGTGGACAGTCGGCCAGGCGATCCGGAAGGCGACGCAGGGGCAGGCGAAGATGCTCGCGCTCGAGATGGGCGGAAAGAATGCCGCGATCGTCCTCGCCGACGCGGATTTCGACAAGGCCGTCTACGATGTGCTCTTTTCCGCCTTCGTCTCCGCCGGACAGCGCTGCACGGCGGCGTCGCGGGCGATCGTCGTCGGCGACGCGCGGAAATTCGCCAGGAGAATCGCGCAGCTCGCGCAGCAGCTCGCGATCGGCCACCCGTTCGACGAAGGCGTCTTCATGGGTCCGCTCGCATCGCCGGCGGCGCTCGACAAGTTCGAGCGAGGCCTGAAAGAGGCCGGCGAAGAGGTCGTCCTCGGTTCACGGAGAGTGAAACCACGGGGGTTGGACGGGTGCTACGTCACCCCCTCCGTGCATCTTGTCCAAACTGTACGAAACGTCCCTTACCAGCGGGAGGAGCTCTTCGGACCCGATCTGGCCGTCTACCCGGCCGCGTCGGAAGAGGAAGCCGTCGCCATCGCCAACTCGACCGATTACGGTTTAGCGGCGAGCGTCCACACGCGCAGTCAGGAGACCTTCGACCGCGTCCAGCGCGCCCTCGAGTGCGGCGTCGTCAACTGGAACGCGCCGACCGTCGGCGCCAGCGGCCGGCTGCCATTCGGCGGGCTGAAGCGCTCCGGCAACCATCGGCCCGCCGCCCTCTGGAGCACGCTCTACTGCGCGGCGCCGGTCGCGGTGATGCGCGGCGAGGCCGGTCTGGACCGCACGAAGTTGGCGCCGGGAGTCGCCTGGATCGATGAGTGACTCGAAGCTCAGGGTCGTCGTCGGCACCGCCGGTCACGTCGATCACGGCAAGACCGCGCTGGTCAAGGCGCTCACCGGGATCGATACCGACCGCCTGCCCGAGGAAAAGCGCCGTGGAATCACGCTGGAAGCCGGTTACGCGCACCTGCAGCTTCCCGGGATCGGCGTCGCGGGCGTGGTCGACGTGCCGGGACATGAGCGGTTTCTGCGTGCGATGGTCGCGGCTGCCGGCGGCATCGACGTCGCCGTCCTCTGCGTCGCCGCCGACGAGGGGCCGATGCCGCAGACGGCCGAGCACCTCGACGTGCTGCGGCTCCTGGGCGTGCAGACCGGTGTGATCGCGCTCACCAAGTCGGACCTGCTGCCCGGGCTCGGTCCCGATCACCGCGAGCTCCTGACGCTCGAATTGCGCGAGCTCGTGAAGGACACGTTTCTCGAGGAGGCGCCGATCGTCGAATGCTCCGCCCGGACGGGAAAAGGGCTGCCCGAGCTGGTCGAGGCGATCGCCGACGCCGTCCGGGAGAAGCAGCCCCGCTCGGAGCAGGGGCCCCTCTTTCTTCCCCTCGATCGATCGTTCGCGGTCAAAGGATTCGGCACCGTCGTGACCGGAACGCTCTTTTCCGGCGCGCTTGCCGCGGGAGACGAGGTCGACCTCGTCGGCGCGGGAGCAAAAGCGCGCGGCGTGCGGGTGCGCGGCGTGCAGGTCCACGGCGCGCCGATCGAGAAGGCCCGCGCCGGACAGCGGACGGCAGCCAACCTCGCCGGCGTCGAGGTCAAGGACGCCCCCCGCGGGTCGGCGCTGGTGCCGGCGGGGACGCTGGAGTCGATCGGCGCCGCGCAGGTCCTCGACGTCGAGCTCGAGCTCCTGCCCTGGTCGGCCAAGCCGCTCAAGGACCGCGCGCGCCTGCTCGCTCACCTCGGCACGGCGCAGGTGCCCGCGGTCGTGGCGCTGGTCGACAAGGCGCAGCTCGCGCCCGGCGAACGCGCCCTCGGCCAACTCCGGCTCGCCCATCCCGCCGCGGCGATCGCGGGCCTGCGCTTTCTCCTGCGCGGCACCTCCGCCACGCAGGCCACCCGATCGCACGCGACCACGCTGGGCGGCGGCCGCATCCTCTCGGTCGCGCCGCGGCGAAGGCGGCGCCGCGAGTCCGACGTCTCGTCGCTCCAGGCGCTGGCCGGCGACGACCCGCTCGGGCAGGCCGACAAGCTGCTCCTCGAGTCCGGTTACCCGGGCGCCTCGCCGCAGCGGCTCGCGGCGCGGGGCGCGTTCACCACCAGGACCGCGGAGAAGGCGCTGGAGCGCCTTGCCCAGACCGGCCGCGCGGTGTTGTTCGATCGTGAAGCCCGCCTCTACGCGCACACCGATCTGCTCCACTCGCTGGAGACCAAGCTGGTGGCCAGGGTCCGCGAGCACGCCGCGCAGTCGGTGATCGATCGCTCGATCGCGCGCGAAGAGCTCCGCCAGCGCGCGGGCGGAGCGCCGCAGAAGCTGTACGCCAGGGCGCTGGCCGGCCTCGCCGAGAAGGGCGAGCTCCGCGCCGATGCCGAGCGCGTCCATCCTCCAGGCGTGGCGGCGAAGCTGACCGGCAAGGACGCCGACTCCCAGGAGCGGCTCGCCTCGGTCCTCGACCAGGCCGGCCTGCAGCCGCCCCGGATCGACGAGCTGCCGGCGCTGATCGACCAGAGCCTCGCCCGCACGCAGGCGCTGCTGAAGGCGCTGGCCCATGCCGGCCGCGCGTCGAAGATCAGCGAGGAGCTCTGGTTCGGCGCGGCGCCGCTCCTGGATCTGCGGCGAAGGTTGCTCGCGCATCTCGCCGAGCACGGCTCGGTCGACGCGCAGTCGTTCAAGGAGCTGACCGGCCTGACGCGGAAGTTCGCCATCCCGCTGCTCGAATATTTCGACCGCGAGAAGCTCACGCTGCGGATCGGCGACAAGCGCGTGCTGCGAAAGGGCGAGCGATGACCGCGACCGAGCTGATCCGCGGATTCGTCGAGGTCGCCGTCGCCGCGCAGCAGCAGCGGACGCTGGCGGAGTTCTTCGACACCGTCCGCAAGCACCTGCGCGAGATGGGCCTCACCTCGACGGTGGTGGAAGTCGAGGGCGCGCGCTTCCGTTTCGCTCCATTCGCGCCGGCGCTGACCCAGGTGGGCGCCGAGGTGCGCGAACGGCTCGCCGGCTGGCAGCCTCTCTCGCGGCTGCCCCTCGACGTCACCCACGCCGAGGGCATGCTGGTCGAGGATCTGCCGGCATTTCTGGCGCGGATGGCCGGCGTCCCCGACGACGCCTATCGCGGGCGCGTGCCGCCGCGGGCGATCGTCGCGACGATCCCGGACGTCGATCGCACGTACGTGCTCTCCTGCTCCGGCGAGAACCTCGACGGCGCGGTAGCGGGCGCCTTCGGCCTTCTCGCCCGCCAGCTCGCCGCGGCGGTGCAGACCACGCGGCAGCTCGAGGAGCTGACCACGCGCGCCGAGGAGATGGCGCTGCTCAACGAGATCGCGCGGCAGCTCGCCGGATCGCTCGAGGTCGGCCGGCTCCTCGAGCTGGGCGGCGAGTCGCTCAAGCGAATCCTCGGGGGCGAGCTGTGGTTCGTGATGCTGCCGGAGCCGGACGGCCTGCACTTCGCCGGGCTGCGGCCCGAGGACGCGGACCTCGCGTCGGTGGTGATGCCGTTCGACCAGCCGACCACGGCGGTGCGGGCGTTCAAGGCGCGCGAGCCGGTGCAGGTGATCGCGCCGCTGGCGCCGGACGCCGCGCCACTCTCGCTGCGGATGGTCGAGCGGTTCGGCCACAAGACGACGCTGGCGGTGCCGCTGCTCGCGCGCGACGAAGTGCTCGGCGTCGCGGTCGTCCTGGCCAGGCAGGAGCGAACCTTCACTCGCGCCGAGATCGATCGCGCGCGGGCCGTCGCCGGCCAGCTCGGCCTCGCGCTGCTGTCGGCGCGACTCTACGACGACCTCCGCCGCAGCTACGCCGAGCTGGCGCAGGCGCAGAAGGAGCTGATCGACCGCGAACGGCTGGCGGCGCTGGGCGAGCTGTCCGCGTCGATCGCGCACGAGGTACGCAATCCGCTCGGCGTGATCTTCAACTCGGTGGGGAGCCTCAAGCGCATCCTCAAGCCGGAGGGGGACGCCGCGCTGCTGCTCGACATCATCGGCGAGGAGGCGGACCGGCTCAACGGGATGGTCGGGGCGTTGCTCGACTATTCGCGGCCGGTGCAGCCGGCGCTGCAGCCGCTGCCGCTGCGGCCGCTCCTCGACGAGGCGCTCGGCGCCGCCCGGCAGCAGGTCGGGGCCGCCGCCGAGCAGGTGAAGGTGCAGCTGCGGGTTGCGCCCGAGGTCGCGACCGTGCGCGCGGATGGCCGGCTGCTCCGGCAGGCGTTGATCAACCTCTTCCTCAACGCGTACCAGGCGATGCCGCGCGGCGGCGTGCTCGAGGTGCGGGCGGCGCTGGCCGAGGGTTCGGTCGAGATCGCGATCCGCGACAGCGGGCCGGGGATCCCCGCCGATGCGCGCGCAAAAGTGTTCCAGGCGTTTTTCACCACCAAGGCGACCGGCACCGGGTTGGGACTCGCGGTGGTGCGCCGGATCGTCGAAGGGCACGGCGGCAGCATCGGCCTCGCCCAGGACGTGAAAAACGGCGCCGAATTCAGCCTGCGGCTTCCGATCGCGGACTGATCGCGTTACTTCTTCGCCATGGCGCGGATCCTGATCGTCGACGACCAGCGCAACATGCGCACCACGACGGCGCTGGTCCTGAGACAGGAAGGGTACGAGGTCGCCGAGGCCGAGAGCGGCGACGCCGCGCTCTCGAAGCTGCTCGCCGAGCCGTTCGACGTGGTGCTGACCGATCTCAAGATGGCCCCGCTCGACGGTCTGGCCGTGCTGCGAGGCGCGCTGGAGATCTCGCCCTCGACGCAGGTGATCGTGATGACCGGCTACGGGACGGTCGAGAGCGCGGTCGAGGCGATGCAGCTCGGGGCGCACGACTACCTGTCGAAGCCGTTCAAGGAGAGCGAGCTGCTGGTCCGCGTCCAGCGCGCGCTCGAGAAGCGGCGGCTGCTGGTCGACGTCGGGCTTTTCTCCGACGAGTTCCGGCAGCGGTACAAGCTCGACGCGCTGGTCGGGCGATCGGCGCCGATGCGCGAGCTCTTGACGCGCCTGGTCCGGGTCGCGCCGACCGACGTGACGGTCTTGATCACCGGGGAGAGCGGCACCGGAAAGGAGTTGATCGCGCGCGCGATCCACGCAAATTCGAAGCGGGCGGCGCGGCCGTTCGTGCCGGTGAACTGCGCGGCGATCAGCGAGACGCTGCTCGAGAGCGAGCTGTTCGGGCACGTCAAGGGCGCCTTCACCGGCGCCGTCAAGCTGCGGCAGGGCCTGTTCGAGGAAGCGGGGGGCGGGACGTTTTTCTTCGACGAGATCGCCGAGACCACGCCCGCGTTCCAGGCCAAGCTCTTGCGCGTCATCCAGGAGCACGAGATCAGGCGGGTCGGCGACAACGCCTCGATCCACGTCGACGTCCGCGTCATCGCCGCCACCAATCAGGACCTGAAGACCGCGATCGCCGAGAAGCGCTTTCGCGAGGACCTCTATTACCGGTTGAACGTCGTCCCGCTCCACGCGCCGCCGCTGCGCGAGCGGAAGGAGGACCTGCCGCTGCTCGCCCAGCACTTCCTCGATCGCTTCAACCAGCGCAACGGGACGCGGCGCACGCTGACGCAGGGCGCGCTGCAGAAGATGGCGACCTACGACTTCCCGGGCAACGTCCGCGAGCTGGAGAACATCGTCGAGCAGGCGGCGGCGCTGACCCACTCCGAGGAGATCGAGGGGGACGACGTCTTCGTCGCCCTCGACACGCCGCCGAGCGGCGTCCACACCCTCGCCCAGGAGGTCGACAACGCCGAGAAAGTCGCGATCGAAGCCTCGCTGGCGCGCAACGAAGGCCAGCTCGAACGCGTCGCCCGGGAGCTCGCCGTCTCACCGACGACGCTGTGGCGGAAGATGAAACGGCTCGGGTTGAGGAAAGATTGAAGAAGAAGGGGACACCCTCTCCGCCCTTGGACCCTCCGGCGAAAGCCGGAGAGGGGGGCGGCCTCAGCGACGACGAGCTGTGGTCGGTCGCTCTCGACGGGGCGACGCCGCTGCAGGACCGCAGCGCGCGGATCAAGCCCGGACCGAAACCGCTGTCGGTCCCGCCGGCGCGGCTCGACCCGGAGCTCGAGGCGTACGACGAGCTGCGCGCGCTGGTCACCGGCGAGGTCGCGTTCGACGTCTCGGACAGCGACGAGTTCATCGAGGGGCACGCGCACGGCCTCGACGCGCACGTCGTCCGCAAGCTCAAGCGCGGCGAGTTCGCGCTGCAGGCGCACCTCGATCTGCACGGCCTGCTCAAGGACGAGGCGAAGAGCGAGCTCGAAGCGTTTCTCGCGAGGTCGCGGCAGCAGGGAAAGCGCTGCGTCCTCGTCGTCCACGGCCGCGGCCTGCACTCGAAGGACCAGGTACCGGTGCTCAAAGACGCGCTCAAGCGGTGGATGGCGACCGCGCGCTTCGCCCGGCACGTGCTCGCGTTTTCGACCGCGCGCCCTCACGACGGCGGCGCGGGCGCGGTGTACGTGCTCCTCAAGCGCCAGTAAGATGGCGCATGCGGTTTGTCTGCGTGTTCCTGTGCCTGTGCGGCTGCACGAACAAGGCAGGACCGCCGTCGAGCGCGTCGAAAGCGCGTCTGCCCGCCCGGATCGTGATCGGCGCGACCTTGCCGGTGAGCACTGCCGAGGGGCAGACGGCGCGCTTCTATCGCGAAGGGTACGAGTTGGCCGTCGAGGAAGCGAACCGCGCCGGCGGAGTGAACGTCTCCGGGCGCCGCATCCCGGTGGTGCTCGAGTTTCTCGACGACGCCGGCGATCCGTCGGGAGCTGCGGCGCAGATTCGGACGCTGGTCGACGAGAAGAAAGCCTCGTTCCTGCTCGGCAGCGCGTCGGGTGCGGTGGTCGAGGCGCAGAGCGCGCTGGCCGAGGGGCGGCGGATCCCGTACGTCACCGCGGCGGGCGAGAGCAAGGCGCTGTTCGAGCGCGGTCTCAAGTACTTCTTCGGCCTTCAGGCGCCGGTGCAGCTCCTCGCCTACACGCAGATGCGCTGGATCGACGAGCAACAGAAAGCGCGCCGGCTGCCGACGCCGCTCGTTCGGCTTTCGCGGCTTGAGCTACATCCTCTCCGCCGTTTGGTGGAGCGCGCGGCTCGCCAAGCGCGGCTTGAACAAGCAGTTCGCCGACGAGTTCAAGGAGACGTACCACCGCGATCCCGACTGGTACGGCGCGCTCGCCTACGAAGCAGGCCGCGCGCTCCTCGCCGCGATCGCTTCGTCGGGCGACGCGAAATCCGATTCGGTCCGAACCCAGCTCGCGACGATGAAGATGGAATCGATCCTGCCCGGCGGCCGCCTGTTGTTCGGCCCCGACCAGCAGGCGATCTACCCGTTCGTCGTCCAGCAGAACCAGCCCGACGGCTCTTCACCCGTCATCTTCCCGAACGACGTCGCCGAAAGCCCCGGCGTCCCCGTCAACCCGAGGTGCCACTAGTCGGAGATTCGGGGACACAATACTCAACTCCGCTAAAGGGCCGTCATCCCAAGGTCGGAAATAAGTACTGTGTCCCCATAACTCCGACTAACGGCCGAAGGCGGTTGCGGCGGATTGGGTGAGCACGGCGAAGGCGCCGGGTTGCACGCCCATCCAGATCACGAGCAACGCGCAGCCGGCGATGGCGAGGCCGGCGGTCAGGAGGCGGCCGCCCTGGATGGCGTCGGGCTTCGCCTCGGGAACCATGTACACGTACACGACGACGCGCAGGTAGTAGTACAGGCCCGCGACGGACGTGAGCACGCCGAAGATCGCCAGCGGCGCGAGGCCGGCCTCGATCGCCGAACGGAAGACCACCAGCTTCGCCATGAAGCCCGCCGTCGGCGGCACGCCGGCGAGGGAGACCATGAACAGCGACATCGCGGCAGCGAGGCCGGGATGACGCTCCGACAGCCCCGACCAGGACGAGAGATCGTCGCCGAGGCCCGACAGCGCGAGCTTGCGCTCGATCACCGCGACCACCGCGAACGCGCCGATGACGGTCACGCCGTATGAGGCGAGGTAGAAGAGCAGTCCCTCGACCGCGTCGGCGCGGGCGGTCCCCGCCATCGCGGCCACCGCGACGAGCAGGTACCCGGCGTGGGCGATCGACGAGTACGCCAGCATCCGCTTCACGCTCCGCTGCGGAATCGCGAGCAGGTTCCCGGTCAGCATCGTCAGGAGCGCGAGCCAGACTACGAGCCGACCCCAGACATGCGACTCGCCGAAGCCGCCCACAAGGATCCGGACCAGCGTCGCAAACGCCGCCGCCTTCACGCCGGCGGCCATGAACCCGGTCACCGGCGCCGGCGCGCCGTCGTAGACGTCCGGCACCCACATGTGGAACGGCACCGCCGCGACCTTGAAAGCGAACCCCGAGGCGAGCAGCGCGACCGACGCCGCGAGCAGCGTCCCGGCTCCGGGCGCCGCCGCTCCGCGAACCGCGGCGGCGACGTCGGCGATGCGCGTCGATCCCGTGGCGCCGAAGGCGAGCGCTGCCCCGTAGAGGAAGATCGCCGAAGCGAACGATCCGAGGATGAAATACTTGAACGCCGCTTCCGCCGGCCGCTTGCCGCGGCGCAGATACGCGCAGAGCGCGTAGACCGCGAGCGACATCACTTCCAGCGAGACGAAGATGACGATCAGGTCGGTCGCCTGAGCGAGCAGGCACATGCCGGCGCTGGAGAAGAGCGCGAGCGCGTAGAACTCGCCGCGGGTCGCGCGCAGCGACTCGAGATACGAGAAGGCGATGACGCAGGAGAGGAGCAGTGATCCGCACACGACCGCCGCGATCACCCGCGCGAACCCGTCGCTCACCGCGGCGCCGGAAAAGAGCGACATCGTCGGGTCGCCGATCTGCGCCAGCGCCGCCCACAGACCCGCTGCTGCAATCGCCGCCGCGAGCCAGGCCTGGTAACGGCGATCCGGGGCCGGCTCCGGCGGAGGCGGCGCGACGTCGGCCTGCGGCGGCAGTTTTCTCTGCGCGTCCGCTGCGGGGCCGGTCGTGCTGCCGAGCTGCGACGGTTTCACCGCCCGTAAAAAGACCTCGCTGGTCAGGAGCACCAGCGCGCCGATCGAGAGGATCAACGCCGGCAGCACACCGTACAGATCGCTGGGGTTGAAATTCATTTCCCCCGCTCCGGCTCCGGCTCCGGCGACGGCGGGCGAGCCATCGGCGCGCGCTGCGGCAGGAAGATGCGCGGCGCGGTCGTGTCCTGCGACGGAGCGGGCCCCTGCGCGCGCGGCCGCGGCGCTTCCGGCTTGGAGACGCGGGCGACGAAGGCATCCACGGGCTCCTTCACGGCCGAAAGCAGCGGCTGCGGAAAGAACCCGATCCAGACGATCGCCGCGATCAGCGGCGCGATCGTGAACCACTCGCGCACGTCGAGGTCGCGCACGCCGTGCGACGCCGCCTTCCGCTGCGGACCCCAGAAGACGCGCTGGTACATCCAGAGCATGTACACCGCGCCGAGGATCACGCCGCTCGCTCCCACGACGCCAAGTGTGATCCCCTTCGGGTATTCGAGCGGCAGGAACAAGGCGAGCACCGCGAAGACGACGAGCCCGATGAACCCTCGAACCAACCACTTCCCGGAAAGAAGGGCCCCGATGAGCACTCCGGCCAACAGCGCGACGACGGGCCGCGCCATGGCCGGCAGGATCCAGGGGGCACCCAAACCACGTGAGGTAAACGTGCCGAGCAGCACCAGGAACTCGCCGATGAACCCGTTTGTCCCCGGAAGACCGATCGACGAGAGCGTCACCACCAGGAACGTGGCCGCGATCGCCGGCGCAACGCGGGCCAGGCCGCCGTAGGCCGCCAGATCGCGGGTGTGCGTGCGCTCGTACAGGTAGCCGATCATCAGGAACAGCGCGCCGGTCGAGATGCCGTGGTTCACCATCTGCAGCACCGCGCCGGACGCGGCCTCCGCCGTCAGCGCGGAGAGGCCGAGCATCACGAACCCGAGGTGCGCGACCGACGAATACGCGATCAGCCGCTTGAGATCGCTCTGCGCCATGCACATGAACGAGCCGTAGACGATCCCGATCACGCCGAGGACGGCGATGGCCGGCGCGTAATCCAGGGCCGCCTGCGGAAAGAGCGGCATCGCGTAGCGGATGAAGCCGAAGG
>JAIVGS010000260.1 GCA_020201435.1 Myxococcales bacterium
CGGCATGGACGAGGGCGGCACAGAGCAGGGCGATGAGCATCGGCGGAGTCTCGTCCACCGGCGGCGACATGGAAAGAGCCTTGACGCACGGGGGCCGGGCGCGGCATACAGTCCGCCCCCGGTACGCCCAGGTAGCTCAGTCGGCAGAGCAGGGGACTGAAAATCCCCGTGTCGGTGGTTCGATTCCGCCCCTGGGCACCACAACTGGTCGAAATCGCGCGAAAAAATTTGAGGCGATCATCGATTCTCGCTGCTGGCCGCGGTCAGCGCGGCGTCTCGCTACACGTCGAGGATGAGCGCCGTAGCGACGGGTCAGACGCCGAGTGCCGCGACGAGCACCACCTGCGTGGGCGCGCCCGTCGGCGACCCGCCCTTTGGCTCCGCGGAGACGGCCAGCGCCGCGGCTCCGCGGGCAAGAACGCCGGGCTGGAAGTCGCCGAGAGCGATCCCGCCCGCCGCGATGACGAGGCCGGCCGGGACTGGAGCCGCGCCCTTGCCGGGCGGAATGATCCAGAGCTGGTAATCGCGCGCCGCGGTCGGAGCGAGAGCGCTGGAAAGCAGGATCGCGCGCCGTCCGTCGGAGCCCACGACCGCGAGGGCCGCAGCGCCGAAGCCACCCTGAGGAGCGAAAGCGACGACCCGCGAGCCCCGCTGCTCGAGGAGCGCGATTGCGTCTCGCGCGAGGCCGCTCGTCCTTCTCGCCCCCTCGAGCTGCGCTGCGCACTGCCTCGCCAGCTCTTCCGACGACGCCGCGCGTGTCTCGACCGTAGCGGACCGCGCGCGCATCGCGTCGATTTCGCTGTGCAGGCCGGCATTCCGGCCGGCCAGGATCGCCGCCAGCACGGCCGCGGCGGCGGCCGCGATCCATCCCGACGCGACGGCCCAGCGGCGTCGCGACGCCCTCGCGGAGATGCGTGCCGCGATTCCGCGCCAGACCCGGTCCGGCGGCTGCACGTCGGGAAGCGCGCCGGAAAGAAGCCGCGCCGCAGCCGTGGCACGCGCGAACGCTTCGGGGCAGCCCTCGTGCCTGGGCTCCGACAGGTGCGCTCGCGCCGCAGCCCGCTCGTCCGCATCGAGTGCGTCGAGCGCCAGCGCGCCTGCCAACTCCTTGAACTCGGCGCAGGTCATCCGAGCGCCTCCACGAGAGAATCGGCCAGCTTCTCCATCCCGAGGCGGATGCGGGTCTTCACCGTGCCCAGCGCCTCGCCTGTCGCGCGGGCGATCTCGCTCTGCGTGAGCCCCTCGAAATAGGCCAGCTCGAGGGTGCGCCGCTGCTCGGGCGGGAGCGCCGCGAGCGCGGCGCCGATCCGGGCGCGCTCCTCGCGACGCGCCGCGGACTCGGATGGGGGCGGGTCGGGATTCCGCGGCGGCTCCAGCGCGATGGCGCGCAACGCCTGGTCGGCGCGGCCGCGCTCGCGCAGCCGATCGATGGCGCGGCTGCGGGTCATCGCCGCCACCCAGGCGGCCGGCGCTCCGCGTTCGGCGCGGTACTCGGAGGCGCGACGCCAGATCTCCACGAACGTGTCCTGGACGACCTCTTCGGCATCCGCCGCGGACCCGAGCAGGCGCAGCGCGATCGACATCGCGCGCCCGCCGACCGCGTCGTAGAGCGAGCGGAGCGCACCGGGCTCGCCTCGGGCAATGAGCGCGATCAACTCCTCCGCGCCGAGCCCACCGGCCACGGCGGCGAGCAAGAGCCAGAGCGAGGTCATCATCATCAACGATGCTCCACCGCGCGGCGTCCCGCAACCGGGGCCGATCGCGGGACGTGGTGCGCGCCCGTCCGGCCGCTGCCGGAGGCGCGTTCGAGGAGCAGATCGAGCTCCAACCGTTCCTTTTTCTCCGGAGCAGGTACGCCGAGCGCCGGCGCGCGGATTCGCGTCTGCGTCGCGCCATGCCGCATCCCGACGAATCCGGCGCGCGGATTCTGCCGTACAGGTTCGCAGGAAGTCTTTCCCGGGAGGTGCACAGATGAAAAAGATGGCATGGGCGCGACCTGTCGCGCTCGCATTCCTGGCCGTGCCTCTGTTGGCACGCGCCGCAGATCACACGGACGGACCGGCGGCCACCGCCGATCCCACCGCGGACATCACCGACCTCTTCGCCTGGACCTCGAGCGACGGGACCAAGCTCAATCTGGTGATGGACGTGTTCCCCGCCGCGACGGCGTCGTCGAAGTTCTCCAACACCGTCCAGTACGTCTTCCACACCCAGAGCCACGCGGCCTTCGGAATGGCGGCGGCGGCAACCGAAGACATCCTCTGCACCTTCGACAACGGCTCGCCCCAGAGAGTCAGCTGCTGGGCCGGAAGCGAGTATGTGAACGGCGACGCTTCGAGTACCGGCGGCATCGCCAGCTCGAGCGGCAAGCTGCGCGTCTTTGCCGGCTTGCGCGACGATCCGTTCTTCTTCAACCTCGACGGCTTCAAGCACGTCGCGGCCACGGTGAAGAGCGCGGCCACCTCGGGGAGCTTGCCGGCCCCGGATGCGGGCGGCTGCTACAACCTGGGCGACCCGAGCATGGGCGGCACCACCGCCAACACGCTGGTGCAGTACCTGACCCACGCCGCCGACGGCACCTCGGCAGCCGTGAACCATTTCCACGGGCTGAACGTGCTCGCCCTCGCACTGCAGATCGATCTCTCCATCGTCAACAAAGGCGGCCCCGTCGTGAGCGTGTGGGGCTCGACCAACCGGCCATGAAGGGGCCCGCCATGAATCGATTCATTCCCGTTCTCGCAGCAGTGCTGGCCATGGCCTGCGGTGGCAGCTCCAACCCGGCCAGGCCGGCCATCGGTGCGACGCAGATCGACCGCATGGGCCGCGCAGGCGTCAACACCGCGCTCACCGATCCGTTTGGCGTCATCCCCGGGATCACCAGCGACGAGGCGAAGGACCAGTACAACGCGGCCACCGACCCCGCACAGTGGGCGAGCAAGTTCAAGGCCCGGATCGCCACGCACCTGGCCATCTACGACTTCGTCTCGCAATGCCAGGGCAAGCAGCTCGCCGCCGGCAGCACCGTGGCGGCGGGCAGGTACGACGCGCTGGCGGGAGTGCTCGCCGACGACCAGCTCTACGTGCGCACCAGCTCGTCGACTTGCGGGCTTTATCTTGCCGCCGAAGCCGACGCCACCGGCCTGACCACGAACAACGGCGACTGCGGCGGTCGCACGCCGACCGAGGACACCATCAAAGAGACTTTCTCGCTCCTCTTCCTCGGGAAGCCGACGGGCATCACCGACGGTCTTCCGGTTGGCGCCAGCGGATTGGGAACGGACGACGACGGGAACGGCGTGAATGCGACCACCTTCCCGTTCCTCGGCGCCCCGAATTGAAGGAGGAGATCATGCGCATCGCGGCCATTTTGATGATTCTCGCGGGATGCAAAGCCGCCATGCCGGCCGGGCGCGCCGTCGCTACCACCGACGGCGCGATCGCGCTGGGAAACCTCGACGCCCAGATCGCCGGGCAGGAGCGCCTCCTCGAGCGCGAGCGGGGATCGGTGATGGACGCCGCCGCGCTGGTCGAGCTGCTGCAAGCACGCGCTCAGTACACCGGCCGCATCGCCGACTACGACCGTGCCGCCGAGGCCGCCGAGGAGGCGGTGCGCGTGGCGCCGCACCAGGCCGACGCCTTGCTCGTTCGAGCCGGCAGCCGCGCCGCGCTGCACCGGTTCCCCGAGGCGCTCGCCGATGCGAACGCCGCGCTGAAGCTGGGCGCCGATGAAGTCAAGGTTGCCGGCCTGCGGTCCTCGGTGTTCCAGGCCCAGGGGCGCCTGGCCGAGGCACTCGCGCTACGGCGGCAGGCGGTGCGCGTTCACGCGACCACGCAGTCGGTGGGCGCGCTGGCGGCGGCCGAGGCCGCGATCGGGGATCGTGCTGCGGCTGAACGCGACTTCGACGAAGCCGTGCGCCTCTATCGCGACACCTCCCCCTTCCCGCTGGCCTGGATCGATTTCCAGCGTGGCCTCTTGCGCGAGAAGGCCGGCGACTTGCAGGGCGCGCACGCGAGCTATTCCGCCGCGCTCTTGCGGCTGCCGCAGTACGCCCAGGCCGCCGCGCATCTCGCCGCTCTCGAGGCGATGGAGGGAAGCCGCGCTCGCGCCGTCGAGCTGTTGCGGCCTCTCGCATCGCTCGACGATCCGGAGTATGCGGGACAGCTTGCGGCGCTGCTGCCCGACTCGCAAGGGTCCGCGCTGCGCGAGTCCGCCCGCGCCCGCTTCGAGGCGCTTCTCGCGCGCCATCCGCAGGCGTTCGCCGATCATGCGGCGCGCTTCTTTCTTGCCCGCGATCCGCGGCGCGCGCTCGAGCTCGCCGTGAAAAACCTCGAGGTGCGCAGAACGTGGGAGGCCTTCGATCTCGCGCTGACCGCCGCCTCGGCGGCCGGTGTCGATGGCTGCGAGATCGCCTCGCAGGCGCTGGCCCTGCCGAATCCCCCTCGACGAATCCAGTTCCTCGCTGGCCGCTGCCGGATCGCAGCCGCGGGGCCGTGACCATCGCTCGCGCGTTTCGCTCTGCGGTCCTGATTCCGGCGCTCGCTGCGGCGGAAGCCGGGCCTCGCTGCCCGACGACGCCTCCGCGCGCGAAGCCGGCGGCGTGCACCGTTGCGAGATGGGCGAGCAGATCGGGGTGGTCGGCCATTCCCTGAGCGGATAGGGACCACCGACGCGGCCAGCGCCGGCAGCTATACGCGCGCGCTTCTCGAGCGAGGTGGCGAAGCCGGTCCCGTGGCCGAGATTGAAGCACCTTACATGCTCGCGGTGACACGTCTCAGCCACCGCAGGTGCGGACGACGGGCGTCGATTCAATCGCATGGCTCTTTCCACGGTCCCTTCCACGGCGATTCCCACGCCGGCCGCGCAGGGTGCGCCATCAAGGAGGAACACCTCATGCGCAAGATCCTGTTCGCACTCGCGGCGCTCGTCGCCGTCTCGGCCCTCGCCGCCGGTGGCAAGTCGAAGTACCTCGTGATCGCGCCGCACTCCGCCGAGGAGTGCATGGCCGCGCTGGACGACATCGACCAGCACGCCCGCGAGGTCCTCAAGAAGATAGACTGGGGCTGCACCGCCGGCGATCACACCGGCTATCTCACCGTCGAGGCCTCGAGCGAGGCCGACGCCCTCAAAATGGTCCCGGAAAGGACCCGCGCCAGGGCGAAGGCCGTCAAGCTCGTCCACTTCACCAGCGAGCAGATCAAGCAATTCCATTCGGGGAAGTGAGGCCCGCCGTGCTACATCTGGTCGCGGGGGATGTTTCCGTGACCAAGCGCACGGCACCGGGCGCCGCCCTGCAGCCGCTGATTCTGCGGGTGCTGGGCGGCATGTGCGTCGAGCGCGCCGGGGTGCGGATAGACCTGCCGCCCTCGAAGAAGACGCGGGCGCTGCTCGGGTATCTCTTGGTCGAGCCTCGCGAGCACACCCGCGAGAAGCTCTGCACGCTCTTCTGGGACCTGCCCGACGATCCGCGCGGCGCACTTCGGTGGAGCCTTTCGCGGCTGCGCCCGCTGCTCGACGATCCCGGGCGGCCCCGGATCCGCGCCGACCGCGAGCGGGTGCAGATCGACGCGGCGGGCGCGCTGGTCGATCTGCACGCCGCTGAGGCGCTTCGGGCGCGAGGCCTGGCGAGGGCGAGCGTCTCCGAGCTGACCAAAGCGGCGGGACTCTTTCGCGGCGAGCTGCTCGAGGGTCTCGAGCTGGCCGATTCATTCCGTTTCCAGGCCTGGTGCACTGCGCGACGGGAGGAGGCGCGCCGGCTGCACGCCGAGATCCTGCGCGCCCTCTGCGCGGCGCAGAGCGGGGAGCCCGAGGAGGCCCTCGTCGTCGCGCGTCGGCTGGTCGAGCTCGACCCGTCGGACGAAGCGGCGCACCGGGAAGTGATGTCGCTTCTGGGAAGGCTGCAGCGGCAGCGCGAGGCGGTCGCCCAGTACGACGCGCTGCGGGAGATCCTGCGGACCGCCGGGCAGCGCCCGTCGCCGGAGACGGAGGTCGTGCGCCGTTCGCTGGGCGCGACCCAGGCCGCGCCGGTCGCGCAGCCGCGCAAGAGCGCGCCGGCATCCCCGCTTCTGGGGCGCGACGCGGAACGGGCGGCGCTGGAACGCGCGATCGAGAAGGGCGCGGCGGTGCTGCTCGGCGAGCCCGGGATCGGCAAGAGCCGGCTGCTGGAAGAGGTAGCCGCGCGGACGCGGACGGCGACGATCTTCGGCCGCTGCTACGAGGCCGAACAGGCCCGGCCCTATGGATGCTTCATCGAGGCGCTGCCTGCGCTCGGCACGCTCCTCGCCGAACCGCCGGAAGCCCTGGATCGCGCGCGGCTTTTCGAGGCGGCCTCGGCGCTCGTGCGCCGGCGTGGCGCGACGATCCTGCTCGACGACCTGCAGTGGATCGACGAGGCATCGGCGGCACTCGCGCATCACCTCGCGCGCACCGGTTCGCGCCTCGCGCTGGCTGCTCGCGAGGGCGAGCTGGCCGACAACGCGGCTGCGCTGCGCCTGTTGCGCGCGCTGCGGCGTGAGCGGGTGCTGGTCGAGATCAACCTCGGGCCGCTGGAGCCGTCCGCGATCGCCGGTATCCTCGAGAGCCGCGGCCTGCCGGCCGTCGAAGGAAACGTCGGCAACCCGCTGCTCGCGCTCGAGATGGGCCGGGCGCTCGCCGACGGGCGCCCGCCGATGAGCGGTGTGGCCGAGGCGCTCGAGCAGCGATTCGACGCCCTCGATCCACCCTCGCAATCGCTGCTCTGGTGGCCGGCGGTGATGGGCAGCGGGATGTCGGTCGAGCGGCTGGCGATGGTGACGGGGCGGCCGCCGGCCGCGATCATCGAGACCCTCTCCGAGCTGGAGAAGCGCGGCCTCCTGCGCGACACGGACTTCGCCCACGACTTGATGCGGGAAGCGGCCTATCGCCGGATTCCTCCGGCGCGCCGCAAGCTGCTCCACGCGACGCTCGCCCGCGCGCTGTGGGAGTGGCGCGAGGCGCCGGGGACGGTCGCGCGGCAGGCGATGCTCGGGGGCGACGACGTGCTGGCGGTGCGCGCCTCGCTGCTCGCCGCACAGCACGCGATCCGCGTCTTCGCCGCCAAGGAGGCGCTGTCGCTCGCGCAGCAGGCGCTGCCGCTGTTGCCCGCGCTTGCCCGCGAGGAACGGCTCCGCGCGCACCTCGATCTGCTGCTCGTCTGCGTGCACGCCGACAAGCGGCCGGACCGGCTCGAGCGCGCCGCGCAGGACTTGTCGCGGGTGGTGCTCGAGGCGCAGCAGGCCGGGCTCGGCGACGTGGTGGCCGAGGGGTTCCACGCGCTCTCGCAGGCGCACTACTTCCGCAAGGACGAGACCGCCGCGCTGCAGGGCAGCCTGCGCAGCGCAGAGGCCGCGCTCTCCGAGCCGGATCCGCTGGTGCGCGCCCGGGCGCTGGCGCAGGCGGGGCGATGCCTGGCGCAGCTCGAGATGCAGATCGATCGCGCCGGCAAGATGCTCGACGACGCCAGTGCTGCCGCGCAGGCCGAGCTAGCGCAAGTGGTCGACATTCCCTTCGGGCGCGCCCTGATCGCGACGTTCCTCGGCGAGGACGACACCGCCCGCCGGCACTTCGAGGAGGTGGCGCGCGCGGCGCGCGCGAGCGGCGATCACTGGCGCGAGACCGAGGCGCTCTTCGGGCTCTGCCGGCTCGCGATCGAGCGCCGCGACGCGCAAGAGGCGCTGCGCGCTGCCGAGGCGGTCCTGCCGGTGGCCGAGCAGATGCCCGAGGGCGACGAGCCGGCCCTGGCGCGCGCCCTGCTCGCGCTGGCGCGGATGCTGGACGCGGATGTGCGCGGCGCGCACGACGCTTCCGCGCGCGCCTCCTTCCAGCTTGCCCTCGCGGAGCTGATCCGCAACGAGGCGCGCTACCGGACGACCCAGCTCTTGCTCATGCGCGCCGAGCTGGACCTCGCCGCCGGCCGGCTCGACGAGGCCGCCGCCGCCGCGCAGGAGCTTCGCGCTCCCGGCCGCGAGCTGCACGAGCAAATGCGCCACGGCCGCGCACACGTGCTGGTGGCGGAGCTCGCGCTCGCCCGCGGCGACAAGACCGAGGCGCGCCGCCAGCTCGAGCTCGCGCTCGCAGCGCCGTGGCCGATCTCCGCGCGACTTCAAGCGCGTATTTCCGCTGCCGCGGCGCGCGCCGGTTCTCGCGGAGGCACCGATGCAGCCTTACATCGTCGAGTATGAGTACGAAACGCCGCTGACCGACGAGCTGCACGACCAATTGGCGAAGCGGATCGATCCCTGTCTGGCGCAGTACGGGGTCGAGTGGAGAGTGAGCTTTCTCGCCGTCGACCGGATGAGAATGTTCTGTCATTTCGAGGCAGAAAGCGCGGAGCAGATCCGCAACGCGCTGCGCAGCGCGGGTGCGGGCTTCAGCCGGGTCTGGCCGGCGCTCAGGTACGCCGCGCGCTGACATTTCAACGCTCGTTTCCACGCGCGCGACCACGGCGTCCGGCGAGCCTTCGCGACAAGGAGGCTCACATGAAAGCCGTTCTCGCCGCTGCCCTGCTTCTCTGCGCCTGCGGAGGAGCCACTTCCGTTTCAGACAATCCGTCCGTCCAGGACCTCGCTCCCGAGCGCGACACTGCGATCGTCCACGTGCCGCTCTTCATCCGCGACGCCGCCGGGCAGATTCCGACCGATCCAGCCGCGCTGGTCTACGAGGCGCGGCTGGGCAATCCGGTGCTCGCGCGCGACGGGCACCAGCTCACGCTGGCCGAGTTCAACGCGCCGCGAGGACGCGCCTCGGTCAAGTGCGTCGAGCGCGGCACGCACGCAGTGCTCGAGCTGACCGGGCTGATCCCCTTCGGCGTCTACACGGTGTGGAACGTCGTTTTCCGCGCGCCCGGTTTCGATCCCTCGTTCGCCAACCTGATCGCGCTCGGAGCGATCGGCGAGTCTGATGGCAGCCAGAACTCGTTCGTCGCCGACTCCACCGGCGCCGGGTCGGTCTCCGCGATCACGCCCGGCGGGCCGCTCTCGGCGTTCGGATCGATCGCCGGCTGCGCGTTGGCCGGCGAATTCGAGTTCCACCTCGTCGGCGCGTATCACATCGACGGCCGTACCCACGGCGAAACGCCCGGCGCGGCCGGCACGTTCGTCGAGCAATTCGGGTTCATGTTCAAGCGCTGAACCGGCGCGATCTGCTAGCGTCGCCGGATGGCGAATCCGCTGGTGTCCGATCGCAACGTCGAATTTCTCCTTTACGAGCTGGCGCGCGCGGAGGACTTGACGGCGCTCCCGTACTTTTCCGAGCACAGCCGGGAGACGTTCGATCTCGTCCTCGCCAGCGCGCGCAAGCTGGCGCGGGAACAGCTCTTTCCCGCCTTCAAGCCGATGGACGACGAGCCGCCGCGGCTGGAAAACGGGCAGGTCCGCATCCACCCCGCGATGCGCGAGCTCTGGCCGCGGATGTTCGAGATGGGCCTCGGCACCGCAACCCGCCCGGCCGAGGTCGGCGGACAGCAGCTGCCGAGGACGGTCGCCGTCCTGGCCGCGCACTACTGCATGGCCGCGAACGGCGCCGCGATGGGCTACCTCGGCCTCACCACCGGCGCGGCGCACTTGATCGAAGCCTTCGGCGACGAGTTCCTCAAGCGCGAATTCATGACCCGCATGTACGCCGGCGAATGGGCCGGGACGATGGCGCTGACCGAGCCAGACGCGGGATCGAGCCTCGCCGACGTCCGCACCCGCGCGCGCCCGCAGGCCGACGGCACGTTCAGGATCGACGGCAACAAGGTGTTCATCTCGGGTGGCGACCAGGACCTGACCGCCAACATCGTCCACCTGACGCTCGCGCGCATCGAGGGCGCGCCGGCCGGAATCAAGGGCGTCTCGCTCTTCGCCATTCCCAAGAAGCGCCCCGACGGCAGCGACAACGACTGCGCCTGCGCCGGCGTCTTCCACAAGATGGGCTGGCGCGGGCTGCCGTCGATCGCCCTGAACTTCGGCGAGCGCGGCGAGTGCCGCGGATGGCTGGTCGGCGAGCCGAATCTCGGCATCTCCTACATGTTCCAGCTGATGAACGACGCGCGGTTGATGGTCGGCCTCAACGCTGCGTCGACGGCGTCGGCCGCGTACTTCGAGGCGCTGGAGTACGCGAGAACGCGCCCGCAGGGCCGGTCGCTGAACGCGAGAGACCCGGCCTCGCCGCAAGTGCCGATCATGCAGCACGCCGACGTGCGGCGGATGCTGCTCAAGCAGAAAGCGATCGTGGAAGGGGCGCTCGCACTTCTGGTCACCTGCGCGCGCTACGCCGATCTGGCGAAACACGGAGACGATCGGCATCGCGCGCAGCTCCTGCTCGACGTGCTCACGCCGGTGGCGAAGAGCTTCCCGGCCGAGCGCGGCTTCGAGGCCAACGCGCTCTCGGTCCAGGTGCACGGCGGATATGGGTACACCAGCGAATACCTGCCCGAGGCATGGCTGCGCGACCAGAAGCTCAACACCATCCACGAAGGCACCACCGGCATCCAGAGCCTCGACCTGCTCGGCCGCAAGGTGGTCGCGGAAGGTGGCGCGGCGCTGGTCGCGTTGAACGAGGAGATCGAGTCCGCGATCGAGCGTGCGACGGCGGCACGGGTCGAGCCGGGGTGGATCGACGCGGTCCGCCGTGCCGCCGCCGTCGTTCGGGACGTCACGATGCTGCTCGCGAGCAAGGGCCTGTCCGGCGACCGCGACGGGATGATGCTGCACTCGTTCGACTATCTCGATCTCTTCGGCACCGTCGTCATCGCCTGGCAATGGCTGCTCCAGGCCGCGGCGGCGAAAGAGGGCCGCGACGACCGGTTCTACCGGGGCAAGCTCGCCGCCGCGCAATACTGGATCAACGCCGAGCTCCCGCGCGTGGATTATCTCGCGAAGCTGATCGCGGACGGCGAAGACTCGTACGCCGCGGACTGGTTCTGAAGATGCCCTCGTTCAAGTCCTTCGACCGACGCGGCTATCGCACCGTCGGGGCCCGCGAGGGTTACGCCGTCTGGTCGGCGACCTACGAG
>JAIVGS010000261.1 GCA_020201435.1 Myxococcales bacterium
CGGGCCGCCGGCCGGCGACAGGCGCTTTGCCCCGCCGGCCCTTCCGGTGTGGGCCGACCTGTCGAATCTGGAGAACATCGCTTACGGAATGCCCGATCTGGAGGCGCGCGGCTTCAAGCTGGCGTTCGACGCGCACGGCCCGCCCGTCGATCCTGACGCGCTCGAGCGCCAGGTGACGCCCGCCGGTCTCGCGGCTGCGCGCGATTTCCTCGGCCGCCGTTTCCCGGCGCTCGCCCAGGCGCCGCTGGTCGAGAGCCGCGTCTGCCAGTACGAGAACACTTCCAACGGCGACTTTCTCATCGACCGCCATCCCGAGCTGGAGAATGTCTGGCTCGTCGGAGGCGGCTCAGGCCACGGCTTCAAGCACGGGCCGGCAGTGGGCGACTACGCGGCGCGCGCGCTGCTCGGATCGCTCCGGTCCCCCGAGCCGCGCTTCTCGTTGGCCACCAAGCAGGTGCAGCAGCAGCGGGCAGTGTACTGAACCGGGTTTGACTATCCCCTCACGGCCTGCCTACAACACCGGCGTTTTTGCTCGAAGCCTTGACGCAGGAGGGGGACATGCTCCGGTTGAGCATCGGTAGCCTTCGGCTTGCTGCGGCGACTGCTCTTCTCGCCACCACGCCAGCGTTCGCGCAGTCGACGGGGCAAATCACGGGGGTCGTCAAGGACAGCACCGGCGCCGTCCTGCCGGGGGCCACGGTGACCGTGACCGGCGCCGACGGTGCCAAACACGAGGCCTCGACATCGGCGGACGGCGCCTACACGGTGTCCGGCCTCCCGCCGGGCAACTACACCGTCTCTTTCGGACGGCGCTGCAGCAGAACCAGGCGGTGGCCGCCGGCAGCACGCTCACCGTCGACCTCGCTCTCGACACCAACCTCTCGGAGGAGATCACGGTCACCGCGATGAAGCGCGAGGACCTGGCGAGGAAGGTTCCCTTCTCCTTGTCGGCGCCGAGCGCAGAGACGCTCCGCGTGCGCGGGGCCACGAACATCGAGGACGTGGCCGCGAACGTGGGCAGCTTCTCGGTGCAGAACCTCGGACCGGGCCAGAGCCAGGTGGCGATGCGCGGCGTGTCCTCGGGACAGATCGCGCGCGACCAGCCGGGCGTCAAGGAGCAAGTCGGCGTGTACCTCGACGAGTCGCTGGTCTCGATGTCCCTGTTCACGCCGGACCTCGATCTTTTCGACACCAACCGCGTCGAGGTCCTCCGCGGCCCCCAAGGCACCCTCTTCGGCGCCGGGTCCGAGTCCGGCACGGTTCGATACATCACCAACCAGCCGAAGCTGGGAACCACCCAATGGTTCGGAGAGCTGGATGGAAACACGATCCAGCACGGCAACCAGGGCGGAAACGTCAAGCTCGGCGTCAACGTCCCCCTGGGAGAGATCGCAGCGCTGCGCGCGTCCGGCTACTACGACGCCCTGGGGGGCTACATCGACTCGCCGGGCATCAAGACATTGCCCGACGGCTCCATCGAGCCGGACCCCACGACCACCCAGAACCACGTCAACACCGGCAAGCGCTTCGGCGGGCGCGTCGCGGTCAAGCTCGCGCCCACTGACCAGCTGACCATCACGCCGCGATTCATCTACCAGAAGATCCAGATGGACGGCTGGAATCGCATCGATGCCTACAACATCCTGGCCAACCCGTTCACCACCACGCGGCCCGCGGTCACGCTGGGCGACCGCGAGCAGTTCATCCAGATCCGGGAGCCGTACACCGACAAGTGGTACCTGGGCGACCTGAACATCAACTACCTTTTCGGCGACTTTGGGATCACCTCGATCACCTCCTACAACGTCCGCGACATCCTCGTGGTGCGCGACGCGGGCGCGCTCACCTCCAGCATCACCGGCGGCAGCATCGGCCTGAAGGAGCCCGTCTACTCGTTGAATGCGCCTCTCTACGACGCCACGGGCGGCGGAGACCCCGCGGTGCCGAACCGCAAGCCGGCCACGACGTTCACCCAGGAGCTCCGGCTTTCGGGCACCGTGACACGCTTCCGATGGCTCCTCGGCGGCTTCTACGCCCACCTGAACCGCGAATACGGCCAGGACCTTCCCGTCACCGGATTCTCGGCAAAGAGCGGCATCCCCTCGCCATCTGCGCCCGACACGCTCGCGCCGGTGGACAGCCTCTTTTTCTCCAAATTGGCGTACAAGCTGGACCAGTTCGCCGCTTTCGGCGAGGGCACCGTCGCGCTGACCGACCAGTGGGACGTCACCGCCGGCCTGCGCTACTACCACTTCAGCGAAGACAAGCAGCAGCTCTTCGGCGGCATCTTCGGCGAGGGCGCGAACGGCGAGGTCGTGTCGCAACCCGGCAACACGAGCGCCGACGGCGTGGCGCCGCGGGTGATCGTGAGCTACACGATCGCAGACACGAAGATCAACGCCCAGGTCTCCCGGGGCTTCCGCCTGGGCGGCATCAACGACCCCCTCAACTTCTCCCTCTGCACGCCGCAGGACCTCAGCACCTTCGGCGGCCACACCAGCTGGAAGGACGAGACCGTCTGGGACTACGAGCTGGGGGCCAAGTCGAAGCTCCTCGGGGGAAAGGCCTCGGCGGACGTCTCCGTCTTCTACATGGACATCCGCGACCTCCAGGCGACCGTGACGGCCGGCTCCTGCTCTTCGCGCGTCATCTTCAATGTGCCCAAGTCGCGAAGCATGGGCGTCGAGGTCGAGCTCGAGGCGGCGCCGACCCGCAATTTCGATTTCACGGTCTCGGGGAGCTACGACGACGCCAAGTTGCTGTCCACGTTGACCTCGACGGCCCCGGACGGGACGGTGACCATCGTTTCGGGGATCCAGGACGGCGCGCGACTGCCGAGTGTTCCCAAGTTCAAGTTCGCGGCAGCCGCCACCTACCAGTGGGAGGTCCGGGCCGGGTACCTGGCCTATGTCACGGCGGTGAACCAGTACGTCGGCTCCCGCTTCACGCAGGTGGGTGACCAGGACCTGGGGACGCTCACCATTCCGGCGTTCAAGGCTACGACGCCCGGGTCTCCGTACACCGCGAGCGTCTTCACGTACAACCCGGAGATGCCGGCCTACGACATCGTGAACGCGCGGATCGGCGTCAAGCAGGCAAACTGGGACTTCTCGCTGTACGGCAACAACCTCACGGACGAGCGCGCGTTCCTCGCACTCGACCAGGAACGCGGAACCAGGGCCCGCATCGGATACCTGACGAACCAACCGCGCACGTTCGGCACCTCGCTGCGAGTGAACTTCTGACCATGCAGACCAGGGGACGTGATCTGTAAAGTCCGCACCCCGACCGCGCGCGGCCCCGTCAGGCAGCCGCGCGTGGCTACTTCCAACCAACCCGGTCGGACCGTATCGTCGGCGGAACGCCGGGTCGGCGCAAGCCATAGCGCGTTGACTACGCGCTTCACGCCAGCTCCTTGGATGTGGCGAGGATGGCCTCCGCCAGGAGCGCCGGCGCCTCCTGCGGCAGGTTGTGGCCTGCGCCGGGCACAACCTCCCGGCGATACGGGCCGGCGAAGAATCGCGCTTCGTCCTCGGAGTCGCGTGGCGGGCTCACGCCGTCCGCGGCGCCGTGGAGCACCAACGTCGGCGCGGAGATCTTTGGCAACCTGGAGAGACGTCTCTCCATCGGCTCGAGGAGCGGATCGCCCGGCGCTTGACCGAAGCGATGTCGATAGGAGTGGATGACGATCTCGACGAAATCGGGATTGTCGAACGACGCTGCCGTGCGCGCGAAGGTGGCGTCGTCGAACCGCCAGCTCGGCGACCAATCCGCCCAGAGAAGACGGCAAAGCTGGCGGCGATTTGCCTCGAGGCCGACGCGGCCGCGCTCGGTATGAAAATAGTATTGATACCAGATGCGCCGCTCGTCCTCTGGAGGTGCAGGCGAACCGGCGTGCGCGATGTCCTGGATGCTGTAACCGCCGATGGCGACGAGACTGGAGACACGCTCCGGCCAGAGCGCCGCCACGATGCATGCGGCCCGCCCGCCCCAATCGTACCCGACCAGCATCGCCCGCCGAATCTCGAGCGCGTCGAGGAGCGCGACGAGATCGTCGCCGATCGCGGCCTGCTGCCCGGCGCGAAGCGCGTTGTCCGACAAGAGCCGCGTGGGACCATAGCCGCGCAGGAATGGAACAATCGCGCGAAATCCGGCGGCCGCGAGAGGCCGAACGACCTCGTCGTAGGCGCGCACGTCGTAGGGGAACCCATGAAGGAGCACGACCGGCGTGCCGTCCTTCGGGCCGTGCTCCTCGTACGCCGCGAAGAGGGTGCGCGTCTTCACGATCTTGTGCACCCGGCGATTCTCGTTGCTCGAGGGCAACGTCGCAAGTCGATTGGAGCCGCGCCGGCTTGTAAGGATCGACGATGTAGCGCCGATGAACAATGCGTACGAGAGGGCACCCTATCGAAGTGCTGGACCCGCCATTCCAACGGTGACGCTGCGTTCGGGCTTATGCACGGCTCTCGGGGACGGCGCGCTGACATTGAAGCCGTCCTCGATGCGCAGCGCCGCGTGCATCTTGCCGACCGCCTCCATCCGGCGCTTTTCGCCATGTCGCCGGGACTACTTCGTTGGCTCGAACGCGTTCTGCGGAAGCTCGAGGTGCGCGACGATGGCGTCGAGAATCTCCTCTACGTGATCGCGCAGCGCGAGGGCGTTCATGCTGCCCGCGGCCGGAAGCAAGGTCGCGGCGAATTGTTCCCGTTCTTTGACGATGGGGCCGTGGTAGGCGCGAATGAAATCGCTCAGCTTCATGCAGCGCTCCTGGACAAACCAACCGTAAATGCTCGACCGGCGGCCCGCCAGAGCTGGAACGCGCTGGTTCGCCGAGCGCTCGAGCGTCCAGGCACCTTCCGGCGCTCGGTCTCGGCGCGGCGGCATCACGACGTGTGTCTGCCCGCGCAGGTTCGGGCGGGCTTCCCATGCCGGGCATCGCCGGTTTCGAAGCGCGTTTCCCGCTTCAATGCACCGTCGTTTCAGGACGAGCCATCCGGTAAGGCGGGGGCTGCGGGAGCCATCTCGAGTTCGAGCGAAAATGTCGAGCCTTTTCCCGGCTCGCTGTGGACGGCGACCTTCGCGCCCATGGCGTCGGTGAGGACGCGGACGATCCAAAGCCCCAGTCCCAGGCCGGCATAATGGCCGGCGGGGACCGCCCGCTCGAAGCGACCAAAGATGCGGTCGAGGTCCTGCTCGGCGATGCCGATGCCGTGATCGCGGACCGCTACCACCGCCTTCCCTCCCTCCGCGCGCGTACGGATCGCCACCACCCCGCCCGCGCCATACTTCACCGCGTTGGTGAGGAAGTTGGAGATCACCTGCGCGAGCCGCAGCCGATCCCAGCGCCCGGCGATTCCCTCCTGCAGGTCGAGCTTCAACTGGCAGCCGGCGGCGGCGACGTCTTCCTCGAAGGTGGCGGCGATCTCGCGGATCAGCGCCGCCAGGTCGACGTCCTCCAGTTCCAGGTGGAGGACGCCGGCCGAGGCGCGGCTGACGTCGAGCAGGTGGTCGACCAGCTTCTTCAGGCGCCGGACCTGCCTGTCGAGGATGGCCGCTTTTTCGCGAACGGCATGCGCCGTGGGCGGGTTTGCGTCGGCGCGCGCCAGCATGCGGATGAGCATCGCGACCTGGAGACTGAGACTGGTCAAGGGCGTCCTCAGCTCGTGCGAGGCTACCGACAGGAAGTCGTCGCGCAGGCGAACGGCGTCCTGGGCCTTGCGGTAGAGCCGCGCGTTCTCCACCGCCATCGCGGCGCGTTGGGCCAGGTCCCCGGCCAGCCGGGCGTCGCCGTCGTCGAAGGGAGGGCGGCCGGGACCATTCATCAGCGAGATGACACCGGCCGGCTCGCCGCGGAGGATCATCGGCACCATCACGCACGAGCTGCAGCCCATCCCCCGGAGGATACGCAGGTGCTCGGGCCCCTGCGCCGCGGCGGCCAGATCGGCGTCGCTGACCACCGCCTGCAGGATGGGCTTGCCGGCAGCGGCCGAGAGCAGGCTGCCGGCGCGGTGCAGCGCAGGCGGGAAGTGGGCCTGGTACTCGCGGACGAGGTCCGCCTTGGCGGGATCGCGATGCGCCACCGCCACTCGCCGCAGGACGCCGCGCTCGTCGACAGCGACGACGGTGCACCAGTCGGCAACGGCCGGCACAGCCAGCTCCGCCACCCTGCGCAGCGTCTGCTCGTAGTCGAGGCTCGAGCTGAGCACCGCGCTGGCCTCGGCGAGGAAGCGGGCGCGGGATTCGGCGCGCTCGGCTTCCAGCCGGGCGGCATCGGCCAGGACCATGGCTTCGCGCTGCCGCGCCTGCGCGCGCATGCGCTCGATGGACTGACCGACCTGGGCGCCCAGGGCCGTCACTGCACCGAGAAGCTCCTCGTCCACCACCTGCGGCGAAACGCGGAAGAACTCGAACACGGCATAAGTCGATCCTTCGACGATCACCGGAAACGCAAACGCGCCGTGGAGGCCGGCTTCCCGGGCGAAGGGAGCGCGGGGAAAATTGCCTTCGAGGACGACGTCCTCGCTCCAGGCCGGGTGGCGATCGCGCCAGGCGCGTCCGGGGAGGCCCTCTCCTTCGCGGAGCCCCGTTTCCGTGGACCGGGCGATGAACCGCGACGCGTCGACTTCCGCTGCCTGCCAGGAGGCAATGCAGCGCAGCTCGTCACCGCTGCGCACCCAGAAATTTCCCACCACCCAGCGGAGATTTTCTCCGATCGCCCGCAGGGCCTCGCCGGCCGCATCCTCGACCGTGTTTGCGGCCACGAAAGCGGCGATCACCGCATTGTGCGCCGCGAGGCGCGTCTGCACGGCGGCGCTCCGCTCCAGCGCGATCCGATCCCCGAGATCGCGAATGGCGGCGACTACCAGCTTTTCGTTGGCGGGCCCGGGAAACGTCGACAGCGTCAGCTCGACCTCGAATTCGCCGCCGTCCTTCCGCTGCGCCGCGACCCGCACCGGCCTGCCCATGATTCTCTGCTCGCCGGTGGCCATGTACCGGTTGAAGCCGCTCTGGTGCAGCGGGTGCATGCGCGGCGGCATCAGCACCGTGAGAGGCTGGCCCACCAGCTCGCCGCGCCCCCAGGCGAAGAGCTTCTCCGCCGCGCGGTTGGCATAGGCCACCCGGCCCGCGCGGCCGGTGATGATCACGCCGTCCGCCAGCGCGTCGAGCAACGGTTGGGACTCCCCGAGCGCGACGGTCATTTCCGCGCGGCCTCGATGGCGGCGATCAGGTCATCGATCTCCACCGGCTTCCGCAACGAAGGCGCGTCCACGAGCGCCCCTGCGGCCGAGAGCGAAATCACGGGTATCGCCGCGATCCGCGGATCCTTTTTCTGCTCGGCGCGAAAATCCCAACCGTCGAGCCCCGGCATCATCAGGTCGAGGATGATGACGTCCGCCCGGCCGCCCGTGCGAAGGAAGTCGAGCGCGCCCTGGGCGCTGGACCGGGAGCGCACCGTGTAGTTGCGGTCCTCCAGCGCGCTCACCAGCGCCTCACGAATCTCGCGGTCGTCGTCGACGACGAGGACGTGCGTGCCTTGCGTCATGGGTGCGACGATCCATAATCTCCCGGCGCAGTGACAAGAACGGCGCGGAAAAACAGTTCGCTGCGCGATGCTTTGCGGACCTCGCGGTCCGACTCGACGGAGCCGGTGCGAATGGCGTAGCACGACGCCGCCGCGATTTTCGGTCCCGGCAGCTCGACCCCTTCGTCCCGCGTTATTGAGCCAACAATGTACGTCGAACTTTCGACGGGGCGTTCACCGAGATTGGGATAGTGCAAGCGTGCCCGATCTCTACGAGCTCGGCCGGATCTCGCTGGCCGACATGACCCACGTCAGCGCGCAGCTGCGGCGCCTGGGCGACGGCGCGCGCTCGATGGAGGAGGCCGGCTCGCGCATCGTCCGCTTCCTCTTCGACTCCTTCGGCGACGCCGCGAGCGGTGAGAAGTCGTGCGTCCTCGCCCGCATGTACAAGACCCACGTCCTCGCCCAGCTGCCGGCCCCGCTTCAAGATTTCGCCCGCGACATCGCGCCGCAGGCCTCGCCCGCCACCCGCTGCCTCGCGCTGCTCTCGACGGCGGGCCTCGAAGCGGCGTGGAACTCGCGCCACCAATCGTCGGGGCACAGGGCGATTCCGCTCACCAGCGTCGAGGCAGTGGCGCGCCTGCCGATGGTGGCGCAGCTGATCGCGCAACTGGGGTTCGACGTCGCCCGCGTGGTCGCTACCGACCTGGCGCTGATCGTCGATCACGACCAGACCACTTTCAACGTTTTCCACGTCCCCCGGGCACGGGGAAGCCCCTTCATCCCCGCGCAGGAGGGCTTCGTCGTCCCTTACGGAGTGGAGTCGGTGCTGGGCTTCGGCGGCGCGCTGCCCGGCGGCGAGATCTTCGCAGTCATCCTCTTTGCCCGCACGCCCATCACCCGCAACACCGCCGAGCTGTTCAAGCCGCTCGCGCTGGCGGCGAAGCTCGCGCTGTTGCCGTTCGCTCGCGGCCCGGTGTTCGACGCATGAGCGCCGAGCTCGACCAGGTCCGCGCGCAGGCCGCCGCGCTCGAGCAGATGCTGGAGATCTACGAGCTCACCGTCTCCGAGCAGTCGCAGAAGCTGGAGCGGCAGGCAGAGGAGCTGCGCAGATCGAACGAGGCGCTCGAGCAGTATGCGTACGTGATCTCGCACGACCTGCAGGAACCGCTGCGCATGGTGGCGGCATACTCCGAGCTCATCGCCGAGCGCTACCGCGGCAAGCTGGACGAGACCGCCGACAAGTACATCGCTTTCGCGGTCGGCGGCGCGCGCCGCATGCAGGAGCTGATCAACGCGCTGCTCGACTACAGCCGCATCTCGACGCGCGGCAAGGACTTCGCAAGGGTCTCCCTCGATGAGGTCGCGGCCGACGCGGTGCAGAACCTGTCGGTCGCCATCCGCGAGGCGCAGGCGGAGGTGGTGCGCGAGCCCCTGGGCGCCGTGATCGGCGATCGGATCCAGCTCACCCAGCTCCTGCAGAACCTGATCGCCAACGCGCTCAAGTTCCGCAGCGAGAACGTTCCGCCGCGGATCCGCATCGCCGGCGCCCTCGAAGGCGATGGCTTCCACCTGCGCGTCTCCGACAACGGGATCGGCATCGAAGAGCGCTACCACAAGCGCATCTTCGTCGTCTTCCAGCGGCTGAATCCCAAGAAATACCCCGGCACCGGCATCGGGCTGTCGATCTGCCAGCGCATCGCCGAGCGGCACGGCGGCAGCATCCGGGTCGAGTCCGAGCCCGGCAAGGGGTCCACCTTCCACGTCGTGCTCGGCGCGGGGCGCGCCGCGGAGAGCGCATGAACCAATTGGTGGAGATCCTTCTCGTCGAAGACAACGAAGGCGACGCGCACCTCACGCTGCAGGCCCTCGCCTCGGCCAAGATGCGCAACCGCGTCAGCGTCGTGGAGGACGGCATCGAGGCGATGGAATTCCTGCGCCGGCAAGGACGGCACGCCGGAGCCCCGCGCCCCGACGTGATCCTGCTCGACCTGAACCTCCCCCGCATGGACGGGCGCGAGGTGCTGCAGGAGCTGAAGAAGGATCCATCGCTCAAGACCATTCCGGTGGTGGTGATCACCACCTCCAGCGCCGAGGAGGATGTCGTCAGGTCGTACGCGCTGCAGGCCGCGTGCTACGTGACCAAGCCGGTGGACCTGAAGCAGTTCCTCCACGTCGTCCAGTCGATCAGCGACTTCTGGCTGGAGATCGTGCGGCTCCCTCCCAAGGGCGGCTGAGATGAAGCGGTTGCTCCTCGTCGAGGACAACCAGGGCGACGTGGAGCTGCTGCGCCTGCGCATGAGCGACGGCCGCTCTCCGCCGCCCCGGATCGCGGTGGCGGAGACGCTGGCCGAAGGCATCGCCACCTATGCCCGGGAGGGGGCGGACGCGGTGCTGCTCGACATGGCGCTGCCGGACTCGACGGGCCTCGAGACGGTGGAGACCTTCCGCAAGGCCGCACCCGCCGCGCCGGTGATCGTCCTGACCGGCCTCAACGACCTCGACATTGCCGTGGCCGCGCTGCGGGTCGGCGCCGACGACTACCTGGTGAAGGGCGAGCTGACGCCGGAACTGCTGCGGCGATCGGTCTTCTACGCCCTCGAGCGGCGCCGGCTCTCCGAGCGGGCACGGCGCGCCATCGACTCGCGCGACGAGATCCTGCGCATCGTCTCGCACGACATGCGCAATCACATGGCCACGGTGATCGCGGGCCTGCACCTGATCAAGACCGACGTCGCCGAGGACAAGCGCACCCGGCGGCTGGCGCAGATCGAGAAGGCGGCGATGACCATCCGTCGGCTGATCGGCGACCTCATCGACGTGGACGCGCTCGACAAAGGGACGCTGCACGTCGAGCGCGCGCCGTGCGACGCGGCGTCGCTGATCGAGGCGGCCCAGGCGTCGTTCGCTCCGGTGGCCGAGCGGCGAAAGCTGCGGCTCGAGGCCGGCGCCCAGTGCCGCGGCGTCGACGTCCTCTGCGATCGCGAGCGGATCCTTCAAGTGCTGGGCAATCTCCTGAACAACGCGATCAAGTTCACCCCCGAGGGCGGCTCGATCGAATTGTCCTGCGCTTCCGACGACGGCAAGGTGCGGTTCTCGGTGCGCGACACCGGACCCGGCATCCCCGAGGAACAGATCGACCGCGTGTTCGAGCGCTTCTTCCGCGGCTCGCAGCAATCGCAGGAGGGGCTGGGGCTGGGACTCACCGTCGCCCGCGCGCTGGTGGAGGCGCACGGCGGCGTCATCGGCGTGTCCAGCAAGCCCGGGGAGGGCGCCCTTTTCTGGTTCACCCTGCCCGTCGCTAGGTAGATCCAACTCCGCGAGCGCGTTTCTGTCCTCTCCGGCGGCGGCCACTTCGTCGGATCGGCTCGCTCGGCCGAAGGTTGGCCAGTCACATGGCTCGATGTTGGCGGCGGCTGCATCGGCCGTGCAGCAGGCGAGCAGCGGGCGAGCGCTCAGAGGACGCGCTGCAACTCCGCCAACTCCACCGGCTTGACGAGGTGCCTGTCGAAGCCGGCGCTCCGCGCGCGCTCGCGGTCCGAGTCGGCGCCATAGCCGGTCAGCGCCAGCAGCCGGACGCGCTCGGCCGGGTGTGCCGCCCGAATGCGCCGCGCGACTTCATAGCCATCCATGCCCGGCAGGCCGATGTCGAGCAGGACCACGTCGGGCGCGAACGCTTCCATCTCGCTCAGCGCGGAAGGCCCGTCCCGGGCGACGCGCACCTCATGTCCCCAGTCGTGCATGACCTCCGCGAGCAAATCGGCCGCATCGTGGTTGTCGTCCACGACCAGGATACGGCGCGACACCGTCACCGGGGGGCGGCCGGGCGGCTGCGCCGCCGTCTGGGCAGGCTTCTCCACTACGGGTAGCCGGATTACGAACTCCGAGCCGCGCCCGAGGCCTTCGCTGTACGCCTCGACCCTGCCTCCGTGCATGGCCACCAGGACGCGCACCAGCTTGAGACCGATGCCGAGGCCGCCCTGCGCCCGGGCCAGCGACTCCTCCGCCTGCACGAAGAGGCCGAAGATGCGCGGCAGCAGCTCGGGGGC
>JAIVGS010000082.1 GCA_020201435.1 Myxococcales bacterium
CTGCAGATCCAGCCCTAAATTCAAGTGCTTGGCCGGCGCCCACTTGGGCCGCGCCTTGTCGAACGCGCTGGTCTCGTTCCGCTCCGTCGCCGGCATGCGGAAGTAGGTGACGCTCGGAACCAGCGCCCAGATTGCCAACAGAGTGACGGCCGCGATGAAGCCGGCCTTCCAGTACCACGAGCGATCCATGCTTCAGCCCTTCTTCTCTTCGACGGCCGCCGGCTTCTCCTCGACGGCCTGGTACGCCTTCGCGATCTGGTCCTTGACGACCCGGATCTTCACGTTGTTGGCGATCTCGACGAACACGACGTCGCCGGCGACCTTGTCGATCCTGCCGATCAGTCCGGAAGCCGTGATCACTTCGTCGCCCTTGCCCAGCTTGGCGATGAACGCCTTGTGCTCGTTCTGCTGCTTGGACTGCGGGCGCATGACGATGAAATAAAAGATGACGAAAAAGAGCGCCGCAGGAACCAGCAGGCCGAACGACCCGAAGGGAGATTGCTGGCTGGAATCGGAGGCTTGGGCAAGCAGAGCGAACATAGGGGTCGGACCTTCTAGCACCCGGACGCGGGACGGTCCAGAGCGATGAACTGCTCCGCGTACTTCCGTGCGGTGCCCTGCTCGATCGCCTGTCGGAGGCCGCGCATGAGGTCCAGGTAGAAGGTCAGGTTGTGCAGTGAATTCAGGCGGAAGGCGAGCAATTCCTGGGCGGCGAAGAGGTGGCGCAGGTAGGCGCGGGAGAAGGTGCGGCAGGTGTAGCAGCCGCACTGTTCGTCGGGGGGCTTCGGATCTTTAGCGTAGCGGGCGGCCTTGATCTGGAGGCGGCCTTCGCGCGTGAAGAGCAAGCCGTTGCGCGCGACGCGGGTCGGCAGGACGCAGTCGAACAGGTCGACGCCGGCGAGGACGCACCTGACGAGATCTTCGGGAGTGCCGACGCCCATCAGGTAGCGCGGCTTGTCCGCCGGCAACAGTGGAGCGGCGTGTGCGACGCCCTCCCACATCGCTTGCGGCTCTTCGCCGACGGAGAAGCCGCCGAGGGCGTTGCCGGGGAAGTCGAGCTCGGCGATTTCCTGCGCGTGCCGCTCTCTCAGGTCTTTGTAGAGGCCGCCCTGGACGATGCCGAAGAGCTCGCCTTTGCGGTCTTTGAGCCACTCGTCCTTGCAGCGCTTCGCCCAGCGGGTCGTGCGTGCCAGCGACTCCTCGTGATAGGCGCGCTCCGACTGCGACGGCGGGCACTCGTCGAACGCCATCAGGATGTCGCTGCCGAGCTGGATCTGGATCCGCGTCGCTTTTTCCGGCGTCAGCTCCTGGCGGCTGCCGTCGAGGTGGCTGCGGAAGACGGCGCCTTCCTCGGTGATCTTCCGTTGCTCGGCCAAGGAGTAGACCTGAAAACCGCCTGAATCCGTGAGGATACAGCGGTCCCACGACATGAACCGGTGCAGCCCGCCCATCTCGGCGACGAGATCGGGGCCCGGGCGCAGCAAGAGATGGTACGTGTTGCCGAGGATGATCTGCGCGTCCATCGCCTGCAGATCGTCCGGCGCGATCGCCTTGACCGATGCGACCGTGCCGACCGGCATGAACTGCGGCGTGTCGACCTCGCCGTGCGGCAGGACGAGCTTGCCGCGACGAGCGGCGCCGTCTCTGTGTGTCACGGTGAAGTTCATACGATCAGCATCGCGTCGCCGTACGAGAAGAAGCGGTAGCGCCGCTCGACGGCTTCGGCGTACGCGGCCTTGATTCGGGGCAGACTCGAGAAGGCGGACACGAGCATCAGGAGCGTGCTCTTCGGCAGGTGGAAGTTGGTGAAGAGGCCTTGGACGACCTTGAACTCGTAGCCGGGCGTGATGAACAGGTCGGTAGCACCGGGCCCGGGCCGGCCGCGCGACGCCTCGAGGGTCCGCAGCGCGGTGGTGCCGATCGCGATCACGCGCTTTGCCCGTTGCAGCGCGTTCGCCGTCGATTCCGGCACGAAGTAACGCTCGCTGTGCATCCGGTGGTCTTCGGTCCGATGCGCGCGCACTGGCAGGAACGTGCCGGGGCCGACGTGCAGCGTGATCTGTACGAGTTGTACACCGCGTACATGTAGCGCCTCGATCAGCGCCGGCGTGAAGTGCAGGCCAGCGGTGGGCGCCGCGACCGCCCCCGGTTCGCGGGCAAACACCGTCTGGTACCGCTCGCGATCGAGCGGCCCCGGCGCGTGCTCGATGTACGGGGGCAACGGGATTTCCCCTGTGCTTTCAAGGAATTCCAGCAGCCGGTCGCCGGTCGCCGGCAGCCGGACGACCAGCTCCCCGTCGGAGGAGCCCCGTACGATTTGTACAAAACGCCCACCTACCTCCACCTCGGCCCCCGGCCGGAGCGGCTTGGAGGACTGGCCGAGCGCGAGCCAGTCGGCGCCGCCGAGCGGTTCGACGAGCAGCAGCTCGACCTTCCCGCCGGTGCCCACTTTGCGGCCGCGCAGCCGCGCCGGGATCACGCGCGCGTCGTTGGCGACGAGCAGATCGCCGGGCTGCAGGACCTCGGGCAGATCGCGGACCATCCGATGCTCGACGGGGCCGCTGAAGCGCGGCAGGATCAGCAGCCGCGAGGCGTCGCGCTCCGGCAGCGGCGCCTGCGCGATGAGCTCCGGCGGAAGTGGGTAGTCGAACTCCGCGACGTCCATGCCGGTCCCGTGATACGCCATTTTGGCGGGGGGAAGCGCGTGAACTTGTTCCACGAAGTCGTCGGAAACGGGCGGCCGCTCGTCGCGCTGCACGGGGGATTCGGCCTCGATCACACGTACTTCCGGCCTTGGCTGGACGCGCTTCCGGCGCAGCTCGTCCTGCCGGACCTGCGCGGCTGCGGCCGCTCGCCCCACGACGGGCTGGCGGACGCGGACTTCGGCACCCTCGCCTCCGACGTCGACGAGCTGCGCGCGCAGCTCGGGCACGGCGAGTGGACCGTCCTCGGCCATAGCTTCGGCGCGTATGTCGCGCTCGAATACGCGCGACGATTTCCCGATCGGGTCGGCACGCTGGTGCTCGTCGACGGGGCGCCCGCGCTCGACTATCCCGACGTGATCTCGGCGAATTTGCAGCGCCACGGCACCCCCGAACAGCTCGCCCTTTTGCAAAGAGCGATGTCGGCGCCGCTCGAATCGGACGACGAGTTCCGGCGCGCCTGGCGCCTCTTGCTGCCGCTCTACTTCCACCGATTCGAGGCGTGGGAGGACGCCGGCGCGATCTACAGCGCGACCGCGCTGTTCCACGGCTTTCGCATGCTCTCGCAGTTCTCGGCGCTGCCGTGGCTGGGAAACCTCCGCATGCCGGCGCTGGTCATGACCGGGCGGCACGACTGGATCGCCCCGCCCGCGCAGGGCGCCGAGCGGCTCAAGCGCGGCCTGCCCAACGCGCGGATCGAGATCTTCGAGGAATCGGGGCACTTTCCGTTCATCGAGGAGAACGCGAAGTTCCTAGCCGTGCTTGGCCAGTTCCTCGGCGATCCGGTACAGCCCGCGCCGCGGTAGACGGCGGTATCCGGCCCAGGCCGCGCTCGCGAGGACGCCGTCCTCGAGCCATTCCTGCAGCCAGTCGCCGGCGGCCGCCGGCTCGTGCTGCGCGAGCGCCGCGCCGCGATCGCTCGCCCAGCGCAGGTTCCAGCTCTCGTGGACCCCGACCGGCGGGGCCGAGACGAACGGCAGGCCGAGCGCGGCGAAGAACGTCATTTCGGAGGGCTTGCTCCACAGCGCGTCGGCTCTGGCGAGCAGCTCGTTCAGGCGGCGTATGTAGCTGAAAACATTCGGGTCTTCGAGGATCTCCACGTGTCCGTCGAGGCCGTTTCCGTAGAGCGCCTCGCGCAGCGACCTGGCCACTTCGGGCCGCCGCCCGGCCACCAGCGACAGCCTCAGGATGCCCTTCTCGATCTGCTTGCGAACGCCGCGCACGATCTTCTGCGCGAGCGGGACCTGCGCGCCGGCGCCGCCGATGGCGAAGACGATGAGCGGAGGCTCTTTCACGTCCGGCAGCGGGCCGAGATCGGCCTCGGCCTCCTTCCGCAGGTCGTCCGGCGGCCGCAGCCGCGCGAGTCGCGCCGCGAGATTGCGCCTCAAGACGGCCTCCTCGCCGAGCTCGTGCGGCAGCGGGTAGCCGGTCGTCAGGACGTTCGAAGGCCGCATTCCGTACGAGAGCATCCGCCGCCGCGCGCGCTCGCTCGGCGCGAAATAGACGATGCGGCTGTCGGCCGGATCGGGCGGCGCCCAGACGCGATTGACGTCGCTGTCGGTGATCACGCAGTGCAGACCGGAGGCGCCGTGCAGCTCGGCGAGGATCGCCGCGGCATAGAACGTCGTCACCATCGGCAGTCGCGCCTCACGGAGGTACTCGGCGAGCCTGCGGCCCACTCCTTCACGGGCCGCGCGCGCCATCCACTTCGTCCCCTGGGTGGGGCCCGACAGGTCGCGCACCGGCCAGGGCGACGGAATCGCGGTAATCGTGTTGAGAACCGCACGCATCGGCCCGCCCACTCCCGGCAGCTGCGACAGACGCGTGAGCGGCTCGTACAGCTCGCGCGCGCTCTCCCAGAACCGCCGGTCGCGCTCGTCCCCGAGCGGCGGGTGGTCCATCTGCAGGACGTCGACGCCGAGATACCCGGCGAGCGCCGCCGCCGGCCGCAAATGGCCGTAACCCATGTCGATGGCGGCCACCACCGCCCGCGCCGGCATGCGGCGTCTTTCGCAGAACAGACAGCACTGTCAAGAGACTGGCCGCCTGCAAGGCCGATGCACACCCTGACGAACATGTTTTCCTACGACATCCCTGTCCTTCATCTGGTGAACAGGTTCTGGATCGGCGGCGCCGAGCGCCAGTTCGTCGAACGGCTGCGGCGGCACCCGGCGGGCTTTCGCGCCATCGTGGGATGCCTCGAGGCCAGCGGCCCGATGCTCGAGCAGGTCCGCGCCCTCGGTTACGAGCCTCACGTCTTCCCGCTCAACGGCTCGATGGCGCGGCCCAACACCGCGGTCCAGATCGCGCGCATGGCGGCGCTGATCCGCGCCGAAGGCATCAAGATCGTCCACTCGACCGACTTCAACACCAACCTGCTCGGCCTCGCGGCGGCGAGGGCCGGGGGCGCGAAGGCGATCGTCAGCCGCGTCGACCTCGGCCACATCCGGGCCGGCTTCACGCGCTGGCACCGGGAGGCCGAAAAGCTCTGCTCGCGGCTCGCCGATCTGGTGGTCGCCAACGCCGAAGCGGTGAAGGAAGTCTGCATCCGCGAGGAAGGCTGCAAGCCGGAGAAAGTGCTGGTGGTGCGCAACGGGCTCGACCTCGAGCGCTTCGATTCGCTCGCCGCCCAGCCGCTCCAGGCGCCGCTGCCCGAGGGTCGCATCGTCGCGGTGATCGGAAACCTCTGGCCGGTGAAAGGCCACCGCACGCTCGTCGAGGCGGTCGCGCTCCTCCCCGCGGAATTCGGCGACGTGAAGTTCGTCTGCGCCGGCGAAGGGCCGGAACGCGAGTATCTGACGAAACGGATCGCCGAGCTCGGTCTGACCGATCGCGTGATGCTCGTCGGCCATCGGCTCGACGTGCCCGCGCTGCTCACGCACGCGCAGATCGCCTGCCTCTGCTCGAGCGCGGAAGGCCTGTCGAACGCGCTGATGGAGGCGATGGCGGCCCGGCTGCCGATCGTCGCCACCCGCGTCGGCGGAAATCCCGAGCTGGTGGGAAAGGACAACGGCCTGCTCGTTCCCTACGGCGACGCGGGAGCGCTGGCGGCGGCGCTGTCGCGGCTTTTGTCGCGGCCGGAAGAGGCGCGAGCGATGGGCGTGCGCGGCCGCAAGCGCGTCGAGGAGGAGCTGTCGCTGGAGCGGATGGCCGACGGCCACGGCGCGCTCTACCGGCGCGTGCTCGGCCGCGCGCCGTACGTGACCGATCAGGCCGCCCTGCGGCCGGCGTAGGAATGTTCGGAGAGGCGCTCGCGATCTACCGGCGGCGTTTCGGCGCGCTGGTCCTGACCTGCGCGCTCGCGCTCGTCCCCGCGAACCTCTTGATGTCCGGAACGGTGCTCATCGGGCTCGCCGGGATGGGCGCTGCCGGCGTGGGTGAGGCGGGCACCCACACCGAGCAAGTGCAGGAAAAGACTCGCGATCTCAAGGAGAGCCCGCCGGCGTCGCCGGAGGAGCGGAACGCTCGCGTGAACCAGCTCGGGCGCGAGGCATTCGAAGGCGGCAGCGTATTCGACGCCGGCCTTCTGCGGCACGCGGTGCCGCTCGCCTACGCGGTGCTGATCGTGGTGACGATCCTGCTCGCCGGGATCGCGCTCGCGCACGCCGCGGTCGTGCCGCTCGTCCTCGGGGGCGCCCTTGGGCCGGCCGGCGCGTGGGCCACGGTCGCCTCCCGGCTGCGCGAGCTCGGCCGGACCGCGATCCTCGGCGCGCCGCTGGTCGGGCTCGCGTCGCTCTTCTGCATCGTGCCAGGGATCATCGCGGCGGTCGGGTTCAGCCTCGCGATCCCGGCCGCGATGTCGGAACGGCTCGGGGGCAAGGCAGCGCTGCAGAGATCGTGGAACCTCCTGCGCGGCCACTGGCCGATGGCGGTCGCGGCCTGGGCGCTGATGGCGATCTTCACGGTCGCGGCGTCGATGGCCTCGATGCTGGTCGCGCCCGGACCCTGGCGCTCGGTCGTTTCCGGCTGCGTGCGGCTGGTGACCTATCCGTTCCCGCTCGTCGTTCTCGTCTTGCTCTATCGAAAGGCGGTCAGTACATCCGCCGGATCTCCGCGCCTGGATAGTAGTGCGCGAGGATCTCCCGGTACGTAGCGCCGCGCGAGGCCCGTTTCTGCGCGCCCCATTGGCAGAGGCCGACGCCGTGGCCGCTGCCCCGGCCGGTGAAGACGGCGGTGTTTCCGTCGGTTTTCACGTCGAACAGCAGTGACGGGATCTCACGATAGCCGAGCAGCTGCCGAAGCTCGACGGCGGGCAGCGGCTTTCGACCTGCGCTCGTCTCGAGGGCGATCGTCTTCGCGCGGCCGCTCGCGGTGCGCGACGAGACGCGCATGCCTTTCACCGCCGCGCCGATTCGGTCGCGGAGCGCGGCAGTCAGGTCGTCGAGCTTCACCGATCGGGTCCACGCGTGTTCGTCGTCGTCGCTCTCGCCGCCGTGAATGTACGGGGTCGTCCCCGGCGCGAGATTGAACGCCGCTTCCGCGCTCTCGCCGCGGCCGCCGCAGCTGGCCGAGAAGTATGCCGCGATCGGCGCTGCGCCCCAGGTGAGCACCTCGCCCGCCGTCTCGCGAGCCGCCCTGACCGCGGCCGTGTCGCTCGTGCCCCGGTAGACCTGGTCGAGCACCGAGGCGGTCAGATGGGCGCGCGCGGCGGGGCCCTGCGCGACCTTCTGCGCCACCGCGAACGTCCGCGCCGCGACTGCCTGCGCTTTCAGGGCCTCCAGCGGCCACGCCGGGGGCACCTCCGCGGCGACCACGCCGGCGACGTACTCCTCGAGGTTCACCGTCTTGACGACACCGCGCGCGATTTCTATGCGGATCTCTTCCGACCGCGCCGCGGACGAAACGATCAGGATCAGGATGGCGACAATCGAGCGCACGCCGGGGCGAGCGTGCCCCGGTGGCGCCTCTCACGCAATTTTCAATGCACCGAACCCGGCGCGCCTTCCTGCTTCACGTTGCGCACGGTCTCGCCGACCTCCTGCTCGCCGGCCGATTCCGCGAGGTCCTGCAGGCTGATCACCCCCACCGGCTTCTTGTTCGCGTCGCACACCAGGATGCGCTGGATCTTGTTCTGCGACATCAGTTGCTTGGCCTTCGAAACGTCATCCTCCGCCTGGCAGCAGATGACCTGGTTGCCGCCGAAATCGGAGAGCTTCGCCGTCCGCGCGTCGAGGCCCTTCGCCACGCAGCGAATGGCGATGTCCCGATCGGTGACGGTGCCGACCGCCACGCCCGACTTGTCCACGATCGGAACGAAGCCGACGTCCTTCTCGGCCATCAGCCGCGCGGCCTCCTGGACCGTGGCTTCGATCTGCAAGGTAGCGGGATTCTTCGTCATGATGTCCTGGCAGCGCATTTGTCGAGCCTCCTTGGAGCGGATAATGTGGGTGCTGCTCGCACTGGACAAAAGAGCCCACGGGACGCCCTCTTGGTGGCCGGGCAGGCGGGCCGGTATAGAATCTCGGACGTGGTCCTGAAGCGCATCCGCTCATCACTGGCGCTCAAGCTGATCCTCGCGTCGGCCGTTCCGTCGGCAGTCGTGCTGCTGGTGGGGCTCGGTGCGCTGGTCGAGCACTCGCGACGCATCGCGCTAACCAGTCCGACGATGGCGTTCGAGGAGCTTCGCGACGGCGCGGTCGTCGGCACGTTGCTCGCGCTGACGTTTGCCGGGATGACCGTCGCGCTCGCCGTCCGCCACTTCCTGATCAAGCCGATCCAGTCGCTCGGCCAGGTGATGGCTCGGGCCGAGCTGGGCGAGTTCCTCGTCCGCGCGCGGGTCTCGAGCGAGGACGAGCTCGGGAAATTGTCGAAGAGTTTCAACACCATGCTCTCGCGGGTCACCGACATGGCGGTGACCGAGATCGAGGCCCGCGAGGAGCTGTCGCTGCAAGCGGAGCTCAAGGCGGTCAACGAGCAACTCCAGGCTCACGTCGGCGAGATGGAGCTCCTGCTCGACGTCTCGAAGGCCATCTCGGGCACGCTCGACCTACCCGAGCAGCTCCAGCTCCTCGGCAAGCAGATCTGCGCGCGGCTCGGCGTCGCCGAGTTCAGCGTCATGCTCGTCGACGAGGCGACCCACCAGCTGGTCGTCGAAGCGGTCGCGGGCGACGCGCCGGCGACGGTCCGCGGGATGCGCTTCCACCTCGGCGAGGGCGTAGCCGGCGAGGCGGCGGCGAAGGGGCAGACGATCTACGTCAAGGACGTCGACAGCGACCCGCGCTACCTGCACTACAAGGGGCGGGCGAAGACGACCGGGTCGTTTCTCGCGGTTCCGCTGCGGAGCAAGGGCCGGATCGTCGGCGTGATGAACATGAACCGCCGCGAGCTCGACGCCTTCGACGCGCGGGCGGTCCGGCTCGCGGAGGCGATCGCGGCCCAGGCCGCGCTGGCGATCGCGAACGCGCGGCTCTACCAGCAGACGCTCGAGCTGTCGTTCACCGACCCGCTGACGGGCGTCGCCAACCGGCGGCAGCTGTTCCTTCGGCTGGAGCAGGAATTCTCCCGCTCGGTCCGGTTCGGCGATCCGCTGTCGCTGACGATGATCGACCTCGATCTCTTCAAGCACGTCAACGATCGCCACGGCCATACCGTCGGCGACGGCGTCCTCCGCGGCGTGGCGCTCGCGCTGCGGCGAAACGTGCGGAAGATCGACATCGTCGCGCGGTACGGCGGCGAGGAGTTCTGCATCGTGCTGCCCCGGGTCGGAAAGCCCGAGGCGATCGAGGTCGCCGAGAAGCTTCGGCGAGCGGTGGCGGCGGCGAAGCTGCCGGGGCCGGACGGCGGCGGGCCCTTGTCGGTGACGATCTCGATCGGAGTCGCGACGCTCGGCATCGACGCCGACGACGTCGCCGGCTTGATCGAGAAGGCCGACCAGGCGCTGTACGAAGCCAAACGGGAAGGCCGCGATCGGGTCGCGATGGCGATCCCCGTCCAGCGCGCGTCTGCGTAGAAGCCCTTGCCCGGCAGCCAGCGAGTCTCCACCTTCCGCTCGGGCGGTTTGGGCGGGGGGTAAGGGCGATGGTGACGGCGATCTTTCTGGCGGTGGCGGCTTCGGTCAGTTCCAGTTCGACGGTGGACACCAGCAGCGTTCAGTCGATGCTGAACGAGGAGTCCCCGGACGTCTTTCTCGCCAAGGCGACGTTGCAGCAGTACCTGTCGCGGGTCGTGCGCAAGGATTGGGACGGCGCGCGCCGGCTGACCCACCCGAAGACGCTCGGGATCATCGCGCAGATGAAGAAGCGGTCGGGGGTCGAGGTGCACAACCTCGCGCCCTGGGCGAATCGCGAGGTGCAGCTCAAGACGTTCCGCTTCACCGACGCGCGGCAGGTCTCGCCGGGGGTCGTCCTGATCCAGGTCGGCGAGGACACCTACCGGACCGAGGAACAGGGCATGTCGGTCGACGACGCGGCGGTGTACATCCTGTTCAAGTCCCGCGGCGGGTTCCTGGTCGGAGACAAGAAGGCGGGCGTCGAGCTCGCCGAGGTCTCGGACAACTCGGTCCGCATCGGCTACCCGGGGTACCTCGACAAGCAGGTCCAGGCGCAGGCGCGCCGCGAGCCGGGGCTGCACGAGGGGCGGCACCGTTAGGAACACTCCTTCTTTTTGCGATCAGGAGACCCGGGCTAAAGCCCGGGTCTAGCAAAACCCAAGCCCCCTGAAGGGGCTGATCATGGGAGCTCGACAGACCGGCGAAGCCCCCTTTAGGGGGCTTGTTCTTTGCTAGACCCGCCCTTCAGGGCGGGTCTCCAGATGTCGGACTTTATTGCGTGCCCGCGCTAGCGATGTATGCCGCGTGCTCTTTTGCCTTGGCGATGTCCGCTTCATACTTGAGCACCGTCGAGAGCGTTTCGGTCACGAGCTGCTGGTCGAGCGTGGTCGCGTTGAGCAGCGTCAGGGCGCGGGCCCAGTCGAGGGTCTCGCTGATCGACGGTGATTTCTTCAGGTCCAGCTTGCGGATCGCCTGAACCGCCGCGACGACCTTCCGGGCCAGCTCTTCGCGAACGTTCGGTATGCGGGACCGGACGATCTCGAGCTCCCGCTGCGCAGTCGGGAAATCGATGTACAGGTGCAGGCAGCGGCGCTTCAGCGCGTCCGACAGCTCGCGCGCGGCGTTCGAGGTCAGGACGACGCGCGGCGTGTGCACTGCCTTGACTGTCCCAAGCTCCGGTACGGTCACCGCAAAATCCGAAAGAACTTCAAGGAGAAACGCCTCGAACTCGGGATC
>JAIVGS010000262.1 GCA_020201435.1 Myxococcales bacterium
CTGGACGGCCACCTCGTGCCCGGGCGAGAGCATGCGGCCGATCATCAGGCCGACCATGGGCTCGTCGTCGATCACCAGGATTCGCGCCACGTCCCAGACTGGGAGCGCGGGCGAGGTCGTGTCAAGGAACTTGCCTGGCGGGCCGCCCGCGCCGAACATGGGGCAGCTTGCTCGCGTCCCTGTTCATCGCAGCGGCAGCGTCGACGGTGGCCGTCCTGCCCGTCCAGCCGCGCACCGGAGCGTTGTCGCCGGCGGACGCGGCGGCGATCACGCAGGAGATCCGCGATTCCGCCCGCAAGACGCTGGCGCCGTACGGGATCGAGGTGATCGACGCCGGGGGGGACGTCGCCGGCGTGTTGAAGGACGGCGCCGCTGCCGCGTTGTTCGGCCGCGCGGCTCAGATGGAGGGCGCCACGGTCGTCGCGGTCGGCGTCTACAAGCCCGGCTCGAATGCGCCCGCCGGCCTCGCGCGCCTGGTCGGAATCGGGATCGCTCAGCTGCGCGACGACGCGCGCGCGAAGGTGCCGAAGCTGGTGGCGACCGCGCTCGGCCTCACGGCTCCCACACCCGAGCCGCAGCAGGAGCAGGGGACGCTGAGAATTCCGGGAGGCAGGCCTCAAGCCTCAGACGTCAGGCCTCAGGAAAAAGCGCCCGAACCATCGCCTCCCGCACCCGCGAGTCCACCCACGACTCCGCCGGCGAACGAAGATCCACTCGTCACGCTGATCCGCGAAGTCACCGCGGACGTCGAGCAGCTGCGCGGCCTCAAGCGCAAGCAAAATCTCAAGATCATGATCCTCGACGACAAGCTCTTCTCGCGCGCCGTCCACGAGCGCGCGCAGAAGGAGCTGACGCCGGCGATCGTCGCCGCGGAGCGCGCGCGATGGACGGCGTTCGACCTCGCGCCTCCCGGAGCCGATCCGGCGAAGATCCTTCTCGACGTCCTCGACGAGCAGGTGGCGGGCTTCTACGATCCGTTCACCAAGCAGTTGATCGTTCGCAAGACGGTGCCCGATTCGGCAGGCGGCGTCGAGCTGCGCATCGTGCTGGCGCACGAGATCGAGCACGCGCTGCAGGACCAGAATTTCGGCATCGCGGACGTGAAGAGTCTGCCCGACGACGACGTTCGTCTCGCGCGCACCGCGCTCTACGAGGGCGACGCGATGGCGGTGATGACCGCGTACGGCGCGCGACACGCGCACAAGCCGGTGAAGGCTGCGATCGCCGCGGGCGCCGCGATCCTGCGCGCGGTCGACGCCGAGACCTTGCTGCGCATCAGCGGGAAATCGCCCGAGCTGCTCAAGGCGCCCGCGATACTGCGCGAAGAGCTGGTGCTTCCGTACGCGGCCGGTTTCGCGCTCGTCGCCGAAGTGTACCGGCGCGGCGGCTTTCCCCTGATCGACAGGATGTTCAAAAACCCGCCGGTCTCGTCGCACCAGGTGCTGCATCCGGAGACGTATTTCGCCGGCGAGGCTCCGCTCGCGCTGCCGATGCCGCTCGCTCCGCCCGGAACCCGCGTCGTCGCCAGCGGGCGGATGGGCGAGCTCGGTTCGCGCATCGCGCTCGAGGTCTGCGTCGACAAGTCGGTGGTCAAGGACTTCGCGCCCAGATGGCTGGGCGACGCGTACGTCGTCGCGGAAGGACCGAATCGCGCGCTGACGCTGCTCTGGACTTCGGCGTGGAGCGGCGAGGCCGCGGCGCACGTCGCGAACCTGTTGCAGCTCGAGCAGCCGTGCTGGGAGGAAGCGGGCCAGACCGCGCCGTCGAAGAGCGGTTCCCGGGGGATCGTCACCGCGCTCGCGCACGGAGCGATCGATCTCGACGCCGCGCTCTCGCGCCAGCTCGCGCTCCGACCGCAGTTGCCGCAGCCGGCGCCGCCACTCGGCGACTTGCCACCCCCGCCGGTGGTCGGGCCGGCCCGGATCGAAGCCGGCCATTTCGTCAGCCCGCGGCTCGCGCTGGAGGGGACCGTCCCCGACGGTTACCAACCGGACCAGGGAAATCCGGTCGCCGAGCTCTCGATCCGGCGCGCCAATGACGGCCAGGCTGCGCTCTCCTTCGTGCCCGAGCCGCTCGCCGGCGACGCACTCGAGACGTTTTTCGACGCGGCGTCGTCGCAGATCGCGACCGCGCAGGGCGGCCACCTCGTGTTTGCCGGAGCCACGCAGCACAAGCTGGCAGGAGCCGCGGCCGAGGAGCGAAGCTGGACGATGCAGGGGAACCGGGGAACGGTGCGCATCGACGTCGCGCCGTTCTGCGACGGAAAGGCTGCCATCACCCTGTTGCGCTTCGAGAGCGGCGAGGGCGCGACTGCGGCGCTGCAGCGATTCGCCGACTCGATCAAGAGCACCGGTCCCGCGGCCGCGTGCGCCGATCTCGAATGACGTTCAGCAGTGCGTCGGATTCGGACCGCAGATGCAGGTGCAGGACGCATCGCTGCACACCGGCGTGACGTGGACCTCGGCGCGTCCGGTCCGCCCGTCGGTGTCGGTGACGTCGACGCGCAGGATCGCGCTGCGGTTGACGACGCCGACGTGCAGCGCGTCGGGACAGGCGGGAATGTTCGGCGTCTGGAAGATGTCGGGCGGCCAGAAATAACCGACGTGCTCGTCGACGAGGTCGGCGTTGCGCTGATCGATTCCGGTCAGCGGCTGTCCGCTCGCGACGTCGATCAACTCCGCGGTCGACTGCAGGCATCGGTTCAGATTCGTCGCCGCGACGCCCGCGTAGATGACGAATCCTCCCTGGGGCGGCTTCTGCAGCTGGACCTCGTCGCCGTCGTGCAGCGCGCGCAGCAACCCGTCGGCGCCGGCGGCGATCGGCAGGAGCGCGACCGCCCTGGTCGCGTCGCCGACGAATCCGCACGGCGGATGCGGCGCCGGTCCGGGCGGACAGCTGAACAGCGCGAGCAGGACCGCGGTTCTCAGAAGCACGTCGCGTCGTCCAGCTTCGGGTAATAGTAGACGAACGCGTTGCAATGCTCCTGGGTTTCGACGTGCGGGCCGAAGGTGGCGCAGCAGTGATCGGTGGTATCCGCGCACTCCTGCGGCGCCATGCTGTACGTGCAGCGGAAGAAGACCCCGCCGCCCTGCTCCACCGGCACCGCCAGATCGCGCGTGAACGTCGGATCCGCCCACTGCGTCGAGGTATAAAATTGTCCGCCCGGCTGGTTCTGCGCGTCCGACGCGGACATCTCGAACTTCACTCCCCGTGAGTGGAAGTGGCCGTTGGCGGCGACGATCGTCACCGGCTGCCGCGCGAACCGGCAGGTCTGCGCGAAGGCGACGTTGTCGTCGCCGGGACAGATGCGGATGTGCTGGTCGGTGGCGAAGACGGTGCCCAATTCCTGAAGGCCGGCCGCGCTCGTCGCCTCGAAGTTGACGATCGCCTTTCCGCGACCCGGCGTCTGCTGCGTGCGCGCGTTGACGAAGTGCGACTGCAGCATCAGTTTTTCGCCCGGCGTGAACTTGTGAGCGACGCCCGCGGGCAGCGTCCAGTCGACGATCTCGCCGCCTTCCTGCGAGTTCATCACCAGCGGCCAGTCGGACCAGTTGCCGCTGTTCCAGCACTCGCCGCCGTCCACCACGTCGCCGTCCTCGCCATCGAGGGCGAGGATGGTGCGCACGCGGAAGACGTTCATGTGATGCGACCCTTCGTTCACCGCGGCGACGATGTGCGAGATCCAGATCGGGTCGGTCCCGCTCCCGGGAACGCGGAAGAAGTAGCAGCGCTGAACTTCGGTCCCCTGCGCGACCGAGAACGAATCGGTGGCGAGCTGGAAGCCCGCTTTCGGCGGCGCCAGTTGCACGTCCTGCGGGCCGGGGCAGGCGCCGAGGATGACGAGCAGGAACGAAATCTTCACGTGGCGCGGACCTTCATCGAGCCGAGCGATTCGACGTCCAGTGAAATCTCGACTCCCGGACGCAGGGGTTCGGCCACCGTCGCCGCGCCGGCGAGGACGATGCTGCCCGCCGGCAGCGGATGCGGCAGCATCGCCACCAGCTGGACGAGCGAATCGAGCGGATGGCCGGAGATGGCGTTGGAGTCGGTTTCCTGCACCACGCGCCCATCCACCGACATGCGCATCCGCAGGCCGTCGACTGCCTTGGGCCGGCTCACGGGTCCGAGCGCGAAGCGCCACGACGAGCAGTTGTCGGCGACCACGTCGGTGAGCGAGAAGTACTTGAAGCCGGCGAAGCGCGAATCGAGGATCTCGAGCGCCGGGGCGACGGACTGCAGCGCAGCGTGCGCCTCGTCGCGGCTGATGCGGCCGTGCAGCGGTTTCGCGGTGACGAACGCGATCTCCGGCTCGATCTTCGGATGCACGCCGCCGGCGACGCGGACCTCCCCGCGAATCTGCATCGCGTCGGTGAGCACGCCGTAGATCGGCGCGCCGAGCGACATCTGCTTCCGCTTCGCTTCCGAGGTGAGACCCATCTTGTAACCGACGATCTTCTCGCCACGCTTCATGCGCAGCTCGATCCCGCGCGCCTGCACGACGTACGCGGTGGGGAGATCGAACTCGCCGTGCGTCTTCGTCAGCGGCTGGATCTCGCGTTTCGCGACCAGCGCCTCGTCCAGCACGCTCGCCAGCTCGTCTGCATCGATCATGACGCGCTCAGGTTAGCCCCCCTCGACGCCTGCAGGGAAGGGAGATAAAGCTCGCGGCCATGCAGGACGTCCTCAACACCATCGACGGCCGGCAGAGCGCCGCGGTTTCGGGCGAGTGGCTCGACGACGCCGACCCGGCGCTCGGCGAGACGTACGCGCGGGTGGCGAGCTCCGACGCGCGCGACGTCGAGAAGGCCGTCGCCGCCGCGGTGCGCGCGTTTCCCTCCTGGTCGCGGACGCCGGCGATGCAGCGATCGCGGATGCTGCGGCGGCTGGCCCGCTTGATCGAGCGCGATCTCGAAGAGCTGGCGCGCGCCGAGAGCATCGATTCGGGAAAGCCGCTCTCTGCCGCTCGCGCCGTCGACATTCCGCGCGCGGTGCAGAATTTCGATTTCTTCGCCGACGCGGCGACGCAGTTCGCGAGCGAAGCGCACCCGACCGACGAGAGCGCGTTGAATTACACGCTGCGGCAGCCCCTCGGCGCGGTCGGCTGCATCTCGCCGTGGAACCTGCCGCTGTATCTGTTGACCTGGAAGATCGCGCCCGCGCTGGCGGCGGGAAATTGCGTCGTCGCCAAGCCGTCGGAAGTGACGCCGATGACGGCGTCGATGCTCGGCGAGCTGTCGATCGAAGCCGGAATGCCTCCCGGCGTATTGAACGTCGTGCAGGGTCTCGGTCCGCGCGCCGGCGCACCGCTCTGCAAGCATGCCGACGTGAAGGCGATCTCGTTCACCGGGTCGACGCGCGTCGGCAACGAGATCGCGCGCGAGGCGGCTGCGTCGTTCAAGAAGATCTCGCTGGAGATGGGCGGAAAAAACCCCACGCTGATCTTCGCCGACGCCGATCTGCGCACCGCCATCCCCGAGACGGTGCGCGCGGCATTCTCGAACACCGGGCAGATCTGCCTGTGCGGATCGCGGATCCTGATTGAGAAAGGCGTTTATCCGCGGGTCCGCGACGAGCTGGTCGAGCGCGTCCGCGCGCTGCGGGTCGGCGATCCGCTCGACGCCAGGACCGAGCAGGGAGCGCTCGTGTCGCGGCAGCATTTCGACAAGGTGATGGGCTGCCTGCAGGTTGCGCGCGAGGAAGGCGGCCGCGTCCTGTGCGGCGGCGGCCGGGCCCGCGTCGAAGGCCGCTGCGCGAACGGGTTCTTCATCCAGCCGACGCTGATCGAAGGTCTCTCCGCCGCATGCCGCACCAACCAGGAGGAGATCTTCGGCCCGGTGGCGACGCTGTTGCCGTTCGAAACCGGAGAAGAGGCCGTGTCTCTCGCGAATTCCACTCGCTACGGCCTGGCTGCTTCGCTGTGGACCCGCGATCTCTCACGGGCCCACAAGGTGTCGGCTGCGCTGCACAGCGGGATCGTCTGGGTAAACTGCTGGATGCTGCGCGACCTGCGCACGCCGTTCGGCGGAATGAAGGACTCCGGCGTAGGCCGCGAGGGCGGCATGGACGCTATGCGCTTCTTCACCGAGGCGAAGAACGTCTGCGTGAAGCTATGAAATCGGCGCGCGCTCCGGAACCGGTCGGGCTCTATCCGCACGCGCGAAGAGCCGGCGGATTGCTCTTTCTCAGCGGCATCGGCCCGCGCCGGCCGGGCACGAACGAGATTCCGCAGAGCTTCGAAGATCAGTGCCGTTCCGTCTTCGACAACGTGAGGGTCGTCCTCGAAGACGCCGGCGGGCGATGGGAAGATCTCGTCGACGTGACCGTCTTCCTGACGAACATGAAGCGCGATTTCACCGCCTACAACCGTTTGTACTCCGAATACTTCGCGGCCGCGCAGCCGTGCCGGACGACGGTGGAAGTCGTTTCGCTGCCGACGCCGATCGCGATCGAACTCAAGTGCATCGCGGAGGTGCGTTCCCGATGAAGCCGCTCAACTTCCGGCAATGGATCGACGAGCACAGGGAATTATTGAAGCCGCCCGTCGGCAATGCGCAGATCTGGGAAGGCGATCGCGATTTCATGGTCACCGTCGTCGGCGGGCCGAACTCGCGGACCGACTATCACGTGAACGAAGGCGAGGAATTCTTCTATCAGGTGGAGGGCGACATCGTCCTGCGCGTCCTGCAACACGGCAAGCCCGTCGACATCCCGATCAGGCAGGGCGAGATCTTCCTGCTGCCGCCGAATACTCCCCATTCGCCGCAGCGGGGTCCGAATACCGTCGGCCTGGTCATCGAGCGCCGCCGGCTGGCGGACGAGAAAGACACGTTTCTCTGGGTCTGCGACGACTGCGGCACCGAGCTCTATCGCGAATCATTCCATTTGACGGACATCGTCAAACAATTGCCGCCCGTGTTCGCGCGTTATTGGGGGGACCCGGCCCACACCACCTGTCGCAAGTGTGGCCGCAAGCATGAGAAGCATTGACATCCACACGCACGTCCTCCCGCCGGAGCTTCCGCGCTGGGGGCACGGATTTCTCCGCCTCGAACCGATCGACGAATGCCGCGCGCGCCTGGTGCGCGAGGACGGCGCCGTCTTTCGCGAGATCGAGAGCAATTGCTGGGATCCGTCGAGGCGTTTGAGCGAGTGCGACGAAGCCGGCGTCGGCGTGCAGGTCTTGAGCACCGTGCCGGTGATGTTTTCGTATCACGCCCGCGGCGAGCAGGCGCGCGATGTCGCCCGGTTTCTCAACGATCACGTCGCGGAGCTTTGCCGGAGGCATCCGCGGCGTTTCGCCGGGCTGGGGACCCTGCCGATGCAGGCGCCCGACCTCGCCGTCCGCGAGCTCGATCGATGCGTCCAGGAGCTCGGTCTCGCCGGCGTGCAGATCGGATCGCACGTCAATCGATGGAACCTTTCCGAGCCGGCGGTCTTTCCCGTTTTCGAGCGCGCTGCCTCTCTCGGCGCCGCGATCTTCGTCCATCCCTGGGACATGATGGGACAGGAGCGGATGCAGAAGTACTGGCTCCCGTGGCTGGTCGGAATGCCCGCCGAAGTATCGCTCGCGATCTGCTCGGTGATCTTCGGCGGCGTGCTCGAGAAGCTGCCCTCGTTGCGGATCGCTTTCGCGCACGGCGGCGGTTCCTTTCCCGGGACGCTCGGACGGATCGAGCATGGATTCGAGGCGCGCCCCGATCTGGTGGCCGTCGACAATCGGAAGCCGCCTTCCGCGTATCTGAATCGGATCTACGTCGATTCGCTGGTGCATTCGCGGCGCGCGCTGCAGCTCGTGCTGGCGACGTTCGGCCACGAGCGCGTCGCGATCGGGAGCGACTATCCGTTTCCGCTCGGCGAAAAGTTCCCCGGCTCGCTGATCGCGTCGATGTCGCTCGCACCCGAGGTCGTCGATCGGCTGCGCGCGGGCACCGCGCTCGAATGGCTGGGCCGATCGGCGAGCGATTATGACATTTGAGGACTCGCCCTCGTGGGCCGCCGCCCAGGACGCCGCCGACCCGCTGGCGCCGCTGCGCGACGAGTTCCTTTTCTCGCATCCACTCTACTTCGCCGGTCATTCGCTGGGCCTGCAGCCGCGCAAGGCGCGCGACTACGTTCTTCAGGAGCTCGACGACTGGGCGCGGCTCGGCGTCGAGGGCCATTTCGCGGCGCGCAATCGCTGGGTCGATTACCACGAGCTGCTGACCGATCCGACCGCGCGGCTGGTGGGCGCGTTGCCGCACGAAGTGGTGGTGATGAATACGCTGTCGGTCAACCTGCATTTGATGATGGTCTCGTTCTATCGGCCGAAGCCCGGCAAGTATCGCATCGTGATCGAGCGCGGCGCGTTTCCTTCTGACCGCTATGCAGTCATCTCGCAAGCGCGCTTCCACGGCTATCCCGACGCCGTGATCGAGAGCGACGAGCCGGTGGAGGCGATCGATTCGAACGTGGCGCTGGTTCTGATCGGCACGCCGAACTATCTCACCGGCCGTGCCTTCGACGTTCCGGCGCTCGTCCGCGCGGCGCATGCGCACCGCGCGTTCATCGGGCTCGACCTCGCGCACGGGGCCGGAAATCTCGAGTTGCGCCTCCACGAATGGGGCCCCGATTTCGCTGCCTGGTGCAATTACAAATATCTCAATGCCGGCCCGGGCGGCCTCGGCGGCGTCTTCGTCCACGAGCGGCACGCGAATGCCGAGATGCCGCGCTTCGAAGGCTGGTGGGGTCACGACAAGGCGCGGCGATTCGAGATGGAGCCGCGGTTCAATCCGATCCCGGGCGCGGAAGCCTGGCAGCTTTCCAATCCACCGGTCCTGCAGCTCGCGGCGCTGCGCGCGTCGATGGAGCTGTTCGATCGCGCGACGATGCCTGCGTTGCGCCGGAAAGGGGACGCGCTGACGTCTTATCTTGAATGGTCATTGAAAGACTTCGAGATCCTCACGCCCCGGCAGCGCGGATCGATGTTGACGATCCGGGTGCCCAGCGGCCGCCAGCTGGTGACGACGCTCGCCGAGCACGGTGCGATCGTCGACTTTCGCCCGCCCGACATCGTCCGCATCACGCCCGCGCCCTTGTACAATTCGTTCACCGACGTGCAGCGGCTGGCGGCATTGATCCATGGCTGATCTCGTCGTCATCGGGGCCGGACCGGTCGGCTCGCTCCTCGCCCTGACCCTCGCGCGCCGCGGCCTGTCGGTCGACGTCTACGAGCGCCGCCCGGACATGCGCCGCGTCGACATCGGCGCCGGCCGCTCGATCAATCTCGCCGTCTCGACCCGCGGTCTGCATGCGCTGCACGAGGTCGGCCTCGACGCGGACGTGCTGCGCGAAGCGGTGCCGATGCTCGGCCGGATGACGCACGCGCTCGACGGAAAGCTCGCGCTCCTCCGGTACGGCCGCTCGGAAAAGGAATTCATCAATTCGATGTCGCGCGGCGGATTGAACAAGCTGCTGATGACGCGCGCCGAGGAATCGGGCCGCGTCCGCATTCATTTCGAGAAGAAGCTGGTCACTTATGCGGACGATATCGCGTCCTTCGAAGACGGCTCGCGCGCCGAAGCGCCGGTCATCGTCGGCGCCGACGGCAGCGCCTCCGCGTTGCGCAAGGCGATCAGCGCCGGGGTGACCGAGGATTACCTGACCGCGGGATACAAGGAGCTGACGATGCCGCCCGGCAGCGGCATGCACCGCGAGGCGCTCCACATCTGGCCCCGCCGCAGTTTCATGCTGATCGCGCTCCCGAACCTCGACGGCAGCTTCACCTGCACGTTGTTCCTCGCCTTCGAGGGCTCGCCGTCGTTCGCGGAGCTCGAAACCGGCTCCAGCGCACGGGCCTTCGGCGAGAAATATTTCCCCGACGCGATGCCGCTGATCCCCGACTTCGCCGATCAGCTCATGTCCGCACCCCTCGGCCGCATGGTCACCATCCGCGCCTGGCCGTGGTCGCGCGGCAGCGCGCTGTTGATCGGCGACGCCGCCCACGCGATCGTCCCCTTCTTCGGCCAGGGCATGAACGCCGGCTTCGAAGACGTGACGCTCCTCGTTCAAAGCCTCACCGGCAACTGGACGGCCGACTTCGCGAAATTCGCCGAAGCCCGCAGACCCGACGCCGACGCGATCGCCGACCTCGCCATCGAAAACTTTGTCGAAATGCGCGACAGGATCGCCGACCCGGAGTTCCTGAAACTCCGCGAGATCGAGCACCAGCTGCAGGCCCGGATGCCCGACCGCTATCTCACCCGGTACCAAATCGTGACGTTCACGCGATTGCCTTATCGGATCGCGCTCGAGGCGGGAAAGATTCAGTACGATATCTTGGAGGAGCTAGCGCGGACTTCCGATTACGACCGTGGGATCGAGCTTGCAGACGAGCGCTTGCTCCCTCTCTTGCGGCCAGAGCCGATTGACGGTATGCGGCAAAGCGAGTGATTGTCCACCGCGATGCACCCCGTCGATGTCGTCGCATTGAAACCGAGGGACCGCGAGCAATTGCGGCTCCTCGCTGACCGTCTTGAAGCTCGACTGCCCGGCGCATGGCTCCGCACGCTTCGCTGGGCTGGCCGGGCACTCCTGGCTAGTCACGCCGACGACATCGCTGCCGAGCGGATCCTTTCCGCCGCAAAGGAAGCGGGCGTCAAGACCCTCGTCCTTCCGAGTCACGCCGACGGCCGAATGGAGCGGTTTGTAGCGGACAACAGC
>JAIVGS010000083.1 GCA_020201435.1 Myxococcales bacterium
GCTGGGTGTAGAGGAGCTGCTTGGCGTACTCCCATTCGTACAGCGCTTTGGCTTCGTCGAGCCCCTCGTAGCACTGCAGCCGCAGGAACGTCCGCCCGGTCGCCTGGGAGAGAGCGCGCGCCAGCTCGGTCTTGCCGACGCCGGCGGGCCCCTCGACCAGGATCGGCTTCTCGAGCCGATCGGCCAGAAAGGCGCTCGACGCGATCTCCGGCGACGGGAGATAACCGACCGATCGCAGGCGGTCGGCCGCGTCCTGAACGCTCGCCAGCGAGTGCGTCATCACGCCGTTCTATCGCACCGGGTGACGGTGCGCACACGGTTTCGCACTGGCACTGCGCGTGCACACGTATGATGTGTGGCCCGCAAAATCATCCTCGTCGTTGCTGCGATCCTCGTCCCCGGTGGTTTCATCGCGCTGATCGGCGCCTGGCTGGTCAAAGCCCTTAGCCAGACGGAGCGCGGCCGCAAGGTCGTCGATCTGGCGCGCAGCCGCGTCCCTGCGTGGGTCGCGGGCTGGCGGGTGGCGCCTCCGCAGCGGCAGGCCGCGTAAGAGAGAACTTTTCCTCCCCTGGGAATCAGGATTCCGTGTTCGCGCCGACCTCGATGCGGACCGAGAGCGGTTCGCCCTGCATCTCGCTCACCGCCGCGAACGTGCCTTCGCCGCTGCGCGTGAATTGCAGCGAAACCCGCGTATTTCCGACGCGCAGGCCGGAAAGCGTGAGCTCGGTCAAGAATGCGGGCAGGCGCGGGTTGACGATCTTGAGCATCTTGCGCGGCGCGTCGGGATAGAGGCCGAGGCAGGCGCGGAGCATGAGGAAGAACGCGCCCGAGGCCCACGCCTGCGGCGAGCACGCGACCGGATAGCTGACGACCAGGTCGCCCTCGCCCCGCTCCATCCCACAGAACAGCTCAGGGAGTCGGTAATGCCGGAGCTGGCGGCAGGCGTCGTACTGGGCGGAAAGGACCCTGGCGGCCTCCTTCTGCATCCCGTAGTTCGAGAAGCCCAGGGCGGCGATCGAGTTGTCGTGCGGCCAGACCGTGCCGTTGTGGTAGCTGAGCGGGTTGTACGGCCGTTGACCTTTGGCGAGCGTGCGGATGCCGAATCCGGAGAAGCTGTCGCCGTTCATCAGCGTGCGGGCGACGCGGCGAGCGCGCGATTCCGGGATGACGCGCGAGAAGAGGAGATGTCCGGCATTCGACGTGATGGACTGAACCTGCCGCTTGTCCCCGTCGAGGGCGATCGCGTAGCAGCCGGATTTTTCGATCCAGAACGCCTGGTCGAGCGCTTTCATCAGCTTCGACGCCGCGGCGGTGCAGCGAGCGGCGTCGTCGCGGCGGTCGAGTTGCCGGTAGAGGCGCGCCATCCGCCGCCGGGCGTCGATGCAGTAGCCCTGCACCTCGACCAGCGCGATCGGCGGCTCGGCGGGGGTGCCGTCCAGATGTGGGACGCCGTCCCACGAGTCCTTCCAGCCCTGGTTGCGCAGGCCGCGTTCGGTCTTGCGCCGGTAGGTGACGAAATCGTCGCCGCGGCTCTCGATCCAGCGCAGTGCCGCTTCTGCCGCGGGCAGCAGCTGCTCGCCGGTGGCGCGGTCGTCGGTCCACTGAAGATATTCAGTATATAATACGACGAAAAGCGGCGTCGAATCGACGCTGCCGTAGTACGGGGTGTGCGGAACCTCGCCGGTGCGCGCCAACTCGCCGCGGCGGATCTCGTGGAGGATCTTGCCCGGTTCCTCTTCGCGGAAATCGTCGTTCCGCTTGCCCTGGTGGGCGGCGAGGAAGAGCAGCGCGTCGCGGGCGATCTCCGGGTTGACGAGCAGCGCCTGAAAGCCGGTGATCAGCGCGTCGCGGCCGAACGGGGACGCGTACCACGGCACGCCGGCCGAGATGACGCGCCGGCCGTTCCAGTGGATCGTCAAGGCCTTGAGATCCGCGGTCGCCTGCTGCAGCGCCCAGTTGAACGCTTCCTCGCTGGTTTCGACGCGCGCCGAGGTCTCCGCCCAGTTTCGATAATCGGCGCGGGCGCGGGCGACCCGCTCGTCGTACCGGCGCGGCGTCGGCGGATGACCGCTCGGATGGACGCCCGGGTAGATCCAGCCGGAATCGGGCTCGTCGGACGCGAGCGGGGGCGGCTTGTACCCATCGCTGCGGGCGGCATCGGCCGCCTCGCGCACCGAGGTTCCCGAGCGAACCGCGTGCAAGGAGGGCAGCGCGTGCAGCTCGAGCGAGGCGCTCTCGTTGGGCCCGAGGTGGAAATTGAAGCGCGCCTTGCTGCCCGAGAGCTCGTCCGGCGCGCGCATCGGAAAGAAGATCTCGGCCCGATAGAGGACGCCGTCGCGGCCCTGGTAGCAGCAGACGACCCGATCCTTCTGCACCAGCGGCCGGAAGTATGCGCCCCGCGCCCGCCGCTTCGCGCCGCGCACCTCGAACTGGTCGGCGAAATCGCAGCCGAATTCGTACTCGATCCAGTAGTCGATCTCGCGCACCAGGTAGTTGGTCAGCGTCAACCGCTCGATGAACTGTTCGTCGATCAGCTGCTCGCGCCGCAGGTGCAGGAAGTTCACCGGGTCGGCGAAGACGCCGCCGAAATGGGTCGAGGTCACCGTCATGTCGACCTGCGCGGTGTATTCGGCGCTCATCTGTGTCGAGAGCACGACCGGAGGCCCGCCCGCGATGCAGAGCCGCAGCTTGCTCAAGAAGCGCGTGTCCTCGAAGTACGCGCCCTGGTCGCGCGCGCCGGCCGGCCAGATGTCGCCGAGCCGGCCCGCGACGGCGAAGAGGTTGCCGCGCTTCAGGACCAGCTTGTCGGTCCCGGTCGACTCCGGGAGCGACCCGAGATCGTCGTACCCGAGCAGCTCCGCCGCTCCGATCGTGACCAGCGCCCGATCGGACATCTCAAGCCCCCGCCGCGTTCGGCGTGTGGTCGTCGGCCTCCAGCAGGCGGTCGGCCTGCGCCGCGCGGTAGATGCGCAGGTAGTCGCGGGCCATGCGGTCGGCGGACCAGCGCCCGACGGCGAGCTCGCGGATCCGCTGGCGGTCGAACAGCTTGTCGGCGATGCGCGCCGCGGCGACCATCTCGGTCGGGTCGTCGCAGAGGACGCCGGTGATCCCGTCGTCGATCACTTCCGGCACGCTCCCCCGCGCGAGCGCGATCACCGGGACGCCGCTCAGCATGGCCTCGATCATCACCAGCCCGAACGGCTCTTCCCACTCGATCGGAAAGAGGATTGCCCGCGCCCGCGCGATCAGGGCCGCCTTGCGATCGCCGCCGACGGGCCCGACGTCGAGCACGCCGTGCTTCTCGATCAGCGGCTTGACGACGTGGTCGTAATATTCGCGCTCGTGCGGCTCGCCGGCCATCACCAGGGGCAGGCCGGAGCGCGCGGCGACCTCGATCGCGTGCGCGACGCCCTTGCACCGGTCGTAGCGGCCGAGGAAGAGCAGGTACCCCTGATCCGGCATCGCCCGGAAACGGCGCGGATCGAGCCCGTGGTGGACGACCGCCGAGACGCGGGCCGGCTCGCGGCGGGCCTGGGCACGACTGATCGCGACCAGCCTGACCTGCGGCGCGCGGCGGTAGATCTGCGTGCAGTCCGGCTCGAGCTCGTGGTGGAGCGTGCAGACCACGGGGTACGGCGAGAGCGCGGCGGCGTCGACCGCGAACGGCGAATTGATGTGGATCACGTCGAAGCCGCGGCGGTCGCGCGACGCGTCGCGCAGGCACCAGGTGGAATGGACCTGGTCGACCGCGCGGTCGGGCGGCCATTCGGCCGTCCGGAAATACGACCGGACCTCGATGCCCGGCAGCCGCGAGTCGCCGGTCGCGTAGACGACGACCTCGGCTCCCATCGCGGCGAGCGACCGGGCGAGCTCGCCGATCACCAGCTCGGTGCCGCCGTACCCTGGGGGCGGCACGGCGACGAACGGGGTCGACACCAACGCGACGCGTAACGGGTCCACGGCGCTGCAAATCTGTTCATTGGACAGCGGCCACGCCGGGCGGGCGCTAGCTCGGCCGGTAGACGCGGTAGTCGATCTCGGGGAACAGGTTGTCGCGCGACTCGACGCTCGACAGCCACTGCTCGTCCACGCCGTTGCTCTTCACCTGGTCGTAGATCTTGGTGAAGCGCAGCAGGTGCTCGCGGGTGCGGCGGACGGCGTAGTCGACCATCGTCCCGGTCTTGATGATGAACGCCCAGTCCGAGCTCTGCGCGAGAAGCAGCTCGCGCGCAGCCTGGTTGAGCGCGCGCCGCGTCACGCCGCTCGCGTCGTGGTGGATGCGGGCGAGCTCGACCATCCGCTCGGACGCCTTGTGCAGGTACCGGTAGATCCAGTCGTTGACCTCGTCGAGCCAGACCGCCGCGTACCCGCCTGCGCCCCACGACGACAGCGGCGGCTGCGAGAGCTGCTGCTCCGGGTATTCGGCCAGGTAATCGACCGGGGAGGCGAGCTTGAGGACGTCCTGATCGCGAGCGGCCTTCCGGATCAGGAAGTCGAGGAACATGGGACCCTCGTACCACCAGTGGCCGTACAGCTCGGCGTCGTAGGGGCTGATGACGATCGGCACCGGGCCGCTCGCGCCGAACGCGTCGCGCAGGTATTCGAACTGCTTGGTCCGGTTGAAGAGGAAGTTGCCGGCGTGCAGATCGGCGCGCGCTCTCGCCGCGGCCGGATCGTAGGGCTGCTTGGCTCCCAGCTCGACCTTGCCGGTGATGCGGAAGTACTTGATTCCCGTGTTCTTTCTGTCGCCGGTCGCCTGGATGTAGGGCTTGATGTAGTCGTAGTCGAGGTCCCAGCCGATGTCCCGGTAGAACTCGCGATAGACGGGGTCGCCGGGATAGCCGTGCTCGGCGCTCCAGACCTGCATCGAGCTCTCCGGATCGCGGGCGAACGCGGCGACGCCGGACGGCGTGTAGACGGGAGCATAGACGCCCCGGCGCGGCCGCGGCACCGAGTTCGCGAGCGCGTGCGAGTCGACGAAGAAGAACCGGATGTTTTCGGCGGCGAGGTACTTGTCGATCCCCGGGGCGTAGCCGCACTCCGGGAGCCAGATGCCGCGCGGATCGCGGCCAAAATGCATCCGGTAGTGCGCACAGGCGACCTGGATCTGCGCCCGGATCGCCTCGGGATGGATCATCAGCGGCAGAAAGCCGTGCGTCGCGCCACAGGTGATGATCTCGAGGGCACCCGAGTCTTGCAGCCGCTTGAAGCCGCCGACGAGATCGCGGTGGTAGCGGTCGTGGAAGAGACGCCGCAGGTGGTAGTGGCGCTCGCGGTAGTACCAGGCGAGAGGGCCGAACTGCGGGTCGCCGCGCGTCCGGTCGACCTCCTTGTCGCAGAGCTCGCAGAGCGAGTCGAGGCGCTTGGAGTAGCGCGACATGAGCAATTCGTCGCGCAGCATCCCGACCAGGGGCGGGGTGAGCGTCATCGTGACGCGGAAGGGGACGCCGTCCTCGACGCACTTGTCGAACACTTCGAGCAGCGGAAGGTACGTCTCGGTGATGGCCTCGTAGAGCCAGTCTTCCTCGAGAAACTCGGGGTATTCGGGATGCCGCACGTAAGGCAGGTGCGCGTGCAGCACGATCGAGAGGGCGCCTCTGCTCATTTCTTGGGGCCTTTATCGATGACGGTTGAGTCCGGAACGTGGGTGGACCAGGGCGGCTTGCCGCTCGCGCTGCCGCCGCCGCCGAAGAAGCTCGAACCGTCGAAGCCGCGCGGCTGCAATCGCCGTTCCCACCCGGCCGGCGCGGCGCCGCCGTAGTTGAGCGAGCGGCCCCCGGTGAGGCCGCCGTCGCGGAGCGGCTGATCGAGAGGAAGTTTCAGGTAGAACGCGTCGAGCTGATCGGAGGGCGCCGCCGGCGGCAATTTCACCGGCCGCGCGGCGCGCAGCATCCTCGCGCCCTTCTCGCCCACGGCCCACAGCTCGGCGCGCAGCTCGATTCCGGCCGGCAGCTCGCGAAGGTACCAGCCGCGGGCCTCGAGGTGCACTTCGGTTTCGCGGGTCAGCTCGCCCCGGGTGCTCCACATCTTCAGGACCGCGCGCGCCGCGCCAAGTCCGTGAAATGCTTGATCAATCTGTTGCTGCGAGAAGTCCCAGTAGACGTAGAGCGTGTTCGGATCGCGGATCAGCGAGACGAGCCGGCCGTCGCCGTACGTCCACGGCAGCTCGCCGAGGCCCTCGTTGACGTGGCCGTGGCTGGGCTGCGGCGCGGCGGAGGCCGGGCTGTGGACGCGAACGTCCGACTCCGGCGCGATCCCGGGCGGCGCGAGCGGCACCCCCGGATGGCGCGGCTCGCCCAGGTGCTGGTCGGGAACGACGCGCGGCGGCACCGCCGCGGCGGCCCTGGCGGTCGCCGGCATCGGTCCCGGAACGTCCGGTGTCGCGGAGGGAGCGAGTGGTTCGATGTCCTGCGGGTCGGTCGGCATCTTCGTTGCGCCGCGCAGACATAGATCGCGTCGACGATGGGCGCAACGCTGACCGGGGCTACTTGTTGGTCGAGAGTGCTTGTGCGTTCTGTAACGCGTAGTCCTTCAGGCCCGGATCGGCATCCGGGGCCTTACTTGCCGCAAACTGTCGATACAGGTCGGCGGCTTTCTCGTTTTGGCCCATGCCGCGGAAGGCCTCGGCGAGCCCGAAGAGCGGCGAGGCGAGCGAGGGATCCGCTCTCTGGGCGGCGGTGTAGTCGGCGACGGCGTCCTGGAAGCGGCCCTGGCCGATGCGGGCGGAGCCACGGGCGATCAGGGCCACGGCAAAGCTCGGCTTCGCTTTCAGCGCCTGATCGAGCTCGGCGATGGCGTCGTCGTACTTGCGGTCCCGGACGAGACCGACGCCGGTGGTGTAGTGCGCGCGGGCGGCGGCTTCGTCGATTCGCGGAGGCGGGGGCGCGGGGGCCGGCGCGGCGGGCTTCTGCGTCAACGTCTTGTTGCGCTCGGTCGCGGCCGCGATTCCGGCACGCGCGACCTGGTTCTGCGGATCGAGCTGGAGCGCCTTGTTCCATTGCGCGATCGCCTCGGGGTCGTGGCCCATCTTCGCGTACGTGTCGCCGGCTTTGACGAGCGCTTCGACGTTGTTCGGATCGGCGACGATCGCGTCCTGGTAGGCGAAGAGCGCGGTGCGGAAGTCCTTCGCGGCGAACGCGGCGTCGCCCTTTTTCACCCGATCGTCGGGCGGCTTCGGCGGCGCCGCGGGCGCCGGGTTTCTCAGCTCGGCGATCCGCGCCTTCGCCTCGTTTTTCTGCTCGTCCGTGCGCGTTTCCTTGACGAAGTAGGTTTCGTACGCCTTGACCGCGTCCGCCGTCTTGCCGGACTGGCGCAGCGACTCGGCGTACCCGAACCATCCGTCCGGATCGTCCGGCTGCATCGCGGTGTACTTCCCGTACGCCTCCGCGGCCGGCTCGAAGTGCTGCGCCTTGCGATTCGCGAACCCGAGCTGGTACCAGGCCGCGGCATCGTCGGGGTTGAGCTTCACCGCCGCCTGAAAGCGCGTGATGGCCTCCTCGACCCGGCCCTGCTTGAGCAGGGTTTTGCCGAGCTCGCGCTGCAGTCCACCGTCGGTGACGTTGGTGGCGAGCACGATCGCGCTGATCGCAAGAGTCAGCATTTACCCGTAGCTTACCTTGTTTTGGCGTCTTATTTTGGGGCGCGTCGGCGCCGCACAGCGGCGCCGGCTGTACAGGGGGCTGCCGCCCCGTACCACTCCCGCCTCGGGTCTGCAGGCCTGGGGGCAGCCACGTGGCAGGCAACGGCTCGTCGCGGGCGACCCTGATTTGGCGAGCACCGTGGCAGTGGCCCGGAATTCAGTCGACCTTGCGGTCGATGATGGTCGCGATTCCCATGCCGTAGCCGATGCAGAGCGTGATCAGCGCGCGCCGCTGCCCGGTTCGTTCGAGCTCGTGCAGCGCCGTCGCCAGCAGCATCGCGCCCGTCGCACCGAGCGGGTGGCCGAGGGCGATCGCGCCGCCGTTCGGGTTCACTTTGTCGAGCGGAATTCCGAGCTCCTGCGCGACCAAGATCGGCACCGGCGCGAACGCTTCGTTGATCTCGAAGAGGTCGATGTCCCCGACCGTCAGCTCGGCTTTCGCGAGCGCCATCCGCGTCGCCGGGATCGGCCCGGTCAGCATCAGGATCGGATCCGATCCCGCGACGGCCATCGAAACGATCCGCGCGCGCGGCTTGAGGCCGAGCGACCGCGCCCGCCCTTTCGACGCGATCACCACCGCCGCCGCGCCGTCGACGATGCCCGACGAGTTCCCCGCGTGCAGCTTGCCGTCCTCCTTGAACGACGGCTTCAAGCCCGCGAGCGTTTCGACGGTCGTCCCTGGCCGCGGGTGCTCGTCGCGGTCGAAGGTCTTCCCGCCCGGGTAGAGCGGAAGAATTTCACGCGTGAAATATCCCTTCTCGATCGCGGTCGTCGCCTTGACCTGCGATCCGACGGCAAATTCGTCGAGCTGCCGGCGCGTGTAGCCCCATTTCTCCGCGATCATCTCCGCCGACAATCCCTGCGGCACGAGCCCCGGCCACTTCTCGACCAGGCCGGGCGAGGCGGGCCCTTCCCCGCCCATCGCGTCCGAGCCCATCGGCACGCGCGTCATGTGCTCGACGCCGCCCGCGACGACCAGCTGCGCCGCGCCCGACAGCACCGCCTGCGCGCCGAAATTCACCGCCTGCAACCCGGAACCGCAGAAGCGGTTGACCGTCGTACCCGGAATCTCGATCGGCAGCCCCGCCGCGAGCACGGCCCCGCGCGCGATGTTCAGGCCCTGCTCGCCGACCTGCGTGACGCAGCCCATGATCACGTCGTCCACGTCCTTCGGCGACACCCCCGCCCGCTCGAGCGACCCGGTCAGCGTCCGCGCCAGCAGATCGACCGGGTGCACCGCCGCGAGCGCCCCCTTCCGCTTCCCGCGCGCCGTTCGGACCGCCTCGACGATGACTGCTTCACCCACGTTGTCCTCCTTCTGAATTCTCGGTCCCGGCATCCCCGCGAAGCGGATCCCGATCCCTTCCGCCAGACCACCCTGACCTTTCCATGTGGGCTTGGGCATGCGGAATCCCTAGACGTGCCGAAATGGATTCTTGCGAACGATCGTCTGCGCGCGCTCGGCGCCGACCGAAACCGCGATCGTCTCGACGCCGACGAGCTGCTCGACCCGCTCGACGTACCGCTGCGCGTTGGCCGGCAGCTCGCTGTACTCGCGCAGATCGCCGAGCGGCTCCTTCCAGCCGGGCAGCTCCTCGTAGACCGGCTGGGCGTCGTTCAACAGCTCCGGATCCGAGGGAAACTCGCTCACCGTCTTGCCGTCCGGCAATTTGTACGCGACCGCGACCAGGATGGTGTCGAACCCGGTCAGCACGTCGAGCTTGGTGATCGCCAGCCCCGACAAGCCGTTCACGCGGGCCGCGTAGCGCAGGACCAGCGCGTCGAGCCAGCCGCAGCGCCGCGGCCGCCCGGTAGTCGCGCCGAACTCCGCGCCGACCGTGCGCAGCTTCTCGCCGGTCGCGTCGTTCAGCTCGGTCGGCAGCGGCCCGTTGCCCACCCGCGTCGTGTACGCCTTGGTGATGCCGATCACCTCGTCGATCGCGGTCGGCCCGAGCCCCGCGCCGACGACCGCATTGCCGGCGACCGTGTTCGAGGAGGTCACGTACGGATACGTCCCGTGATCGATGTCGAGCAGCGTCCCCTGCGCGCCCTCGAACAGCACCGCGCGCCCGCGCGCGACCTCGTGCGAAAGCGTCTCGGATCCGTCGCCGACGTACGGTTGCATCCGCCGGCCGAGTTGCAGCGCCCAATCGAGAAGCGGCTTGAGCTCGAGCTTCTCGCCACCGAGCGACGCGATCTGCGCGTTGGCCTCGTCGAGCCGCGCGGTGAGCTTGGTCCGCAGCGACTCGGGCTTGCCGAGGTCGCGCACGCGGATGCCGCGCCGCGCGACCTTGTCCTCGTAGCACGGGCCGATGCCGCGGCCGGTGGTGCCGATCGCTTCCTTCTTCTCCCGGCCGGCGTCGATCCGCTTGTGGTAGGGCAGGATGACGTGGGCGTTCTCGCTCACCACCAGCTGCGTCGGGTCGGACAAAAGGCCGCGGCTCTTGAGCACGTCGATCTCGTCCATCAGCGCTTCGGGATCGACCACCACTCCGTTGCCGATGATGCACTTCTTCCCCGGGTGGAGGACGCCGCTCGGCACCAGGTGCAGCACCGTTTTCACGCCGCCGACGACGAGCGTGTGGCCGGCGTTCGCGCCGCCCTGGTACCGGACGACGACGTCGGCCCACGAGGTGAAGAGGTCGACGACCTTCCCCTTTCCCTCGTCGCCCCACTGCGCGCCGACGATGACGACGTTCGACATGATGAGCCTTCAAGTATCACGGCGGCGAGCCGCGGCGGTACGTTCCGTCGGACTGCATCTCGGAGCGATCGGAGGAGGCCTTGAAGTGCACTTCCTCGGTCGGGAAGATCGCGTCGACGAACCGGCCGTGGACGACGAGCCGGCCGCGCCGGACGACGTGAGGCGGGCTGCCGCCGAGCTCGGCGACGTCGGACGGCAGGTTGAAGAGAAACCACCGCGGCTCGCCCGATTTCTGCCACGTCCCCGAGAGCCACGACGCGTCCCCGTCGGCCGCATCGAGTGCCTTGTTCACCAGCGGCGTCTCGATTTGAATCTCGCC
>JAIVGS010000084.1 GCA_020201435.1 Myxococcales bacterium
GTATTGCGGTGCGTCGTATAGAGGTATGCTGAAAGGGCCGCAGGAGCGGGCTTTGCCCGCGACAGGCGAAGGCCGGAGGCCGTAGCACTGGTGATGATTCGGCTGAGCGACATCCTCGAGAAGGTCAGCGCGTACCACAAGGACGCCGATCTCGACCTGATCAAGAAGGCGTACGTCTATTCGGCCAAGGTCCACCAGGGGCAGATCCGGAAGTCGGGTGAGCCGTACCTCGTTCATCCGCTCGAAGTCGCCGGGTTGCTCGCCGACCTGAAGCTCGACGAGGCGAGCATCGTCGCCGGGCTGCTCCACGACACCATCGAAGACACGCTCGCCAAGCCGGAGGAGATCAAGGAGCTCTTCGGCGGCGAAGTCCTCGATCTCGTCGAAGGCGTCACCAAGCTGGGCACCTTCCAGAGCTCGCAGACCACCAGCGTCGAAGAGAAGCAGGCGGAGAACTTCCGCAAGATGCTGGTGGCGATGGCCAAGGACATCCGGGTCATCCTCGTCAAGCTCGCGGACCGCACCCACAACATGCGGACGCTCGAGCATATGAAGCCGGAGAGCCAGCAGCGGATCGCGCAGGAGACCCTCGACATCTACGCGCCGCTCGCGAACCGGCTGGGAATCCAGTGGATCAAGATCGAGCTCGAGGACCTCGCGTTCCGTTATCTCAAGCCGGCGGAATACAAGGACGTCGAGGACCAGCTCGCGCAGACGCAGAAAGACCGCGCCAAGTACATCGCCGACGTGGTCGAGCTGCTGAAGACGAAGCTGAAGGAAGCGGGGCTCGAAGCCGAGGTCCAGGGGCGCCCCAAGCACGTCTACAGCATCTGGAAGAAGATGCGGAAGAACGGGCTCGCGTCGGTGACGCAGCTCCACGACATCGTCGCCTTCCGGCTGATCTTGAAGACCGTGCCGGCCTGCTACGAGGCGCTCGGCCTGATCCACTCGCTGTGGAAGCCGGTGCCGGGTCGGTTCAAGGACTACATCGCCATACCCAAGCCGAACATGTACCAGTCGCTGCACACGACGGTGATCGGTCCCAACGGGGAGCGGATCGAGATCCAGATGCGCACCGAGGAGATGCACCGCATCGCCGAGGAAGGCATCGCGGCGCACTGGGCGTACAAGGAAGGCAACAAGGGTGGCAAGGACGAGCAGAAGTTCGCCTGGCTGCGGCAGCTGATGGAGTGGCAGCAGGACCTGAAGGATCCGCGCGAATTCCTGGAGACGGTCAAGGTCGACCTGTTCCAGGACGAGGTCTTCGTCTTCACGCCGAAAGGCGACGTGAAATCGCTGCCTTCGGGGTCGACGCCGGTCGACCTCGCGTACGCGGTGCACTCCGAGGTCGGCGCGCACTGCGTCGGCGCCAAGGTCAACGGCAAGATCGTCCCGCTGCGCTACAAGCTCAAGAACGGCGACAGCGTGGAGATCCTGACTTCCCCGAACGCGCGGCCGAACAAGGACTGGCTGAGCTTCGTCAAGACCTCGCGGGCGCAGGCGAAGATCCGCAACTTCATCAAGCAGCAGCAGCGCGAGCGGTCGATCGACATCGGCCGCGACCTGCTCGAGCGCGAGTTCAAGCGCTTCGACCTCAACTTCGCCAAGATTCTGAAAACACCGGACTTTTTGAAGGCGGCCAACGACATGGGGCATTCGCGCCCCGACGACCTGGTGAGCGCGGTCGGGTACGGCAAGCTCTCGCCGGCGAACATCCTCAACAAGATGTACCCGGACAAGCTCAAGGCCCCGGCGCCGCTGCCGCAAGGGGGCGACGGCCACAACGGCACCGAGACCGGCAACCGTCTGACCGAGCTGTTCCGGCGGGTTGCGCAGCGGACCCGGACGACGGGAGGCGTGCGCATCGGCGGGCTCGACGACGTGCTGGTGCGCTACGGGAAGTGCTGCGCGCCGGTGCCAGGCGACCCGATCGTCGGTTTCATCACCCGCGGGCGCGGCGTGACGGTCCACGTCACGGGCTGCCGGAAAGCGATGGAGACCGATCCCGAGCGGCGCGTCGACGTGGCGTGGGACGTCCACGGCGAGTTCAAGCGGAGCGTGAACCTCCGCGTGAAGAGCGACGACCGGAAGGGTCTCCTGGCGCGCCTCTCGGAAACGTTCGCCGACGTAGGAGTGAACATCGTCCAGGCCAACGCGCGCACCGGCGAGCAGGGTGCGGTAAGCACCTTCGAGGTAGAGATCGCGGACGTGAAGCAGCTCAACGACGTGCTGCGCGCGATCGGGAACATCCCGGGCGTGCACTCTGTGGAGCGGGTATGAAAAAGCTCTTGTTGCTCCTGGCGCTGGCCGGTTGTGCCCACGGCATCCGCAACGTCGAGGACTGCGGCCAGGTCTCGGCCGTCGACCGCAAGCTCGAGTGCGGCGCCTGCACCGCGCAGAACAAGGCGGGCGGCCTGGTCGGGACGTACGAGTACCGCGAGAGCAACGCCGACGGCCAACGCTGCGTCCGCATCCAGTAGCGCGTGTTGATCGCTCTTTCGCTCGCCGCCGAGGTGCTGGTCGGCGTCTACGAGCAGCAGGAGAACCGCGTTCGCGCCGCGTTCCGCCACGATCCGGACGGTTGGCATGCCCTGCCGTTCGAGGCCCCTGACCCGCGCGACCACGAGAGGCTGCCTGCGTCGGTCCCGGAAACGGTGGACTGGACGATCGCGCTCGACGGCAAGGCCATCGGTAGCGCCTCCTCGCGCCGCCAGGCGCACTCCGAGGCCTACGCTCAAATTGGCCAGATGGAGGTCACGCGCAAGGCGGTGCGACCGGTGAAGACCGCGCGGCTCGTCGCGGTCTCGCAGCCGAACGTCGCCGATCCAGACGGCTGGAAACCGTCACCGCTCGATGCGAAGAGCCGGGAAAGGGCGTTGGCGGCCTTTCGCAAGAAGATCCCGAAACGCGAAATCTGCGAAAAGAAGACCTATCGGCTGCTTCCGCGCGACTACCGCGACGGCGAGGTCAAGTCGCTCAAGAGCTACCGCTCGGCGTCCGGAGCCCGCGTCGTCCGGCTGCAGCTCGAGGTGAAGGAACAGAACTGCGAGTACGGCGACGAGGACGTCCCGTACCTCGACTCGCACACCTTTGGTATCACCGCCGCAGGCGAGGTGGTTCCAATCGCGCAGAATCTGACGGTGGTCGATGCCGGCGACTACGACAACGACGGCCGCTCCGAGCTCGTCTTCTTCCAGACCGACGAGGCCGAGCACAACGAGGAAGCGTATCTGCTGGTGACCGCCGACTTCCGCACCGCCGCGAAGTTCCGATGGTCCCATCACTGACGAGGTGCACCAATGGCAATCATTTCGACCGAGAAAGCGCCGAAGGCGATCGGGCCATATTCACAGGCGATCACCGCTGGTGACCTCGTTTATACGAGCGGCCAGATCCCGCTCGATCCGTCGACGCAGCAGCTCGTCCAGGGCGACATCCGTGCCCAGACGGAGCGCGTGATGGAAAACCTTTCGGCGGTCCTGTCCGCCGCGGGCGTCGGGTTCGACAAGGTCGTGAAGGCCACGATCTTCGTCGTCGACCTCAACGACTTCGCGACCGTCAACGAGATCTACGGCAAGCGCTTCCCGAAAGACCCGCCGGCGCGTTCGACCGTCCAGGTCGCCGCGCTCCCGAAGGGCGCGCGCGTCGAGATCGAGCTCATCGCGCTCAAATCTCGCTGAAGTCTTCGGGAGGATACAGATCGGGAAAGTACCAAGGTACGGCTTGCGCCGGAAAACCGAGACGCAGTTTTCCTTTGGGCGTCCCTGAGACGAGGAGCCTCTCTGCAAGCAGTTGTCCAATGATCTCTCTGGCGCTGCGGTCCGACATGCCCATGATCCGGCCAGCCTCGCCACGCGCGACCTCACCTTTGTAGAGTGTCTCGGTGAGCAATGCGGCGCTTTCCTCCGGCAGTTCGCCGGCGCGGATCCTCACGTAGTTGTGAATGCGCTTCCGGAACGATTCGATCTGAAGGAGCTTCGACATGAAGTCGATCTGGTCGAGCATCGTTTCAAGGAAGAAGGCGCAGAACTCGGCCAGCCCGGATTCGGTCAGATTGCCGCGGCCGTCGTAGTCGCCACGACGAGGCTGATCCGCGGTCGCCAGGCCGGCGAAGTAAGCGTCGTGCGAACGCGCCAGGCCTCGCGAAACCATCCATAGGCCGTGCCCTGATACCTTTGCGCGGATCAGCCAGGCATGCGTGAATAGCCGTGCGACCCGCCCATTGCCGTCGAGAAACGGATGAATCCAAGCGAGTCGATGATGCGCGGCGCCGGTCGCGACGATCCGCTCGAGCGGCGCCAGCTTTCGTTGGTCGTAGACCTCCGCGAAACGAGACAGGAAGCGGGGCAGATCCTGGTGCTCGGGCGGTAAGTGCGCGCCGAGTTCGACGTCGAGATGACGCAACTTGCCCGGCTTGACGGCGGCGTGCCGGCCACTTTTGCTGGTCACGACGAGGAACTCGGGAGGGAAATCCTTGTAGAGCTCGCCATGGATCCAGCAAAGAAACTCGGTCGAGCACACGTCGAGGTCCGGCTCCGACGCGAGCCGCTCCTCGATTTTCTGTTGTGTGCGTATGTGAGCGATGCTCTCCAACTGGAGCGCCTTCTGTTCCGGGACGCGCGAGAAGTCTCGGCGCATTGCCTTCTCGATGTCTCGAGGTCGCGTTCGATGGCCCTCGATGAGATTCGAGTAGTACGAGTTCATCTCGCGCAACAGATCCACGAGGCCTGCACGGGTAATCGGATGAAGCCCTTCGCCCAAGGCGGATGATTTTCGAAGAAGCGCTGCGGCGAGCTCATCGAGCTCCCGTCGCGGTCCTGGAAGGAGCGGCTCCATGCGCGAAATCGACGCCGCCATTTGCCGATCTTTCTGCCGATCTAAAAATGCAGCAGGACTTGATCAGCGGTCTTAGAATACACTTTTACGAATTTCAAGGGTACTGTCTTTGCCGATCTTGGTGCCGATCTTCATGCCGCTTCTGCCGGACGCCAGGCGAATCGAATCCGGCCGACCCCGAGCGCGAGGAGGGCGGCGACGAGGCAGAGCGCGCCGGAGATGAGGAACGCGAGCTGGTAATCGCCCAACGACGTCCGGATCACGCCCGCGCCGAGCGCGGCGACGCTCGCCCCCACCTGGTGTGCGGCGACCACCCACCCGAAGACGATCGGCCCCTGGTCCTTGCCGAAGGCTTCGGTCGCGAGCCGGACCGTCGGCGGGACGGTCGCGATCCAGTCGAGGCCGTAGAAGACCGCGAACACGAGCAGGCCGGATTGCTGCGTCAGCGCGCCGGGAAGGAAGATCAGCGAGAGCCCGCGCAGGCCGTAGTACATGAACAACAGGCGGCGGCTGTCCCACCGATCGGTCAGCCATCCCGACATCGTGGTGCCGAAGAGGTCGAACAGACCCATCGTCGCCAGGAGGCCGGCGGCGCGGACTTCGGGGATGCCGTGATCGACGCAGGCCGGGATCAGGTGCGTCCCGATCAGGCCGTTGGTGCTCGCGCCGCAGACGAAGAACGTGCCCGCGAGCAGCCAGAAGTCCTCGTGGCGGGCGGCGCGGAACAGCGACTGCACCGCGATGCGCGCGGGATTGCCGGCCGAGTGCGTCACCGGAGCGACGGCGGTCTCGCCGTACTTCGGGACCCCGAGTGCTTCCGGCGACTCGCGGACGAAGAGCAGCGAGATCACGACCGCGAGAAACGCGGCGCCCGCGACGATGCGCACCGACCAGCGCCAGCCGTCGGTCTCCGCCACCTGGGCGAGCAGCGGCAGGAAGAGGAGCTGTCCGGTCGCGGTGGACGCGGTCAGCGCGCCCATCACCAGCCCGCGATGTTTCGTGAACCAGCGGTTGACGACGACCGCGCCGAGAACCACCGCGGTCATGCCGGTGCCGGTCCCCACGCCGAAACCCCAGAGCACGACGAGGTGCCACGGGCTCCGGATCGACGTCGCCAGCAGCAGGACGCCGCTGAGGAGCGCCATCGCCACCGTCATCGTTCGGCGGATGCCGATCCGCTGGGCGAGCGCCGCGCAGAACGGACCCATCAGGCCGTAGAGCAGCAAGTTCACTGAAATCGCGGCGGAAATCGTCGCCCGCGTCCAGCCGAATTCCTGTTCGAACGGCACGATCAGGACGCCGGCGGTAGCGCGGATTGCAGCGGCCACGAGAAGGACGACAAATGTCGCGCCGGCGACGCGCCAGGCCGGATGCATCCGCATGGGCGTAGTGATGCCGCTCAATGGAGAAGGTCGCCGACGAAGTCGCTCTCGGGCGGAATCGGCTTGCGTCCGGCGAAACCGGCCTCGAGCTCGTGCCAGTGCGTCACGCGCTCCTCGCCGAACTTCCAGCACAGGTAGACGACGCGGCCGTTGAGCTTGCTGCGGAAGTCGACCAGGCCATCGGCGGCCTTGACCTCGACGCCGAGCTCGGCCACCTCGCGCAGCAGCGTGCGCAGCTTGCCGAGGATGACGCCGGCCTTCGCCTGCAGCCGTTGCACGGCCGGGGGCGCGTCGGTGTCGATCTGGACCTCGGGTCCCTCGAGCGGCCGGCCGGCTTCCGAGAGCTTCTGCTGTACCTCGGTCAACTGATCGCGCAGCTCGCGCGCGCGGCCGAACTCGTCGCGCAGCGTGTCGAGCAGCGCATTGGCCTCGCGCAGCGAAAACAAACGGGTGGGCAACGGAACGTCCACGTCGCACACGGTAGCATGTTACGGTCGGAGAGATGGCCGTCTTGCGCGACCTGGCCGGCGAGGAGCGGGCCGACTACTTCCGCGGCATCCAGCCGATCTGGGGCGGCGGCCTCGACGACGCGAAGTTCCAGCTCTTCCAGCGGCGGCTGGCCGACTCGGCGGAGGCCGCCGGCCGCTACCGGCTGCTCGGCTGGTTCGAGGGCGGACGCATGCTCTCGGCGATGAAAGCCTACGACCTGCGCGGCTCGTGCGCGCGCAGGCCGTTGAAATTGTTCGGCATCGGCGCGGTCTTCACGCCGCCCGCGCTGCGCCGCAACGGCCACGCCGCCTCGATGCTGCGGGCCGCGATGGACGAGTACCGCGAGAAGGGTGCACAGGCGGCGGTGCTCTTTTCCGACATCGACATCGAGTATTACGAGCGGCTCGGCTTCCGGGTCGTCGAGAGCCGGGAATGCAGCGTCGAGGCCGGCGCGCTGCCCAGGCCCTCGAGCGGCTTTCGGCCGGCGATGCCCGGCGACGAGCCGCAGATGACGCGTCTGTTCGGCGCCTCGCGGACCCACGAGACCCGCTTCGCGCTCGATCGCGACGGGTGGACGCTGCGTTTCCAGCTGCGCCGGCTGCGCGAGCTGGCGCGGGCGCGCGGGATCGGCGAGCCGGAGTGGGGGATCGTGGTCGACGGCAGCGCGGCGGCGATGATCCGCTACGGCCGCGACACCGTCGACGTCCTCGAGGCGGGATGGACCGACGACGCCGCGCGCACGACGTTGTTGTCAGGCCTGCGCGATTGCATGCAGCGCGCCGGCCGCCAGCGGCTTCGGCTGTGGCCGGCGGGGCCGCTGCGCGGCTTGTTCGAGTCGCAGCCGCGGACGTCCGCGATCGCGATGATCGCGCCGCTCGACGAGACCGCTTCGCTGCCCGAGCGCAACGGCCCGACCGAGCTGGCGCTGCTCGATCACATCTAGACCCACTTGGGAAAGATCTCGAGGTTCTTCTTTCCTTTTTCGAGCTTCTCGAGGTCCTTCTCCAGCTTGTCGATGATCTCCTGTTTCTCCTTCTTTTTCGCAGGGTCGACGATCTTGTCGCGGTCGATCTTCAGCAGCTCGATCCACTTGCGCAGCTTTTTCAGCTCGTCGGCGAGATCGAACACGGCGATCTCGATCAGCGACTTCAAGCGCAGTCGCCCGTGCTTCGTATCGATCTTCAGCCCGCTGAGCAGACCGCCCAGGCCCGAGATTTCGATCCCGTCGACGATGTCGACATCCACGACGCACTTGCGCATCTCGTCGCAATCCAGCTTGAGCTTGAGGATTCCCTTCAGCTTGACGGTGATCTTGTCGACGCCGGGAATGCCCCATGCCGACGCCTCGATCTCGACCTCCTGGTCGACGCTCAGGCTGGTCTCCACCTCGCACGTTTCGGGGTTGATGTTGATCGGCGGGAGCTTGAGCAATGCGTCGAGCAGCTTCCCGGCGTACTTCTTGAGCTGGTCCCGCACGGCTTTCGGAACCAGCTCATCGATGGTGAACTGGATCCATTTCTTTTTGGCTTTTTTCGCGGCGTCCAGCTTGTCGATCACCTTCTGCTTCACCTGCTGGATCTGGTCCATGCCCTCGATGATCTGCTCCGCGTTCGAGTCGCAGAGCTCCGCTCCTTCGCGCAGGTCCTCGAAATGCAGAAGCAACGGCACCTGCAGCAGATCGGCGAGCGCGACGACGGCGGTTCCCAGGCCGCGCAATGCTTTCGAAAGGTCGTTCGGCCGCGCTCAGCCGGTTCAGCCGCTCGATCGGCAGCGACACCTCATCGATCGCGTCGGCAAGCCGCCGCGCCGGCGACGGTTCCTGATCCTGAGGCTCGGAGGGCCGCTCCGGCTTGTCCTCGGGCAAGTTTCCCTCCGTCCCGCTTCAGGCTGCGCCGGCCTGGACCTGCGCGCGCCACCAGCGCTGGCCGGATTCGGGCAACAGGTAGATCGGGTCGTAGAACTCGTACTTGCGGGTCAGCGCATCCGGGTCGTTCTCCTCGATCCCGGTCCGGTAGTTCTTGGTCCAGTACGAGATCCCGCGCTCGCGGTCGTACTCGGCCACCTGGTGGACCCATCGCTTGCCGACGTAGGGCACGTCGCAGACGATCCGTGGCGTCGCGAAGCCGGGCAGGTACCCCATGATGTCGTGCTGCAGCTTCTGCGCCTCGGCCACCGAAGTCCGCCAGTGCTCCGAATTCGGAATCATGTCGCACATGTAGAAGTAGTACGGCAGCACGCGCGCGTGGTCCTGGAGCATGAAGCAGAGGTCCAATAAAGCCTTCTGCGAATCGTTCACGCCGCGAAGCAACACGCCCTGGTTGCGGACGTCGCGAAAGCCCATCGCGAGGAGCTTGCCGGCGATCTTCCCCAGCAGCGGAGTCACCTGGTTGGCGTGGTTCACGTGCGTGTGCAGCGCGAGCGACACGCCGCGGTCCTGCGCCTTGGCGGCGAGCCGGTCGAGCGCCGAGAGCACCTCGTCCTGCAAAAAGTGCTGCGGGATCCCCATCAGGCCCTTCGAAGCCAGCCGGATGTCGCGGATGTTCGGAACGTCGAGCAGCGCGTCGACGAACCGCTCGAGCGCGCCGATCGGCAGGTTGGCGATGTCGCCCCCCGAGACGACCACGTCGCGCACCGACGGCGTCGCCTTGAGGTACTCGATCATCTGCGTGTGGCGGTCTTTCTGCGGCACGACGAACTTGAGCTTCTTGACCTGAGGCACGGAATTCCCGACCAGATCCATGCGCGTGCAGTGTCCGCAGTACTGCGGACAGGTCGAGATCATCTCGGCCAGCACCTTGGTCGGGTAGCGATGGGTGAGCCCCTCGACCTTCCACATCTCCTGCTCGTGCAGGCTGTCGCGCGAGGCCTTCGGGTGCGACGGCCAGTCGGTGCGGCGGTCGGAAAACGCCGGCAGCATGTAGCGACGGAGCGGATCGGCGTAGAGATCGCGCTCGTCCATGGTGTTGATCATGTGCGGCGTGATCAGGATCGACATCGTCGCGCGCTCGGCCTGATCGCGCTCGATGTCGCGGGCGAGATCGTCGGTGAGGAAGTCGCCGAGCGCCTCCTTCAGCTCGCGCAGGTTCTTGACCGTGTTCTTCCGCTGCCAGGTCGCATCTTCCCACGCCGCACGCGTGACGCCGCGATATCCGGGCAGCCGCGTCCAGTCGGGCTCGCGGAACTCGCGATCGAGTGGATACTGGAACGGCTGTTCCGATCTCCTGGCGAAACTCACGATGCCTCCGCGGCGAGCTGACCCATCGTAGGCTAAACTGCCCGCCGGATGCTGAACTTCCGCGTCGGGCCCTTCCCGGTGAGAGTCTATCCGTGGTTCTTCCTCAGCGCCGTCCTGTTGGGCGGTGATTTCGGCTTCGGCTGGCAGATGCTGGCGTGGATCTTCGTCGTCTTCTTGAGCGTGCTGGTGCACGAGATGGGGCACGCGGTCGTCGGGCGCGTCTTCGGGGGACATCCGGAGATCCACCTCCAGGCCTTCGGCGGCGTGACGTTCCCGCAGTTTCGCGACCGGCCGGGTCCGGGGAGGCAGTTCATCCTCTCGGTCGCCGGGCCGATCGCGGGACTGATGCTCGGCGCCCTCGCCTATACGCTCTCGCGCGCGCTGCCGCCGGCCACCGGCTCGCCCACCGACTGGACGATGCGCCAGTTCATGTGGGTGAGCGTGGTGTGGGCGATTTTCAACCTGCTGCCGATCCTCCCGCTCGACGGCGGCCAGATGATGCTGGCGGTGATCGAGGGCGTCCGGAGGAAGCCGTCGGGCGCGCTCGCATCGTGGATCTCGGCGGTCATCTGTCTCGGTGTCGCGGCCCTCTACACGCTCCGGTTCGGCGTGCAGCCGTTCATGCTGCTCTGGCTCGGGCTGTGCACGTTCTAGAACGTCGCACGGGCGCGAGC
>JAIVGS010000357.1 GCA_020201435.1 Myxococcales bacterium
CTGCAGCGAGGCCGACCTGGCGACCGCGAAGACGATCTTCGATAGCGTCGGAATTACCGTGGTTTTGGAAGAGACGCAGCTCGACGCCGTCACCGGTTTGTCGGGCAGCGGCCCGGCATATCTGTTCCTGATCATCGAGGCTTTGGCCGACGCCGGTGTGAAAGTCGGGTTGTCGCGGCGCGCCTCGATGCAGCTCGCGGCCCAGACCGTGCTCGGCAGCGCGAAGCTGCTGGTCGAGAGCGGCCAGCACCCGGGCATGCTGAAGGACGGCGTCACCAGCCCCGGCGGCACGGCGATCGCCGGCCTGCACACCCTGGAGGCGGGCGGCCTGCGCAACGTCCTGATGAACGCCGTCGAAGCCGCGACACGGCGCTCGCGCGAGCTGGGCGAAGAGTTTCTGCGCAAGCTCTAAGGCGGCCACCCGATCCGCAGTAGCCACGTCGCCGGCTCCGCGACGGGCGCGTCGATCTCCACGTACCCGAGGTGCTTCAGCGACGAGAACGCATCGGCGAACCCTGCCCGTTGTCCGCGCTGCCGCGCGTGGCGCGCGAAATTGCCCAGGACGTACGGGAGCGCGTTCGCCACCTCACGCCGCGCCTTGAGCACGTGGGCGTGATAGCGGTCGGCCCAGACCCGGCCTTTGCGGCGGAAGAGTCGATTCAGGGTCTTGGCGATGCGGATGGCGAGACCCTGCATGCCCCTCGCGAGGGCATCCGTGTCGTCAGCCTCGACGATGAGGTGCTGACACGCCGGCGGTCGCCGACTTCGGCCTTCCCGCCCGGCTCCTTTTTCGCCGGCGGAGCCGAAAACAACAAGAAGCTTCGGTCCACTGCTGACCACGCGACTTTGGCACGAGGGCACCGTACAGCATCCGTCGGGCGCGATATACGAGGAGCCATGGATCTCACCGACATGCAGCTCGCGCCCGAAGGCGCCCGCGCCGAGCAGCTCGACCGGCTGCCGCTTCCGAAGGACGTGCGTGCGTTTCTCGAGAAGCACGACGGCGCGCGGGGGACGGTCGGCCCGCGCAAGCGGCCGTTGCAAATCTGGTCGGCCGAGCAGATCGCGCGCGAGGCGGACGAGCAGGAAGTGACCCGCGCGACGCCGGGCTTGATCCTCTTCGGCAGCGACGGCGGCGCCGAAGGGTACGGCTATCTCCCGCGTCTACAGCGCGGAAAGTACGGAAGAATTTCGTTCATGGCCGCCGGTGCGCACGAGTTCGAAAGCCTCGGCGACTCGCTCGACGACCTGGTCCGCGCTATCGCCGAAGGGCGCTGATCTCGCCGTCGCGCAGCTCGACGCCGTGCTCCGCAAGAACGGCCCGCAAGGCCTCTTCGGGTGGCGGCAGCTTCGACGGATCTCCGATCGGCAGCGTCCGCAATTCGGCGGGCTCCTTTTCGTCGCCCGGAAGGTCGGACGGCTTTTCGACGAACAACATCAGCCGCGACCCGTCGGCAGAGAAGCGCAGGTTGGTGACCGCGAGCGCCCCGGCGATCGGCAGGTGCGCGACTTCCTGACCGCCCGCATAGAGATGCACGGCCGCATCGCCGCCGGCGGCCGCGAGCAGATCGCCACGTGGCGAAAACGCGAGCGAGCCGGGGACGGCGCCCTCCATCTCGAGCGCCTCCCGGCGGGCGAGTGTGCGCGGATCGAGCAACAGGATCTGGCCGGCGGCGCCCGCGGCAAGCGTCGAGCCGTCGGCCGTCAACGCGATCGCGCTCGGCTTGAGATCCGTGGCCGGCAGCAACGTACGCGTGGCGAGATCGATCCGAATCAGGACGGAATCCTCGAGCCCGCCGAGCACCTCCGCCGACGAGTGGCGGGCGACGATCCCGCAGCGCTCTTCCGCGCGCGCTTGCGATCGATCGCAGCCTCCGCCCGCTCCCGAGATCGATGAACACGAGCCCGTCCGGCCCGACGGCGGCGACGCGCTTTCCGTCGGGCGAGGCAGCCGCCGCGTCGATGCGCACATCCTGCGCGAATGTGCGCGCGAGCTTGCCGTCCGCGTTCCGCTGCACGAGGCCGCGGCCGCTGGTCGGGACCGTCAGCGTTCCTCCATCGGGCAACCGCGCATACCCCCGCGCCATCGGGCGCCGCTCGACGTTCCAGAGCACGAGCGCGCTCTGCTGCTCGGCGATCGCGACCTGCTTCGAATCGGGCGAGAACGCGAGGCCGATGATCGGCGCCGGCCGCGGCAAGAGCTCGAGGCGGACGTGGCTGCGCGCATCCCACAGCGTCACCGTCCGAGACTCGGCGGTGGCGACGAGCTTTCCGTCAGGCGACGTCGCCGTCACCGGTTCGGGCTTCGGTCGAACGGGGCTGCGCGACGAGCTCGACTGCGCGCCGGTCGACGCGTCGAGGATGCGGACGATCCCGCCGTCATCGCGCGTCGTGACCGTCTTTCCGTCGGACGAAAACGCGACCGCGGCCATCTGCCGGGCAGCGCGGAACGACCACCGCTCGCGGCCGGTCGAGAGGTCGAACAGCCGTGCGGTCCCGTCCGAGCTCGCCGCCGCGATCGCCTGGCCGTCGGGTGAAAAGGCCGCCGCGCGCACCCAGCCCTCGGGCCCGGAAATGCGCGTCACGCCTGCCGCACCGCCGCCTTCGATCACCGATCCCCAGCGCGCCTCCGGCCCGTCCTCCTGCACGCGCGCCGCCGCGAAATAGATCTCCGCGCGGTGCCACAAGAAATCGTGCTCCGCCGAGTGCGCCTTCTCGAGAAATGCCTGGGCGAGGTTGTGCCGGGCTTCACCCAGCGCCGCCCGCGCTCGGGCCGCTTCGTCGCGGATCACGATCAACGCCGCGATCAGCAAGAGGAGCGCAAGGCCGCTCACCGCCGTCAGCGCCCGATGCTTCTGCACGAACCGCCTGAGCAGCTCCCACGAGCTGTACTGGTACGCGCGAACGTTTCCGCCCGTGAGATACGCCTCGACCTCGCCCGCGATCTCCTCCGCGCTCGCGTAGCGCAACGCTTTTTCGCGGGAAAGGGCGCGCTCCGCGACCGCGGCCAGCTCGGGCGGCGCATCGCGCAGCACGGCGCGGACCCGCGGTGGCGCGTCCTTGATCACCTTCTCGATCACCGAGTACGCCGAGCTTCCCTCGAACGGCGGCCGCCCGGTCAAAATCTCGAACAAGATCGCGCCGAGCGACCAGACGTCGCTGCGCTCGTCGATCTCCTCGAGGTTCCCCTGCGCCTGCTCGGGGCTCATGTACGACGGCGTCCCCAGGGCATGGCCGGCCATCGTCGCGTCGGCCCGCATCGCTTCCGTCTCGCGCTGGAGCTGCTTCGCCTTCACGTCTTTTTCGCCCCGCGCCTTGGCGAGACCCCAGTCGAGCACGACGGTCTCGCCGAACTGCCCGACCATCACGTTGTCGGGCTTGAGGTCGCGATGCACCACGCCGCGGCTGTGGGCGTAGGCCATCGCGTGGCAGATGTCCGCGAAATGAGACAGTAATTTCAACCGCTCCGCGAGCGACCGGGCTTCGCGCAGCTTGGCTTTCAGCGTCACCCCCCGGACCAGCTTCTGCGTGTAGTAGTACGACCCGTCGGCGTGCTGGCCGAGCTCGTACACCGGCACGATGTTCGGATGCTCGAGCTGGCCGGTGATCCGCGCCTCGCGCACGAACCGCGACGACGCCGCCTGCGAGCCGCTGCTGCCCGATCCCTCGCCGGGCGCGAGGAGCTGCTTGAGCGCGATCTCGCGCCCCATGTGCTGGTCGAACGCGAGCATCACCCGCGACTGGCCGCCGCGGCCGTATTCGCTGCGCACGTCGTATCGTCCGGGCGTCTCCGGGGTGACCGCTCCCTCCTCGCCCGAGGCAGCACCGGAGCCGCCGCGGACGAGCGTCGACTCCTCGCGGACGAGCGTGCCCTCCTCGCGGACGACGGTCGCCTGTCCGGCAGCGACGTCCGGCCGCGCGAGGGTCTTGCCGGAATCCCGATCGGGCGGCTCGCTCACGCCCCGCAGATTACTTCACGTGGACGGTGACGTCCGCGGAAAGTCCGGGCTTGAGCGACAGGTCCTTCGGCGGGTTGACCCAGGCGATCCGCACCGGCACGCGCTGGACGACCTTGACGAAGTTGCCAGAGGCGTTGTCGGGCGGCAGCAGCGAGAACCGCGCGCCGGTTCCGCCGGCGAGGCTCTCGACCTTGCCTTCGAGCTTTCGGCCCGAGTACGCGTCGACCTCGATGTCGACGGGCTGGCCCGGCTTCATGTCGCCGATCTGCGTCTCCTTGAAGTTCGCGACCACGTAGGTCCGGTCCGGGACCAGCATCGCCACCGGCTGGCCCGGTTGCACCATCTGCCCCTCGCGCGCGGTGAGCCGCGTGATCTGCCCGTCCTCCTGCGCGTAGAGCTTGGTGTACGAGAGCTGCAGCCGGGCC